>CAIWJG010000403.1 GCA_903912925.1 uncultured Verrucomicrobia subdivision 3 bacterium | reverse complement strand
GCCATTGCTGACCACCGCGACCGCCTGTGCTCCGCTCCCGCCTCCGCCAATAAGCCGAACCAGCGGCGGGTTGGTGTAGCCGCTGCCGCCGTCAGTGATATTCACGGCCACCACGAAAACGTCGAACAACGTCGCCGTGCCAGTTCCGGTGCGGGGCGGCGGAATGACCGTCAAAACGGCATTGCTGCTGGTCACGCTGCCAGCCGTATTGCTAACGATGACGGAGTAAATGCCCGCATGGTTGGTCGTCGCGCTCGCAATGTTGTAGATGGAGTTGGTTGCCCCTGAAATGCTCACGGTGTTCAGCCGCCATTGGTAAGCAAGGCCCGTGCCAGCCGCCACGACACTGAAACTGACTGGACTGCCTTGATTCACGGTTTGGTTCAGAGGTTGGGTGGTGATGGTGGGAGGCGGAATGACCGCCAAAACCGCGTTGCTGCTCGTTACGCTGCCAGCCGTATTGCTAACGATGACGGAGTAAATGCCCGCATGGTTGGTCGTCGCGCTCGCAATGTTGTAGATGGAGTTGGTTGCCCCTGAAATGCTCACGGTGTTCAACCGCCATTGGAAACCAAGGCCCGTGCCAGTGGCGGTGACACTGAAACCGACTGGACTGCCTTGATTCACGGTTTGGTTCACAGGTTGGGTGGTGATGGTGGGCGGCGGAATAACCGTCAAAACGGCATTGCTGCTCGTCACGCTGCCACCGGCATTGCTAACGATGACGATGTAAGTGCCCGCATCGTTGGTCGTCGCGCTGGCAAGATTGTAACTGGAATTGGTTGCACCTGAAATATTAGTCCCGTTCAGCGACCATTGATAACTCAATGGTATTGTGCTGCTGGCAGTCACGCTAAATGAGGCGCTGGCATGGGTGTTTACCGTCACGGATTGCGGTTGTGAAGTGATGGTTGGCGGTGGTTGTAGGGAGGCGTAAGCCGTCAACACGAATGGCCCAGCATTTGTTATGCCACTCCCCCAGCCTTGAAAGTTGCCGCCTTCGTTACCTGCAATGAGGCCAAGGGCACTTCCAGCGACTTGCAGACTTGTAAGGGTATCTGTGCCCGTGCCTCCAAGAAGACTGCCACTGAGGACGTTGCCATTAGTAACCGTCTGCAAAATGAAGATGTTCTGCGCCCCCCTTGGAGTGAGTGAAATTCCCGGCAAACCAATTCCGCCAGTAGTTAAACCGCCAACCCAAACGTTAGAACTGACGCCACAAATAGAAACGACGCGCTGGTCGTTTGTCCCGGGAATTTGCACAGCCCATTTCGCCTTTCCATTGACATCGTACTGGGCGACAAACCCATCCTTGCCCGATGGGGCAGCAAGCTGAAGGTTGTTCCCGTCGGTGCTTGGCAATGTAAGTGGGCCTGAAGAATAGCTTCCACCAAATAGCACGTTATCGCCGGTGGTTATGGAGATTGGATAATAGCCAAAGTCGAGTGAGCCAACGGGGGTAGCCGACCATTGCATTATGCCCACCGTGTTGAACTTTATCAGAAACTCAGATCCAGTTCCCTGATTGCTTACCGCCCCAGTACTGCCATTTGCGTTCACCACGGTAGTTGGATTACCCGAATAAACAGATGTTCCGATGCCAACAACATAAGGGTTGCCTTGGCTGTCAACGGCAACGTTATAAAACCCAACGTCCCGATTGTAGGCTTTGGCCACCCACAAAGGCGTGCCTGCGGAAGATAGTTTCGTGAGAAAGGCGGTGCCGTAGCTCGGGCTGCTCAAGGCCACGGATGTCCCGTCACCACCCGTTAGCGTGGCTCCGCCTGCGGATGGGCAACAGCCGTTGTACCAGCCAACCCAATAAACATTTCCGGCAGCGTCCACAGTAACGCCGTTGCCGCTGTCACCTGCCGAGCTACCCGTGATTGACGCTTGCCAGACTGCCACGCCTGTCAGGGAGAAGCGGAAGAGGTAGCCGTCAGACCCCCCCGCTTTATTCCCAGAGTTGAAAGCGGTATCTACGGCGTTGCTGGCCGTATCCACGATATGTATGCTTCCCCCAGTAGCGCCGGTCACGTACACCGCATTCGAAGTTACGGTGAGCGTTGTGCAAAGATTGAATTGGGGTGTTGCTGATGATGACGTGCCGAAACGTATTGCCCAGCCGACTGTACCGTTAGGCCGGTATTGAGCAAGGAGATATGTTGTGCCGGCATAGGGTGAGTACGATTGTCCTCCAATTACCACGGTGTTCGTAAATGTCCCCACGACATAAGTATTACTCAGGGGGTCGCAAGCGGCGGCAAACAGCGTGATTTGGGGGAGATTAAGGGGAGTGATTGCCGGGCTGAAACCACCGCCGAAAGCGCCCATATCAGCACGAGAGCCATCAACATTGAAGGTTGCGGGATCGCCAGCGTGTTTCGCTGGCGAATTTGTTTGTAGGTGGAAGTTGCCAGCAGCGGCGTTCACGAACAGGGGGTCTGAACTCAAATTTCCTGTCCCGGCAAATCCACCCTGAACGATGCTGTAGGTAACGGTCGCTGAAGAACCCGGGTCAACTTGTTGGCCGTTGTGCCCAGAGTTGCCCCAGAAGATGCAGTTTACTGCCGTGCCGCCGCTCATTCCTCCGGCAGTCCACGGGTTGCCAAGATAGCCGCCGGTGTTGTTGTAAACCGTGCAGTTGGTTGCGTGACAACCAGACAAGGCCATAGGATTATTCCCCGCTGAGTTGTTGTAAATCAAGCACCCAAAAACGGCACAACCGCTTATTGCGCAGCCATTGGCTGCAAAGTTGTTGCGAACGACGCAATTGTCCACAAGCACATCGTCAATATTAGTACCCCAGTTCGCTATGGGACCGCCACTATAGTCGGCAGGACCGCTGTTTCCCTGAATGATGCATCCGCTAATCCTGCACTTTCCGGAAACGATCAAGACTGCCCCGCCGCCGCTGTAGTATGGAATCGCTGCATTTTGAATTGTTAAGCCCAAGATGTTTATCGCTGTTTGCGAAGCATTCGTGATCATAAAACCCCGACCATTGTGCTGCATGTCAACAATGGTATTGGTTGCACTGCCAACGGAGGTCACGGTCACGGGCTTTGCGATGGGAATGTTGTACTCGTTGTAGGTGCCGGGGCTGACGGAAACGGTGTCACCTGCACTTGCCGCCGAAATTCCGGCAGTGATGGTTGGTTGGTCTTGTGGCACCCGGATGGTGGCCGCGCCAGCTTGCGCAGCCAGACCGACGGCCACTGCAACCAGCCATTTCACGCAAGCGGTAAGCCGCCGATTATTGGGGGTTGTTGCGCTCTGATTTGTTATGTGCTTGGTTCCGTTGTTTTTCATACGTTCGTGTTCCCGGCTTTAGCCGACACGAACGACGGAAAAACAAAAGGGCGCGAACTTGTCGCACCCTTACCAGAGGCACCTCGAAGCGCCTTTTGAGAGAATGCTCCAAGCCGCGCCGTGTGGCGCGCGCTTGGGCTGGGTCTCTCAAATGAAAATTTCGAGGTTTTCTGGTAAGACCGGGGCCGTGCTACGCTAAATTATATTTGGTGAGTGTTCTTTGGTATTGGTCTTAATTCTAGTGTCCTGTGGCCTTCTGCCACCATTAACGGGAGTCTTGATCCAAAGCTGGCACCGGCGCAAGGAAATACTTGCTTATTTTTGACGAGCGGATGCAGGCCGGGTGCCCTCAGCCGGCGTCCCCAGCTCCTCCATAATGAGAATTGCTGCCGGCGCGGGCCTAACGGTTGACGTCTTGGTGAAACATGTTATCTTCTGGGGGATGAAGACGATCACGATTCGGGATTTGCGCCAGCGCTGGCCCGAGGCGGAGGCCGCGTTGCAGGTAGAGGAGGAAATCATCGTTACACGCGATTCCAAGCCGGTGGCCAAGCTGGTGCGCATAACACCGGCTGAGACCAAGCTTCCGCGCTGGACGCCCAAAGCGCATCGGAGGTGGATCAAGGCGGTCTTTGGCAAGAAGGTTTTCCCCAGCAGTGATGAGCCGTTGGCGGCGGCCCGGGCGGATCGCAGCCTGACCTGATCCCGATGATCTACGCTGACACCAGTTGCCTGCTCAAAGTGCTTCGTCCCGAGCCCTTGAGCGAAGCGGTCTGGAGCGCGATTGACGCAGAGGCCACGGTCATCGTCTCCGTCCTGGCGGAGCTGGAAACGTTGGCGCAATTGCAAGCAGGTTGGACCGGAGGAATGCTGAGCCGAAACCAATGGCGGCAGGTCGAGACGCGGTTTGGCATCCTGAGAGAGCAGCCGCCCTTCGAGTTTCGCGCTTTGCCGTCGGGGGTGTTCCAAACCGCACTGCGGCAGCATCGGAATTCCGGCGACAAACCCTGCCGCTCGCTGGATCGGCTGCACCTTGCTGCGATGGAAGAATTGAAGGTTTCACGCCTGATGACCCACGACGAAGGACAGGCCAAAGCCGCTCTGGAAGCGGGTTTTGAAGTCGTCCGCCCAGGCCGGAGTTGAATATAGGTGGAGGTGTCCTGAATCTTGTCGGCGTTGAACACCGCGATATCGGCCCAGTTGCTTTCGCGGAATTCGCCGGCAGGTGCCGGGCCAGCAGTTCTCATTATGGGCAAAAGTCAGGGGAAACCGTTGAAACGGTTGGACCCCAGCGGGGGCGCTGTTCACCCAACTGAAGTTGGGTGTTAATGAGAGGAAGACTCGGACTACGGGTTTCGGATTCGGGAACCGGGCTTAACGCAGAGACGCAGCGCGGCGCAGAGAAAGCTGAAATTGGGAAAGCAGAAAGCAGAAATCCAAAGGCCCGCGCTTTCCATTCCGTCGTTTCATATTTCTGCTTTCTGCTTTCCCAATTTCAGCTTTTCCCCAGAAGAACTCTCTGCGAACCTCTGCGCCTCTGCGTTAAAGGGTGAGCTGGCGGAATCGGCCTTCGGATCTCGGATTTCCTTCGGGTTTCGGATTTGGGCTGCCATCGCCATCGCATAATGAGAATTGCTGGAGAGGCAGCCGTTCACGCCGGGTTCTTGAGCTCGGCTTGCGGCGCGCTCCACGACCGGCTTGCAGATAAGCTGGGAAGTCTTACATTAGGCCCGGTGAAGCTCAGCTTAGACAACTTGCCCGCGAGCCTGCAAAGCCAACGTCAAACACTGGCCCACTGCTTTGAAGCGATGGATCGGGTGATGCCGTTGCGGGCGGTGTACCTGTTCGGCTCCCACGCGCGTGGGGAGGCGGGGCCGGACAGCGACGTGGATTTGTGCCTGGTCGCCGAGGGCGCGGAGCGGCAGTTGGAGACCGCCCGGAGATTTCGGGAGGCCCTGGTGGATGTCTGGCCCTGTCCGGCCTTCACACTGCTGCCCATCACGCCGCAGCGGCTGGCCGAAAAGCGCTCGCGCCACGACCACTTCTTCGCCACGGTCATGAAGGAGGGGGTAATCCTTGCCTCGGAAAACTGACTCCAACAACCCGGGCGACTGGCTCACCATCGCCGAGTCTGAGCTGGAGGCTTTGCAAGTGCTCGCCGAGCGGGAAATCAGCTACGACATGTGCCGGGGCAAGCTGGCCGAAATCCTGGAGAAAGGGCTGAAAGCGGAGCTGATCCGGTGTGGCTGGTTTCTGGAGAAGACGCATGACTTGGAACGGCTCCGCAAGGAGTTGCGCACGCGGGATGCTGAATTGGCGGGTAGTATCCAACCGTTGTGTACGAGCCTGGCGGAGGTTTATTTCACGGGCCGCTACCCGGGCTTCGACCTCGAAGACCCGGACTGGCCGGATTTCCGTGCCAAGCTGGAACAGGTGACCCGCCTGCTGGAGAAAGTGCGGACGCGGGTAAGCGGGTCTTGCCCACCGATCACGGGTCACTGATCACTGGCCCCTCGGAAGGTTTTCCCCAGCAGTGCTGAGCCGTTGGCGGCGGCCCGGGCGGATCGAAGCCTGACCTGATGCCTTCCATGAACCTATCAACAGACCGCTATGCCGTCTTTTCCTTGGCCCAACGGTTCAGTGCCTCGCGCTGTTGATACACCTTCTCGAATGCGTTGGCGATGTCGTCCATGTCTGTCTGCGAGCCCAGGAAGAGGCTCTGCTCGAACCAGGCGCCCTGCTCGCGGCAAATCTTCTCGCAATTGGGGCAACTGACCTTGCCGTAGTCGAGCGTCTGGGAGGCATTGGGGAGATAGGGGCCGAAGGCACGATTCAGGAATAACGGCTGGCGATACAACGGCAGGGCGTAGCCGCCGCAAACCGGAATCCCCTCTGCCTCCAATGCTTTTAGCACTGCTTGTCGCGGCGCGCCGAAAGCCGCCGCGTCAATCCGGAACAGGAACAGATGATAGCTGTGCCGGGTGCAATCGGCGGGCCGCTTCTGGGGGTGGATTCCTGGGAGGCGGCTGAGTCGGGCAGCCAGGTACTGGCCGTTGCGGTCACGGGTCTGGGTTTGGGCTTCCAGGCGGTCCAGTTGGCCGTTGAGGATTGCGCCCTGGAACTCTCCCAGCCGGTAGTTGGCGGAAATGACGTGGTGCTCGTACCAAAGCCCGCCGGCGATGCGCCCGCAGTTGTGAATCGAACGGCAGGCTTCCGCCAGCGTATCGTCCGAGGTAATGATGATGCCGCCTTCACCTGACGTGAGGTTCTTGCTGGACTGGAAGGAGAACGAGCCCATCTGGCCGATGGAGCCAGCGGGGCTCTTCCGGTAGATCGCGGCATGGGCATGGGCGGCATCTTCAATCACGACGAGCTTGTGCCGCTTGGCGATGGCCATGATCGCATCCATGTCCGCGACTTGGCCGGCCATGTGGACCGGCATGATGACGCGAGTGCGCGGTGTGATGGCAGCTTCGACGGCCTTGGGGTCGAGGTTGAAGGTCTCCAAATCAATGTCCGCAAATACGGGGACGGCGTTGGCCTCGACCACCGCCGTCGCGGTGGCGAGGAAGGTGTAGGGCGGCACGATCACTTCATCCTCGGCCTGAATGCCTGCGGCCATCAGGGCGATCCGCAGCGAGACGGTGCCGTTGACAACACCGATGCCGTGCTTGACGCCGTGCATGGCGGCGAAGCGCTGCTCGAATTCCGCCACCTCCAGGCCGTGGAGCTTGCCCCACTTGCCGCTGCGGAGCGTGCGGAGCAGCCGCTGTTCCTCCGGCTCGCCGAAGATCGGCCAGGAAGTGAAGGGACGGGTGCGGACAGGTTGACCACCAAGAATCGCCAGTGATTGTGACATGTTTTGGTATCCTTATTACTATGGATGGCAATAGGTCTCAACTCGTTATTGCACTCCAACCTTTGATCGGGCGCTTCTCGGCACCACCACCAAGGCGGATAGTCGAGCCAACTGGAACGCCGGATTCATCCGGCAGGCGGGCGAGTGGCACTGCGGCTGCCGGATAAATCCGGCGTTCCGGTGGTGCTGTCAGGATGCACCCCTCGCCGCGCTCCGTCTGGTCTCTTTTCCGGCCATTCTTCATCCTACGCCGCGGGGCGCTTCTCGGCACCACCGCCAAGGCGGATAGCCGAGTCAACTGGAACGCCGGATTCATCCGGCAGGCGGGCGAGTGGCACTGGGGCTGCCGGATGAATCCGGCGTTCCGGTGGTGGTGTCAGGAAGCGCCCCCTTTGATGAACGCAGGAGGTTATGGCTGGACGTCTTCACGGCAGAGTCTGGTCACCTCGCGGATAAAGCCGGTCACGGCTTCAAAATCCATAGCGCGATGATCGAAGCAAATCGTCAGGGGCAACACCTGCCGAATAGCAATGGTCTCCTGCCCTGCCGCATCGGTGATCACCAGCGGTTTCTTCTGGATGGCCGCGAGCCCTATGGCGACGGTTTGCGGCTGAATGATTTCCAGCAATCCGAAACTTCCTGGCAAATCACGCATGGTGCTGCCAATGTTCGACACCAGGATGGTGGCGCTAAGCAAATCGGCCACGGTAATGCGATCCGCCGCCAGGGTCTTGGAATAGGCCAAGGCCACTTGTTTGGACGGTAGAATAACCCGGTCGCGGCCGATGTAGTTGGCCCATACCCGGTGGAACACGGCCCACACTTGTCCCTTGCGAATCCGTTTCCAGGTATCGTCCTGCGCTGCTTCGATCAGGAGAATGTCAAGATGGGTGTTGGCCACCCGCCGCTTCAACTCCTCCATCCCGCGACACACCTCGAGCAACGTCATCCGTTCCACCCCTTTGATGACGGGCGTAATCATCCGCCCACACGCGGCCTTAAAGGGCGTCGCGATATTAATTTCGTCATGCAGCATTACCTCCCCCACCCCGGTTCGCCGGCTGTACTGTACGTGGGCATTCATCTCTGGGGATTTCTTCAACCCCTCGGCGATTATCTTCAGCATGACGGAATTGATCGTGACGCGCGTCCCCACATACTCGGCGCGTGCGGATACGTCCGCCAGGTTGGCCATCAGCGGCGTTACATCCAGATCGACCAGAATGCTCACATGCGGGGCATTGTCCCACGCTTCGACGGTCTTATGGGCCACGATCCGCCGCTGAACATCGAATACTTTCCGGGTTATCATGGTGGACAGATGTTCGGGCGGGGGGCTTTGGTGCGCGGTGCTGCGGCGGCAGCCTCGCCGCCCAGAAGCAGGGCCCCGAGTAAGGCAAGGGAAGGTAGAAATCTCATGTGCTCAGGTTGGGAGCGTATCAGGAGTTGGGGCGGTTGCAATGCCCGATGGATTTGAGCCGCTGGGAGATGCGCATCTTAGATTTTCCCAAAACCACCACACCGGGAATAGGAGTGATGAGAGTAATGGGACTAATGGGACTGATGGGCTCAGTCAACCCCGAAGCGGACAAGAATGTCCGCGCTCCGAAAAACCCAAGATGCGCACCGCTGGGAAGTGCTGACCTTACATGCTTGTTGGTAGCGCGTTGCTCCCGTATTGCTCCCGTGTTGCTCCATAGGAAGTCCATAGGAAGTCCATACGTACTCCATAGGAACTCCATAGGCAATCCATCCAGCCAAGTCACAGGCGATGACGGGAATCTGACTTGACGGCGGGCATGGTCGCTTTGGCCTTGGTCTTGAGGTTATCGAGTATCTGCTTCACGAGCCGGGAGGGGAGAGCGTAGGTGCTCACCCGGCTGGCGCGGGCGATGTTGATGCCGATGGCCTTGCCGTCCAGGTCCACCAGCGGGCCGCCGCAGAGCCAGGGCTGCAGGACGGTGTCGTGCTCGATGGCCTGCTCGAACCCTTCGGAGCGCTGGCTGACTTCACCGCCCAAGCGGCCCAGATGCGGCGACGAGAAGGGGTCACCTTCGATCTGGCCGGCTTTGGGCACCATCATGCGCACCTCGACAGTGAACTGCGTTTCCAGTCGCTGGATTCGCAGTTTGACCTTCCGGCCTTCGCGGAACTCGCGCAGGGTCTCGACGATCTGCTCGCGATTGGTCACCGCCATCGCATTCACGGCCAGGATGACGTCGTTCGTTTTCAACCCGGCCTCCTCGGCGCCGAACCCGGGCAGGATGGTCTGGATCCTGGGCTTGGAGTCGCGGAAGTCGAACGACACGCCGATGAGCGCGCGCGGCGGGCGGACCCGGTGCGGCAGCACGCTGACAATCCCGACCGCTTGCGGCGTAGCCGCGATCCCGGGCGTGATGGCCCATTGACCGATCGCAACCTCGCCTGAAGCCCAGCGAATCGGCTTCAAGCCCACAGCGTGCACCCGTATGAGAGCGAGGTCTTCGTCTTCATCCGTGCCGATCAACTCGGCATCCACTTCTTTCTCAGTGGCGAGCCAGCAAGTCAGCTTGCCCTTTTTGAGTTCGCTGGCCTTGGTGAGCGCCAGCCCGTTATTATCCACGACGGTGGCGAGCGCAACCGTGGCCCCGTTGACGTTCAACTTCACAATGGAATAACGGGTCGCTTCGGACACCGGAGCAAAGGCGCTCAACGTGGCCTCGCCGCTCCGGTAGCGGTCGCGCCTGAGCGACGGAGAATCCGCGGAATCCTGCGCGCCGGAAAGCTGAGGCAGCAATCCCGCCACCAGCGCGAACATCAGCACGCGGGCATAAGCGATAGGGGCTGAAGGCATGGGCAGATCAGTTGTGGCCTGGCGGCGACTCCACCTTAAGCTGCAGCGAGAGCACTTCATCGCCACGCTTGACCTCGATATTCAGCGTGTCGCCCGGTTCGGCCTGGGCCACCCAACGCCAGAAGGAGGCATAGTGTTTGACTTCCCTCCCAGCCACCTTGACGACCAGGTCGCCGGGCTTCAAGCCGGCTCTGGCGGCGGGGCCGTCCTCGTCCACTTTCGTCAACCGGCAGCCGTCTGCGTCATCCACACCCGTGGCACCGACATAAGCCTGGGGATGGTCGGCCTCGTTCTTCGAGGCGGGCGCTCTTACCAATCGGTCCCAGCCGTCGTAAAATGCCGTCACCGTCACATGGAAATTGTCTGCCATGGAAGTGCTGATGGCGCTGTGGATGCCGATGACGCGGCCGTGCATGTCGAACAGCGGGCCGCCCGAGTCACCCGGGCTGATGGTGCAATCGGTCTGGAGTGCGCTCGCATCCATCCGAATGATGCGCCCCAACCGCACCACAAGCGACCGGCGGAGATCGAAGCCGCCGGGATGGCCCAGCGCCAGCACCCAATCCCCAACGAGGGCCTGCCGAAGATCGCCCATGTCTGCATGAGGCCAGGGGCCCCGGTCGGTGATCCGCATGAGGCCGGTATCCTTGTCGAGGTTAAGCCCCACCGTTTTTCCGCGCGCCTTCTTGCCGTCGCGGAAGGTGAAGCTCACGTCGCGGTTAGGTCCACTACAGACATGCCCGGCGGTTAACACGAGGCCGTCGGCCGAGATGATAACCCCGCTGCCGGTGCTGGTGCCGACTTCAACGGCCACCACGGCGGGCGAGACGCGCGCGGCCAGTGCCTTCACGTGCCGCTCCATGGTTTTGAGATCGTCTATAGTGACCGGCACATCCTTGCTAAAGGCGGGGCGGAGATCGGAACGGTAGGTAGGAGTAGGATTTGGCACTGCCGGCGGGCTGGTCTTGTCCACATCGTCAGTCTTTTGGCGTGGCGCGCTTTTGACCGAACGGGCCGGCCGGTTGGTCTGGGAAGGATCCGTGGCAGCAGTCCGCAGAGCAGCGACCTGCGCCAGCGGTGCCGGCTCCCTGCACGCATCCCCGGCTGCTGGTCGTGCTGGTCTTATTCGTAAGGCCCCTTCCCCCTCACCCCAACCCTCTCCCTCGGGGAGAGGG
>CAIWJG010000402.1 GCA_903912925.1 uncultured Verrucomicrobia subdivision 3 bacterium | reverse complement strand
GGAGGTTGGATGTTGGATGTTGGATGTTGGATGGTGGATGTTGGATGTTGGAGGTTGGATGTTGGATGTTGGATGTTGGATGTTGGATGTTGAACCCGGCTCAACCCTTCCTCACACCCTCAAATAGATCGCCTTCAGGTATTCGGCTTCCTTGAAGGTCGCCGGATGGTCCGGCGCATGACACGTGGTCCGCAATTCCTCGAACTTGCGGCCAGCCTCCGCGGCGGACTTGCGCACAGCCGCAAAGAACTCTTCCGCGGTTACGTGTGCCGAACAGGAACAGGCTACCAGAATCCCGCCCGGCGCCAGATGCTCGATGCCCGACGATGCCAGCCCCCCATATGCGCGAATGGCGCCCGGCCGCTCGACTTCCCGCTTCGCCAGCGATGGCGGGTCCAGGATTACCAGATTGAACCTGTGCCCCGGCTGCTGCTTCAGCCATTCAAATGCATCTGCCTGAACCATTTCATGCCGGCAGGAGGCAGCCGAGGCATTCGTCGCGTTCAGAGCGAAGTTGCGCTTTGCGCCGGCCAGGGCGTGAGCGCTTAGGTCGAGGTCCGTCACTGACCGGGCTCCCCCGCGCACCGCGTAGAGCGAAAAGCCGCCCGAAAAGCTGAAGGCGTTCAAGACCTCACGTCCGCGCGCCAGGGCTTCCACCTGCCGCCGGTTCTCCCGCTGGTCGAGGAAGAACCCCGTCTTCTGCCCGCGCAACACGTCCGCTTCAAACCGCAAGCCCGTTTCCAGGAACGTGACCGGACCGTCCAGCGGCGGCCCGCTTAGAATGACTCCATCCGCCTTCCCAAATTGGCGCTTGGCATATTCCTGGATGTTACGACTGAGCCGGAGGACGATGCGTTCCGGACCCAAGCGCTCGGTGATTAACCCGGCGATTTCCTCCAACCGCGGCAGCCAGGCGGCGGTGTAAAGTTTCAGCACCAGCGTCTGGTCGTAACGATCCAGCACCAGGCCCGGCCAGCCATCGCTTTCCCCATTGATCCACCGGAACCCGGTCGTGTGCTCGTCAAACAAGCCCTGCCTGGCTTCCAGCGCGCGAGTCAGCCGCTCAGACCACCAGGTGCGATCAATGGCCCGGGGCTTCCCCACGTGCAGCAGCCGCACGCGAATCGGCGAGTCCGGATCGAACAGTCCCGCCCCGAGGAATCGGTCCTTGCGGTCGTAAATCACGGCCAGCTCGCCCGCTTCCCCCGCGCGATTCTGCTCCCGAACGCTGTCAGCGAACAGCCACGGATGGCCCGAGCGCAGCACCGATTCCGCCGTCGCGGTCACCCGCAACCGCAGCCGCGGCACCCGCTCCCGTTCTTTTGATTCGCCAGTAATCATTCAATTCAACCACAGATGAACAAAGCGCACCCTCAAGAATTGCATTATATTCCGAGCGGATAAAGGCAGTTGTATGGCGGAACGCGAGAAATCTCACCTTGTCGTCCTCGGCGGGGGCTTTGGCGGCCTGACGTTCTGCCAGTATTTCCACCATCCCGCCGCGCGCGCAACGCCCAATGTGCATCTGCCATTTGTTATCCGCCACCTACTATTGGCCATCGGCCATCGGCTATTGGCAATTGGCTATTGGCTATATGGGTCCCTCTTGCCTTGGTTTGCGTCCTTGCCTCTTATTCCAGTTCGCGTTCAACCTGAGATTAACTCCGCCAGCAAAGCCCGAACCTGCCCCTCACCCGTCCTGCGGACACCCTCTCCCCATCCGATGGGGAGAGGGCGGGGTGAGGGGCAGTTCGGCTCATCTTGAAAGCGATTTGGAATTAGCCTCTTGGCATTAACTGCCGTTCTTCGGCCTTGACGGCTCCCTGCTCCCTGCCTATCACGGAGCAAGTGATGAGCATTTCCGGTCACGTGGTAGAGATGATCTCCGGCGCTTGGGGGCTGGCGACCGGGGACGGTCGAGCGCAGTGGGCGTTTTGCCCGACCTTGTCTTTGCGCGAGCCGAGCCGAAGGGGCAATTATCACGATCACAATAGAAGGCGGGGCCCTTTTGCTTTGTCTTTGTACCAATGACTTTGTCCCAAACATACTGTTGGGCGGAGGTAGCGAATCCGACAATATGAAAAAAACCGGACTTGCCCTTGTTCTCCTGCTCGGCTGCGGAGTCTTGAGTTGGGCTTTCATCAGGCCCCCCTTCACGGACCTACCGCGGTTCGTCGAGAGGCACCGGGACATCGTTGTCGCGGATTGCGTCTCCATACCACCCGATTTTGTCATTGTAGACGGGAAGAAGATCTTCCTCGAATACCGTGGAGTATACCCATTTGACGTCAAAGTTGTTCGGATGCTTAAGGGGAGCCTGCCACCCGGAAACAGAAGGATTCGGACCAGCTTCACGATGGTGCCGGGCAAGCGGTACCTCCTGAGCAACCTCGGTTACGATGATGACTTTCAGGCGCTGGCGGAGCTTTCGGTGGTCGAAGTTTCCGATCAGTTTGACTTGAGCCAACTGGATGGCAAGCCGGTGAAAGAACAAGTGGCCTCTCTTCTCTCAAACCGGCTGGCCACGCTCCGATCAACCATTCCAAAGCTTGAGGCAGAGAGGACGCTGCTGGAGAAGGCTGTCCATGAATAACAGACCGCCCAATTGCGTGCAGGCGACGCCGGGTTGCGCCTGCTGTGAATCCGTGAGTCAGGGAGTCGGCGCGCCTGACGCAGAGCGTAGGCCGCTTTCAACAGCTATGAAGGCCACACTGTTCCTCGTGTTCCTTACAGTGCTGGTGGGTTGCGCTTCCGCGCCGTCATCAGCGCCCAAAGCAGCCGCCCGCTGGAAGTCCGTCATTGCCGCCTTAAAGCTTTACCATGAAGAAGTGCGCGACTATCCAAAAAGATTGCTTGAACTGCACCCGTACTACCTGTCAGCGGGAGTTCCACTTCACGACGAGAAGTATCCAGCGTCTCTCCGGCAGGTCTGGTCAACTTATCAGGGAATTGACCCGCAGTGGGCACCTACTTACCAGCGCCTCGGCAAGGATTACTTCGTCAGCTATCGACGCATTGACCAGGACAACTACTCGCTCCAATTGTTTCATGGTGGCAGGTTGGTGACGGTAGCGCACTCCAGTCGCTGACCCCATCTGGCTGCATCAAAATGAAATGTGGGAACTCATGAGCGAACCCGATGGATTCTGATCCCTGAACCAGTAGTTTTATGATATGGTTAGCGAAATGAATCGCAGGCCAATGACCAAAGGCGTGCCGGCGGTCCGGCAGAAGCAGCCGTGCCGCAAACGCGGGATCGCCCCCACCGGCGGCATGGTGCCCCTGAGCCCCAAGGAACTGAAGCAACATGCCCGCCTCCTGGCGCAAGGCAAACCCCTGAGCGGCAGGAGCGGCCCCTTTGTCTATTACATGCGCAATGGACGGCTGTGTTGGCGCCGGTATGTCGTTCCCGAAGATCCCAGCACAGCCCGGCAGCGGCGCTCGCGAGCCGCCTTCCGCGCCGCCTCAAGGACGTGGAGCCAGGGCGGGCCGCTGACGGACAAGCAGCGGGACGCCTGGTACGCGGATGGGGCCAAGCGGCAGAGCCGTTCCCGCCTCGCCCAATCGGGTCCGCTGACCGGCCAACAGAATTACATCGGACGCAACAGCACCCGGAAACAGCGCGACTACCAATTGCTCTCGCGCCCGCCCCAGCGAGGGCAGGAGAAGGCGAACCCCAAAAGGCTCAAGTCAGAGCTATCTGTGCAAGTCCCTAAATCCCAGCCCATTACGCGCCCCACGTCAGGGCCTCGTTGGGTACACGCCGTGCCTGCACCGTCTATGCGCCGCGGAGCCAGCGGTGACGCAAAGAAACCCAAGGCCAGACAGTTAAATCCACAACTGCCGCGTATCCAGAGGTTTATGCGATCCACGTCAGGCCGCCCCCAGACCAGCACCAGAGCGCTACCAGGGCCGCGCCAGCGCAAGGCGAGTCAACCCAAGGGCACTGGCCAGCGTGACGCACTGAAACATCCTCCCAAACTGGGCAAAGCCCGCAGGAATGCGAACCGGCTCAAGCGATCTTCCGTTTGAACTGGAGCGCGCACAGGCTGAAGATCCCGATGCCCATTCCCGCGAGGACGACGATGTTGAACCAGAAATCGGCCAGCCCCGCGCCGCGCAGCACTATGGCCCGCTGCAGCTCGATATAGTAAGTCGCCGGCAGGATCACGCCGACGGCCCAGAAGATCCCCGGCATCGTCTCACGAGGAAAGATGAAGCCGGAGAAGAACACCGTCGGCAGGATGAAAATGATGCACATCTGCAGCGCCTGAATCTGGGTCCGCGCCCACGTCGAGATGAGCAGGCCGATGCTCAAGAGTGCCCAGAGGTAGAACAGCGTCGCCACCATCAGTTCCCGGATGTCACCGGCCACCGGCACATGGAACACCCATTGCATGATGCCAATCAACCCGACGGCCATCAGCATCGAGAGGCAGAGGTAGGGCGTGATCTTGCCGAGCATCAGCCCCCAGCGTGAAAGCGGGCTCACGAGCAACTGCTCCAGCGTCCCGCGCTCACGTTCGCGCACCAGCGACATGGAGGTAGCGAACAAGGTGGCAATTTGCAGGACCAGCCCGATCACGCCCGGCAGGAAGAAGTTCGGGCTCCGCATCTCGGGATTATACAGGATCTGCGGGCGCACCTCGACAGGCAGTTCCCGCACCCCCGTCCGGTCAGCCAATCGCAGCATGGATTGGCGAAAACCGACGTTCAGCGCCGTGTTCAGCGCAGACGAGGCGACGCTCGAGCTCGAGCCGTCAATGAGCGCCTGGACGCGGGCGGTGTGCCGGCCCTGCATGTCGCGCGCAAAGCCCGGCGGGATCTGCAATCCCACATACGCCTCCCCGCGCCGGATCGATTCGGCGAGCTCGGTGACGCTATGCACTTGGCCCACCACCTTGAAAGTGCCGGTGTTCACGAACTGATTAACCAGCTCGCGGCTCTCCCGGGTGCGATCCTCGTCGAACACCAGCGTCGGGATATGCTTCACGTCCAAATCCAGCGCGAACCCGAACGCGATCAACTGGATCAGCGGCGGGAAGAACATGAAGAACAGCGTCAGGTGGTCGCGAAACACGACCAGAAACTCCTTGCGCATGATCGCCGTGACTCCTCGGAAAGGAACTCTCATTGGCCCTCCCCGTTTGCGTGGCCCGACGTTAGCGCCACAAACACGTCTTCCAGGGAAGGGGCGATCGGGCGGATGTCCGCCTGCGGGATGTTAACTCTGCTCAGCTCCGCGCGGATCGACGCCTCCGGCATTTCCTTGTCCACCAGCAGGTGCATGGATTGCCCGAACACCGTCGCGGCGCGCACCCCCGGGAATCGCCGCAGCGCCTGCAGGCCGACCGTGACATGGTCGCACGTCACGTCAATCCGCCGCGTGTCCGGGGGATTGACCACTGGCAGATGCTTGAGGTCATCGGGTTCGCCGCAAACCACCAGCTTGGACAGGTAGATGTAGCCGACGTGCGAGCAACGCTCGGCCTCATCCATGTAATGGGTCGTCACGAAGAGCGTCATGCCCTGGCTCGAAAACTCGAAGAGCAGGTCCCACAGCTCGCGCCGGGCGACGGGATCAATGCCCGCGGTCGGTTCGTCCAGGAAGAGCACGGTGGGGTGGTGCATCAGCGAGCAGGCCATCGCCAACCGCTGGCGCCAGCCGCCGGAAAGCAGCCCCGCGCGCCGGTCCAGGTAAGGTTTCAGATGTGTGAGCTCCACCAGTTGGTCGTAGCGCTGCCGGAGCTTCGCGCCGCGCAGGCCGTAAAGGCGGCCGTAGAAGTCGAGGTTCTCGTGCGTCGTCAGCTCGTCGTAGAGGGAGAACTTCTGGGACATGTAGCCGATCAGGCTCTTGATCTGCTCCAAATCTCGCGCCACATCCAGCCCGGCAATGCGCGCCTGTCCGCCGCTGGGCGCCAGCAGCCCGCACAGCAGCCGGATCACCGTGGACTTGCCGGACCCGTTCGGGCCCAGGAAGCCGAAAATGGAGCCTCGCTCCACTCGAAAGCTGACGTTATCGACAGCCGTGAAATGGCCAAACCGCTTGGTCAGCCCTTCGCACTCGATCATGACTTCGGCAGGCACGGTTCTGAACGCGTTACTTCTGCACGTTCGGAAACGCCACGTCTGCCGCCATGCCAGCCCGGAGCTTCCCCTCCTGATTGTCGAGGCGGACTTTGATGCCGAAGACCTGTTTGACGCGTTCGCCCACCGTCTGCACGTTGCGCGGGGTGAACTCGGCCGAGCGGGCGATCTGCTCGACTTTACCGGAGAAGTCCTTGCCGGGATCCGAATCCACCCGGACCCTCACAGGCTCGCCGAGTTGAATGTGGCCCAGCCACGGCTCGGGAACAAAGACGCGCACCCAGAGGTGATCGGTCAGGAGCAAGGTGGCCAGGGCCTGGTTGGGCGCCAGCACGTCGCCGACCTTGACGCTCAGGACCTCCAGCACGGAATTGGAGGGGGCCACGATGCTCATCTCGCGCAGATTTGCGTCCGTCTCGGCCAATTCGGCACGGACCTGGGCCAGGCGCTCGGCCCGGGTGCCCGCCAACAGCAGGTCATAACGGCTCTTGGCCGCCGCCACATTCTTCTCCAGCGTGCTGGCGCGGGTTAGCGTCTGGTCATGCTCGGTGGCCGAGATCGTCTTTTGGGTAAACAGCTCCTCAGCTCGCTTGGCGTCCACGCGCGCCTGGTCCGACTCGGCGGCGCGCGCTTCCCAGTCGTGTTTGGCCGCGTCAATCTCCTGCGGGCGCGGTCCCGCTTCGTATTCGGCCACCTGGGCGGCCACCCGGTCACGCTTGGCTTTCAGCTCGGCGGCGTCCAGTTCGACCAGCGGCTGGGCTGTTTTCAAGGAATCGCCCTCGGCAGCGGAGATCTTCACTACCCGCCCGCCGTAACGGGAGGCGACCCGGACCTCGTCCGTTTCAATGGTGCCGGAGACGCTGCGCCCCCGCGAGGGATCCTCCACGGAACAACCAGTGGCCAGGAGTGTAAGCGCAGTCACAGCGCCCATGATAAAGCCGAGTCGGGTCTGCACGCGCTGGGAATATAGCAAGCGCCGGGGGCGGTTTCCAAGGAGTTTCGAAGCCGCCCGGGATAGAAATGATTGGCCTCAGCGCCGTAAATTAGGCACACTGCTGCCGGATGAAATCAATGACGGGTTATGGCCGCGGGGATTGCTCGAAAGACGGCTTTAAGGTCACCGTGGAGCTCAGCTCGGTGAATCGCAAGCAGACGGAGATCTCCGTGAACCTGCCGCGCGAGCTGGAATTGCTCGAGGCGCAGATCCGCGACCTGATCAATCGCCACATTGCGCGCGGCCGGCTGACGGTGCGCGTTTCGCTCCATGCGGGCTCGGGCAATGCCTCGGCGCGGTTGCACCTCAATGTTCCGCTCGCCAAAGCCTACGCCCGGGAGCTGGGCCGCCTGGCCAAACAGCTCAAGCTGCCAGGACCGGTGACGCTGGATCAACTGGCGCGGGCGCCGGGCGTCCTCCAAACCGACGAGGAGCTGGCGGTGGAAGAAGATTTGTGGCCGGCGGCGGAGAAGGCGCTGAAGCAGGCCATATCCCAGATGGTGAGGACGCGGGAACGGGAGGGGGCGCACCTGACGCAGGACCTGGCTCAGCGGATCGCGGTGATGCGCAAAGCGGCCGCCCGGATTCAAGTGCACGCGCCGACGGTCGCGGAGCGCTATCGCCAGCAACTCATCGAGCGCATCAAGAGCGCAGGTTTGGAAGCGCCCGGCACGGATGACGAACGGCTGTTGAAGGAAGTGGTGTATTTCGCCGACCGTTCCGATATCTCGGAAGAGCTGACGCGACTGCAAAGCCACTTCCTCCAGTTCGACGACTGCCGGAAATCGAAGGAGCCCGTGGGGCGGATGCTGGATTTTCTGGCGCAGGAAATGAACCGGGAGATCAACACGATCGGGTCGAAGGCCAACGACCGCCTGATTTCGTGCGAAGTCGTGACGCTTAAGGCCGAGTTGGAAAAGTTCCGCGAACAGGCGCAGAATGTTGAATGATGAATGCCGAGAACCTAGAGGGAAAAGCTGAAATTGGGAAAGCAGAAAGCAGAAACAAGAGTCCGTTGCTGGTGCTGATTTCAGCCCCTTCCGGCGGGGGCAAGACGACCCTTTGCCAGCAGTTGCTCACCGCGCGGCCCGAGCTGACGCGCGTGGTGACCTGCACCACGCGCCCGCCCCGCGCCGGGGAGCGCGAGGGAGTGGATTATCATTTCCTGGACGTCGGTTCCTTCCTCAAGCGTGTGCATGCGGGCGACTTCCTTGAACACGCCACTGTGTACGGCAACCGCTATGGCATGCTCAAGGCCGAGGTGCTTGGCAAGCTGCGGCAGGGCAAGGACGTATTGCTCAACGCGGATGTGCAGGGCGCGGCCACCATCCGCGAGCAGGCGCGGGAAGACCTGGAGCTGAAACGCGCGCTGGTCTCGGTGTTTCTGACACCTCCGTCCATGAGCATCCTGGATGGGCGCCTGCGCAAGCGGGCCACGGATTCGGAGGCGGTTATCCAAAAGCGGCTGGACGTCGCCCGGCAGGAGATCGCCCAGTGGAAACACTTCGACTATCTGCTCCTCAGCGCCAGCATCGCAGAAGACTTGCGGCGGATGCTCGCCATTGTGGAAGCGGAGAAGATGCGGTCGCTACGGGCGCCGGCGCCGGAGTTTTAATGGAAGAAGGATGAATTATGAATTATGAAAGCGGTGGCTGTGCTCGGTCTTCATTCATATTTCATACTTCATACTTCATACTTTTCTTCTGATGAGCACAGCAAAGAATATCGTGTTGGGAGTGACCGGGTCGATCGCGGCCTACAAGGCCGCCGACCTGACGAGCCAGCTTGCCAAGCAGGGTTGCGAGGTGCGCGTGGTGCTGACGGCGGACGCGCTGCGGTTTATCACCGCGGTGCCATTCCAGACCTTGTCGCGGCATCCGGTGGTAACCGATCTGTACGATGAGGTGGACGAATGGCAGCCCACGCACATTAAGCTGGCGGACGAGGCGGACCTGCTGCTCATTGCGCCCGCCACCGCCAACACGATTGCCAAGCTGGCCCATGGCATCGCCAACGACGCTTTGAGCTGCATCGCGCTGGCCCTGAATCCCCGCGCCAGGATCCTGGTCGCCCCGGCGATGAACGGAAAGATGTGGCTGCATCCGGCCACGCAGCAGAACGTGGCCACGCTCAGGTCGCGCGGGGTGGGGTTTATCGGGCCGGAGGAGGGCCTGCTTTCCTGTGGGTATGAGGGCTTGGGACGGCTGTGGCCGGTGGACAAAGTTGCCGAACGCGCGATGGAACTGCTGCGCGAGCGCCGACCCGCGAAGCGTCGGGGCTGATCCCTTCCCCGATAACTCCCATTACTTCCATAGCTCCCTTATGAACGTCGGTCTATGGCAACGACTTAGAAATTACAGCCCCGCTGAGCTGGCCCTGGCTGCGCTGCGGTTGCCGGGCCGCGCGGTGGACTTGTTGAGGCTCTCGCCGCCCGATGCGGTGAAACTGATGGACCGCATTGCCACGATGGAGCGGGATATCATCCTGCCAATCAAGGTGGCCGGGATTGCGATGCTCCTCTATTCGTTCTATTCCAAAGAACCTTGGATTGGAGTGAAAAGACTGGGAACCCTGGAGATCACCATTGCGGCAACGCAATACTTCCTGTGGGCATATATTGCGTTTAATACGCTGGTGGCCGTCCTGTTGCTAGCCTTGCGCCGGGTGCCGTTGCTGTTGGTCCAATGGGGGGTGTTTGCCATGAGTTTGGTGGACGGGATATTCGTGTCGGCGCTGGTGGTGGTCACTGGTGGTTACGACAGCATCCTTTACTGGCTCTTCCTGGGGTTGGTAGTGCGCGGCGCCGTGAGCGTCCCGCGTGCGACGTCGCAAATCCTGCTCAACCTGACGTTGACGCTCTGCTACCTCATGGCCGGCGGCATCAGTATCTCGGTTAACAAGGCCCTCAAGCAAGAGCGAGAGGCCTGGGCGGCCTGGCAGGCTCCAGTGGAACGCTCACACGGATCGAATTCACCCGCGCGCAGGATCGCGTCCCGCCTGTCTGCCACGACCGCTGCGGCGGCAGCCGCCGACTCCCGCACCACAGTCGTCACTCGCACTCCCGAAGACCTGGACGATCCATCCAGAGAGAATCTGGCGTTCTACACGCCATCCGACAATCCGACCCAGACCCTGACGCTGCGCATGGCGCTGCTGCTGTTGATGACGATCTGCTGCTATGGCGTGCAGGTCTTGCTTGAGCGGCAGCGGCGGGCGGTGGAGGAGGCGCGCGAATTTGCGATGCGCGAGGGCCAGTTGCGCGCCGCGGGGCGGGTGGCCGCCGAGTTCACCCATCAGATCAAGAACCCGCTCGCCATCATCAATAACGCGGCGTTCTCGTTGCAGCGGGCGCTCAAGCTGGGCAAGCCGGTCCCGCCCGAACAGGTCCGCATTATCCAGGAGGAGGTCGAGCATTCCGACCGGATCATCACGCAGATCATGGGCTACGCCCAGTTGAGCGAAGGCCATGTGGAGCGGCTGAACGCGGTGGAAGAGCTGGATCATGCCATCGCCCAGGTGTTTCCGCCGGCTGCGGCTTATCCCGTCCATATTCACCGCGATTACGCGGGCGAATTCCCCCCCCTCTTCATGCAGCGCCGCCATCTGGTGGACACCGTCATGAACCTCTTGCAGAACGCCCGCGAGGTGCTCGGGGAGAAGGGAGGCAATGTCTTTGTTAGCGCCCGTTGCCACAGTGACTCTTCGGTCGAGGTCGCCGTGCGCGACGACGGCCCCGGCATCCCGCCTGAAAAGCTGGAGCGGATCTTCGAAGCGTACTACACCACCAAGGATAAGGGTACCGGGTTGGGGTTGGCGACGGTCAGACATAACGTCGAACTTTACGGCGGCACCGTGCAGGTAGAATCCAGCCTTGGAAAGGGAGCGCGCTTTGTTCTAGTATTTCCGGCTAAGGCTTTGATTACGCTGGCCAGAAAACATTGAAGACGCTCGAACAGAAGAACGGAAGGTTGACGCGCAACACCTCGGAGGTGTGCCTGTGAGCGTCCGGCTGCCGCCAGTGCTCGTGGTGGATGACGAGAAGAACATGCGCCTGTCGCTCAAAACAGTGCTCACGGACGAGAGCTACCCTGTGCGGGCGGTTGAATCCGCCGAAGAAGCCCTCGGCCTCCTGGAGCGCGAGGAGTTCTTCATGGTGATCACCGATGCGCGGCTCGGCGGGATGAGCGGCTACGAATTTCTGGGCAAGGCTCGCGCCAAATGGCCGGACCTGCCGATGGTGATGATCACCGCCTACGCCACGCCGAAGCTGGCGGTCGAAGCCATTCAGGCCGGGGCGATTGACTATTTGCCCAAGCCCTTCGCACCCGAGGAATTGCTGCACGCCGTGGCGCGTTGCGCCGAGCGCTATCGCTTGCTGCGGGAAAACGCCAACCTGCGCGCCCGCGCGACCGAGACCTGGAGCCTCGAACAGATCGTGGGCGAATGCCCCAAGATGCACGAGTTGCGCCAGCTCATCCAAACCGTCGCGCCCACTGATGCCCGCGTGTTGGTGCTCGGCGAAAGCGGCACGGGTAAGGAGTTGGTGGCCGGCGCGCTCCACAGCCTGAGCCACCGCAGCCGAGCCAGCTACGTCCGCATCAATTGCGCCGCCATCCCCGAAACCTTGCTGGAAAGCGAGTTGTTCGGCCACGAGAAAGGCGCCTTCACCGGCGCGCTCAAACAGAAGCTTGGCCGCGTCGAGGAAGCCGACGGCGGAACCATCTTCCTGGATGAGATTGCCGACATGAGCCGGCCGCTCCAGGCCAAGCTGCTGCGGTTCCTGGAGGATGGCTCCTTCACGCGCGTGGGCGGCACACAGGAACTGCGCGTCAATGTCCGGCTGATCGCCGCCACGAACCGCGATATCATTGACACCATCCGCGAGGGTCAGTTCCGGGAGGATTTGTTTCATCGGCTCAATGTGATGCAGTTCCGGCTGCCCCCGCTGCGCGTGCGAGGCGATGACATATTGCTGCTGGCCGATTATTTCCTCCGCAATTTCGGGGTCTCGATGAATAGGAACGTCCGGGCTATCTCCCGTGCGGCTCGGCAGAAACTGCTTTCGCATCATTGGCCCGGCAACGTGCGCGAGCTGCGCAACGTGATCGAACGCGCGCTGATTCTGGAGACCACCAACGAAATTCAGACGCTCAGCCTGCCGGATTTCCAACTCGAGGGGCGCTTGCACAAATCGGAGTCGCCAACAATTACGGGCACCGAATCGCTCGACGATCGGATGGCCAACTTCGAGCGGGAACTCATCAGCGCCATGCTGGAACAAAACCGCTTCAGCCTCACCCGGACCGCTGAGCAGTTGAAGATCAGCCGCCATGCCTTGCGCTATCGCATGCAGCGCTTGAATATCGCCACCGGAGCCGAGGGGGACGAAGACGCGCCCCCCCTTCAGAAGAAAGACTCTTTGCCATGAGCACAATTCCCATTTTATTGGCCGACGAAGCGACTGACGCAGTGATGGCGTCCTGGCACGTGTCGGATCCTGCCCTGCGTGAACGTCTGCTTATCTTCAGCGCGATAGCCCTTATCGTTTTGCTGATTCTGATCTGGGCGGTTTTCATCAGGAAGGCACGTCGCCGAGGGGGCGAACACCATCATTCGCACCATCATTCCTCCAAGTCAGCCGAAGCCGCGAAGTCCGCTGCAGGGAATGGCGTTCCTCCGCCACCGGAGAAGCACCGCCGGCGGCGGCGTTCGGGCCACAGCTACCGCTCGCGCAATCCGACCCTCGCTGAAACCGGCGGCTTGCCACCAATCCGCAAGGAAACCCCGCCCGAGTCCCAGCCCTGAGCTATGCAAGAGAGCCAGGCGATCACGCGGAAAAGCGCGTCGAATCTGGCGCTGGCGTTTATCTTGCTGCCTCGAGCCAAACGTGACGGCATGTCCGCCCTCTACGCCTTCTGCCGCGAGGTGGATGACGTGGCCGACAATGAGTCCCTCCCCGTCCTCCAGCGCCGCGAGGGACTGGCCGCCTGGCGCGCCGACCTCCGCCGCGCCTGCGGCACCGAGACCCCGCAATTCCCGGTCAATCGTGAATTGCAGCCAGTCATCCACCAATATCATCTAGCCTTCGAGCATTTCGACGCCTTGCTGCAAGGCGTCGAAATGGACCTCGACACCAAACGCTACGCGGATTACGACCAACTGGAGCTTTACTGCTATCGCGTCGCCTCGGTCGTCGGCCTGCTGAGCATCGAGGTGTTCGGTTATCAGGATCCCGTCTGCTGCGAGTACGCGATCTGCCTCGGCAAAGCGCTCCAATTGACCAACATCCTGCGCGACGTGCGCTCTGACGCCCAGCGCGGTCGTATCTATTTGCCGCTCTCCGAGTTGGCCCGCTTCAAGGTTTCGCCCGAGGAGATCTTGCGGCTGGAATACTCTCCGCGTTTCTGCGAGCTCGCGACCAGTGTCGCGCAGCGCGCGCGTCATTTCTATCGGCTCGCCCGCGAGACCTTGCCCGCCGCCGACCGCCGTTCGATGGTCGCTGCCGGGCTCATGGGCTCAGTCTATTGGCGGCTGTTGCGCAAGCTGGAGCGGCAGCGCTTCGACGTTTTCGGCCCTGAGTTAATACGCTTGAACAAGGGGCAGAAGTTGATGCTGATCCTGCGTTCCTGGTGCCAGTTTATGTCCGGTGCCGTGTTGCACAGCTATGGCGGCTAGCCGGCCACATCCGGATGCTAAGCCTCGCCGCCTGATCGTCAACGCCGACGACTTCGGCCGTTCCGCCTCAATCAACCAGGCGGTCATCCGCGCCCACCGCGAAGGCATACTCACCACCACCAGCCTGATGGTGAATGAACCCGCCTTTGAGGAGGCCGTCGCTCTTGCCCGCGAGCATCCGACGCTGGGTGTGGGACTGCATTTGACCCTGCTATGCGGCCATTCGGCCTTGCCGCCCGACGCAATTCCTGGATTGGTGAACGCCAGGGGTGAATTCAGCAATCACCCGCCAGGCACCGGGTTCCGCTACTTCTTTCAGCGCAGTTTGCGCGAACCATTGCGGCGCGAGATTCACGCCCAGTTTCAAAAGTTCCGCGCCACGCGCCTGCCTCTGGACCACGTCAACGGCCACCTGCACCTGCACCTGCATCCCACGGTGTTCCGCATTCTGATGAGCGACGCCGCCCAGCTCGGCATCAAGCGCCTGCGCCTGACCTTCGATCCGTTCCGGATTAACTTGCGCGTGGCCTCCGGCCATCTCCTCTATCGCGTGCTTCACGCTGCCATCTACCACACGCTTTCCGCGCGCGCCCGGCCGGCGCTGGCCCAGCGGGGCATCCGGCACACGGACGCTGTCTTCGGTCTGCTGCAGAATGCCCGCGTGGATGAACCCTTTGTCACCCGCTTGCTCCCGCAGCTCCCCGCGGGCGATTCCGAGCTTTACTCCCATCCCTCGCTTAATGAATTTGAGAATGAGTTTAACGCCTTGATCAGTCCCTGCGTGCGGGAACAGGTCAACCAACTGGGCATTAAGCTGATTCGCTACCAGGATTTGTAATATGGCTAAATTGCTTTCAATTCTCATCATCGGGCTGCTCTTCGAATCTGCCGGCGTGGTTTCGCTAAAGATAGGAATCACGCAGATCGGCGACATGAAAGCAGTTAGCGTTGCCGAATTGGCCAAGGTGATCAAAGCGGGCGTCACCAATGTGAACCTGCTGCTGGGCGTGTTCTGCGAGGCGGTCTTCTTCGCGAGCCTGCTGATCCTGATGGCCAAGAGCGACATCAGCTTCCTGTGGCCGCTGACCGCGTTGAGTTTTGTGTTTGCGACCTTTGCGGCGATGTGGTTTCTGCACGAAAGGGTCTCTTCCATCCGCTGGGCCGGCGTGGTGTTCATCATGATTGGCGCCGCGCTGATCAGCTACAGCGAGCACGCCAAGCCGAAGCCCGCACCGCCTGTTGCCACGTTGGAGCCAATCAGCCCGCCGCGGTAATTCGGGCCAGCACCTCTGCGAGTCTTCTGGCCGCTGCCTGCGTGTGTTTTTGCAGACGCAGCAGTGCGGCAACTTTACCCGGCGACTTCAACAGCACCAGGGCCAGTTTGGCGTAGCACATCTTCCGCTCCGCCGTCAGCAACAGGTTGAAATCCAGCGGCAGATCTTCCTCGGCAGTGTCCAGAATCGCCCGCACGGTGGCGCTGGGGATATTCTGCTCGCGGCACACGGCGCGTATAACTTCGGATTCCATCTCCACAGCGTCAGCCCTGGTTGATTGCCACAACGCACGCTTCTCGGCCGCGGTCGTCGCCACCCGGTCTGAGCAGTGAAAGCGCGCCCGCTGGGCACCTGCCGCCAGAAGTGCGGGCTCCAAGCCGGTTTCGGCGTCGGCATCGAACACTACCGTGCCTATCGTCAGTGATGGTCGCAGCCCTCCCGCACTCCCACACGTCAGCACCAACTGCGGTCGCTCCTCCGCCAAGGCACCACGAATCGCCCTCTCCGCATTACGCTTGCCCATGCCCACCAGGATGATTTTGAGGTCGTCGCGACCTTCCGCCCATTGCTGGAAGGGCCGCGATTCCTCCTTCAGTGCGAAGCACACCAACACCTTTCGGATTTCGGCCTTCGGATTTCCTTCGGGCCTCGGATTTCGGCCTTCGGATTTCACTTCACCCCCGCCAGCCGCTCTTTCCAGATATGATAAAGCAGCACCGTCGCCTTCACATCCCGCAGGCAGTATTCTGCGATGTCCCGATACCGCCCTTCCGCCATCAGCGTGTTCACATCCGAGCCGGTCACGCCCTGACTCTTGGGCGACTCGATGCCGAACGCCTTGCAATAAAAGTCCATGGTGAACCGGCGCGCCGCCCCATCCCGGCCGCTGACATTGTAGAATGTGAGCTGCTCAGCCAGATCGCAGTGCGGCTCGGTCTGGAAGCGGTAGCCCAGCCAGTCCTTGCGGCTAATCGGCACGTTGAGCAGCGCCGAACGGAGGTAGATGAACGGCACGTCGAAACCGCGCCCGTTAAAGGTGACGATCGTCTCGTAATGCTTCGCCACATCCCAAAACGCCGTCAGCAGCTCGACCTCGTCCACGCACGCCATGAACTCCACCGGGCCAGCCTCGTCCGCCGCATCGTCGTAGTCCGCCGCAGTGAAAAGCACCTGGCCGCGCGAGGTGTCGGCATTCAGCATGCCGATGCACACGACCTGGGCAGTCAAGGGCCAGAGATTGAACTGCCGGTGAATTTCGGCATGGCGGGTGGCGCGTGCCGTTTCGTCGGCTATCTTTTCGCACTCGCGGAACAGGTATTCCTGTTGCGCTTCGTCGAATTGCTCCAGCGGCAGCGCGGAAGTCTCTATGTCGAATACGAGTCTAGCCATTAAGCTCCAAACTTATCGAACATCTTGGCGTTCGCCTGCATCAGGCGGATGAGATACTTCGCCTGGAAGATGCCCAGCGAGCCTGAATTGGCGCCCGTTTCCGTGAACCGCTCCAGCTTGTCCGAACCGGAGCAGTCGGAGAGCAGCATCACCGGTTCCGGATGCCAGGAATGGCCCTTCATGGCGCAGGGCGTCGAGTGGTCGCCGGTGATGGCCAGCACGTCGGGCCGCTTGCGCAGCAGAATCGGCAGCGCGGCGTCGAATTCCTCGATCGCCTGCTTCTTCGCGGCAAAGTTGCCATCCTCGCCATACATGTCGGTGTATTTGAAGTGGATGAAGAAATAGTCGAAGTTGTCGTATTCGGCGAGGTAGCGCTCGAATTGCTCGGAGATGGTCTGCGGCCCTTCCAGCTTGGCCATGCCCACCAATTGCGCCAGACCCTTATACATCGGATAGACCGCAATGCAGCTCGGGCGCAGGCCATACCGGTCCTTGAACAGCGGAATCTCCGGCTGATGAGCAATCCCGCGCATCAGGAAACCATTGGCCGGCTTCTTCTGCGCAATGATCGGCAGCGCTGCTTTGTAGAACTCGGCCACCAGCTTGGCGGCCTTCTTGGCCTTGGCGGACTTGGCGTCCACAGGCCCGGCCTGGGGAATGGGCAAGCCCTCGCGATGCGGATCGGCGTCGGTCAGCGGCCCTTCCAGGCCCTTGCCGCGGAATATCACCACGAAGCGATGACCTTTGCCGGCCTTGATGATTACCTCGGCATCGCCCACTTTCTTCACCTTCTGCGCCAGAAGCGCGCACAGCTCCTCGCACACCTTCGTGTCAATGCGTCCTGCGCGCCGGTCGGTTACAATGCCTTTGGTGTCGAGCGTGCAGAAGTTGGCGCGGGCCGCCACGTCGCCCGCGCGCAGCTCCAGGCCCAATCCCAGCGCTTCGATGACGCCGCGGCCGACCTGGAATTCCAGCGGGTCGTAGCCAAACAGTCCCAGGTGTCCCGGCCCGCTGCCCGGGGTGATGCCGGGGGCCGCCGGGATCATACGACCCTGCGCCGAGTCTTTCGCCAGCGCATCCATGTTCGGCGTGGCTGCCGCCTCCAGTGGGGTCAGGTAGCCTTGCTCGCGTGTGGCGATGTCGCCCACGCCATCGAGCACGACCAGCACCAGCTTGGCAGTGGTCTTCAAAGTCAGTTCAGAATAAAGAGTATCCAGGTTCATAAATCAGTTACCGTTCGTTTAATCCTATGGCTGCCAGTGACGGCGCTAACCGCTGTCACAGAATGGCAGCATGATGCGGGGTAGGTGCCCGCACCGTCAACGCGATTCGGGCTGGGTTTGTGCTCGCACCAGGGCTGTTCTAAAGTCGGCCCGGGCCATTCCAAACCCGAGACCCGAAGACCGAAGGCCGAAAGAAATCCGAAGGCCGAAGGCCGAATTGATAGCCACCCCAGCGGAGCAGCAGCCAATCGAATCAGGCCATTTTCAGAATTCGGATTTCGGCCTTCTTTCGGGTTTCGGCCTTCGGTCTTCGGATTTCAGGGCTGCGGAACAGGATCTTCCCTCAACTGGCCGGACTTTAGAGCAGCCCTGGAGCTCGCACCCGTGCTGACGGAAATTCCTGTCTTTGGGCTCGCGGGGAGTGGTAGCCTCCGCCCATGCCACTGTCGTGGAATGAGATTCGCCACCGTGCCATCGCCTTCAGCCGGGAATGGCAGGGTGAAACGCGCGAGGCCGCCGAACGCCAATCCTTCTGGAACGACTTCTTCAACGTGTTTGGCGTCCGCCGCCGCACCGTCGCCACCTTCGAGGAGTCGGTTAAGAAGCTCTCGGGCGATTGGGGCTTCATTGACCTGTTCTGGCCCGGTCGCCTGCTGGCCGAGCACAAGTCCGACGGCGGAGACTGGATGGGCGCATCGGTGTTAGACTAGCTCCAACTGGCGGTTGCGTTGGGGTTCCGGCTCTGCGAACCGCAGGAATCTCTTGATGCGGCCTGGCTGCGCCCAGTTGCAGGTGCCTTCGACGTTAAGTGATTTTAGGTACCTCTCAATGTGCGAAGAGCGTAGTTGTCCGAGAAGGGACTCGGCTTCCTGGGCCGTAGTGCAGGGGATGAACGAGTGCATCGCTTGATTTGGCTGCCAGGGTTTGCCTTCAAATGCCGAGAAAACCTGCGGAGCGAAGGTGTGCTTACCGTATGCTTCCCACACCACTTTATGCGGGGCGAAACTGTATCTGCCCACGCCTAAGCATGCCCACCAGATGCCTCGCTTGATCCACGCACCGAGCAGACTTCCTTTCCGATTCTCAAGTGCCTGCCTGTGGAGATGGAGGTAAGAACACAAGGCGGGATACTGGTTCAGTTCAGTCTTGGTGAGGGGGTTCCCCGTATCGGAGTTGTAGGGAAGGAGAATAAACCTCTGGGGCTTGGAGATGGCGCTCCGAAAACATTCCTTTGTCAGAAGCGGAAAGACAAACAGGTTTGGCAGGTGGCCCGGGTATTGGTCGAAAATATAAACATGGTTCGCCCCACATGTGTTGACGCCCTGCCTGGGCTTCTGGTCGGCCCTGACCGTAATCGGGACCGCGGCTCTAATATCGTCCAGATCGGCACGTTTGACGGAGATCGACAGTGGAGCAGTAGATTCGCCAATCGGAGCAGCATACTGGCTTGTCCAGGACGCCCCTGCGAGGCTTTTGTAAGGTATGGGGAATGCGTTTTCTATGTCTCGCTGGAATAATGCGGCCCCCACTCGAGTGAGGATGTCCGGAAAGATTTTCTGTTCTCGGAAATCCCAGATATGGCAGACTTGAAACGGAGAATTTTTGAGCCGGTATGCGCGAAAACCCGAGTGAGCACCGTCGTTGAAAAACAGTGAAAGCGGCAGGAAGAAGGCTGCCTGGCTATTCTGCTCCAGATTTTCGTTGAGGACCACAGTGATGACGAGCGCCGCCAGGTCAACTCGGGAGCTGCCCAACAGCACAGCTTGCATATCCGGGACCAGGCCATACTCCAAGAAGTGCGGTTTGGTTGCTTCCTTGTAGCTTGGGGGAAGGTCGTTGAAGTTAATCCATGGGGGGTTCCCTGCCAGAAAGTCAAATCTGCGCTTGGGGTTCGACAATATTATATCAGCATGGATCAGATTGCGTTTGGGGAAGTCCCGCTGGTACTTAAGTTGGAAACCAGCCTCAAACTCTCGGAGGAACTTTGGTTGCTGTTCGATCAAATAGAGCCGAGACAGCATCTCGTCATCGACTTCGATACCCGTTGTGATAGCAGCGTCCATCAGGGCGTAAGCAAATGCTCCATTACCTGCTGTGGGGTCACAAACCGTCGCGCCATCAGCCCAGCGCCGGACGAGGTTGGCCTGGGCGACCAGCCATTTCGCCCAGTGGAGTGGGGTAAAAACGGCCCCGATTGGTTTAACCAGCGAAGGTGAATTTGGCATAACCGCCGCGCTTAAAGCTCTCGATTGCCTGAATTCTCTTCTCGGCGTCTCTGCCGACACGTTGGTAGTGCTTTATGGCGAGGTCGGTGAAGATGTCGTAAAAGACTTTGATGTCGCGATCCCACTCGATCTCGTCCCACACCTGGTTGATTGTATAATTCAGGCGGACTTGCCCGGTTCCCAGATTCTCGATGCGATAACTGTTTTGCGGAAGGAGGATAAACGGAGCAACGCGGATGTATTCCAGGTCTCTTGCGTCATTCGTCGTCGTCGACTGGTTGTGGCCGAACTCCGCGATGATGAATTGCCCTTTATCATTCGCCAAGAATTTGAGTAGGTTGCCAACTGCGCAGATGCCCCCGTCAGAATACTTTGTCGTGTCGAGATCCTTCGTTTTGACATCGATTCCAACGATGCGATTTTCGACCGTAAAGCCGAAGTCGAAAATAGTGCGGCGTCCGGGGAGGTCGACGGGCGCGAATCCGCAGCGTTCACAGATGGCGTGCCAGTTGTCCAGTATTCTGCGCTCGATCATGGCTCCGAACGCACGCGAATCCTCCCTGGCTGCCATTCCGGAGCGAAGCTCTTCAAAGAGGCTGATGAGCTCATTCTCGATAGCGGCTGATATTGCTCGCAAGTTCATTGGTTTCCTTTTTTCGCATTATATTTGTCCTTGGCAAGAATGCGAGAAGCAAATTCGCCGGGCCTTTTTCGACCGGAGAGACTCCAACAGCGTTTTCCAAATAAAGATTGCAGGTTGGCGCAGTGCGAATGACTATGCGTGCCGCTGGATATGTCGGGTCATTTGAAAGATGGGCCTTGGGGTGAGAATGGGGGCGTGCGGCCACTTGCTGCATTGGCGAGTGAGCACGCCATCAAAGCGGCAGGCGTGACGGACAGACAACGCGCGGGCACAGTACCCGACCTCGACGCTGGCGGATTTGTATGACCCGTTGACGATGCCCGCGCCGCTGCTCAAGGCGCATCAGCAACTGGACCGCGCGGTGGACCGCTGTTACCGGCCCGAGCCGTTCCCCAGCGACCGGCACCGTGTCGAATACCTCTTCGCCCTCTACGAGCAGCTCACCGCCCCCCTGGTCGCCGCCGCCAAGCCACCCCGCAAAGGGCGGAAGGTCCAGGCAATCGCTTAACGCTAACAAGTAATCAGTGGTGAGAGACCGCCTTTGCTTTCGCCCGCGCGGATGGCTAGATTAGGTGCCATGAAAGCGGTTACCATTCGGGAAGCCAAGGGACAGCTTGGAGAACTCATCGCCGAGGCGTGCCGCGGTGAGTTTATCGTTCTGACCGATGGCGATCGGCAGGTTGCTTTGGAGCCGCGTGTCGCACTGGACTTGGAGGAGGACAGCCCGGAGTTGGAGGCGGAGTTGTTGCGGGCGGTCAACGGGCCCCATGCCTCGCTGGCGGAAGGCGAGTTGCGGGAAGCCGCGGACAAGGCCCTGGCAGAGCACCGGGCCCGGCGCCAGAAATGAATCTGACGCTGCATCGCTCCGATGATTTCAATCGCGACTTCGACCTGGAATACCGGTGGTATCTTGGTTGAGCCGCCGAGTTCGACGGTGGGCTGAGGTCGTGGAAGCGGCAGCGCCCGCCGTATTGGACGCAGCGCGATTGCGAAATGCTCTTGCATCCGCACCAGCGGAAGCAGGAAGAGGTGAAGAACCAAGCCCCCAGGCTGGAGTTTAACTACGTAAGAATCTCAGTCCTAGCTACTTACGCGATCCACGGCAGGCCGCCCCCAGACCTCCTCCAGAGTGGCACTAGGGCAGGTCCAGGCAAGTGCTGCAGCAACTGCGTTACAGGCCGATGCCTGGATTAGTCCGAATGCTTATGCTGCGTCGGTCGGTGGGCGTTCGGGAGGCTGAGTGTCCTCGCGAGCTCTGTTTTCCAGCGCTTCCCGGAGATGTTTGGGATCCCGAGGGCGCTCGCACTGACGGGCCAGGCCGGGTCAAAGGGGCCCAAAGCCACCCTAAAGCCACCCCAAGGCCTGTTGCTTGCGCTCTGCTATTACGGGACTATCAAGGTACTATTAAGGGTCTATCAGGGTACCATCAAGGGACTTGCGAGGTGCTAGGGTAGTAATAGGGGGCGGGCAGGCTGCGCGGAAGGACAGTTTGCACACAATCTGCCGATTTTTCAAAGGGTTGGCTTAAACAGGTCAAACTGAAGTCGCTGGGCCACTACTTCTGCCCACGGGCGCTTTTGCCCGCTGGCACTGCGTCTGACGGTCACTTGATGCTGACAAGGCAGCCATCTGCCATTAGGCGCAGCGTCTCGCGGTCGGCTTGGTTCAGCCCCAGCGGGTCGAAGCGGTAGCGGTAATGCAACGCCAGCAATTCCCGCAAGCGGCTGCTCAGATCGGCAAGTGCCGGGTCAGTGCTGGCGCGGAGCAGCCAGGTGGATAGGGGTTCGCCCGGTTGGCGCAACGCGCCGCGCTCGGTCAGTTTTCGTTCCACCCGGTAGAACTCCGAATCCAATCCCGGCCAATCGGCCCTGGAGCCAGCCTCTCCCGGTTTGGGCTGGTGTCGTCGCCGGCGGCTGCGAAAGATAATCTGGTAGAGCAACAGAGCCAGCACCGGCGTGATGCCCCACAGCAGGTACTGGCGCAGATGGGTTTGGCCCCAGCGGAATTTCACGAGCTCAAAGACAAGCCGCGACCAACCGTCCGCCAGGGATTGCATCCACGATGCCCGCCCGGCCTCAGCCGCCACCCATGAGGCTGGGGTGGTGTCGAAGTCCTGCCAGGTGCGGCGGGTCTCGTCCCAGACCAGGCACCAGGCGTGGGCATCGCGCTGGCGGACGACGTATTTCCGGCCGGAGGCCTCGTGCACGGAGTACCCGACGGCGTAGCGGGCGGGAATGCCGAGTTCGCGCAAGAGCAACACGGTGGCGGTCGCAAAGTACTCGCAGTGACCGCTGCGCGTGCGCAGGAGAAAGCGGCCCAAGGGAGTTTCAGTCGGGATCTTGAACTTATCCGGCCCTTGCCAAGTGCGGTAGTGGAATTTGTTCGGGTCCTGGAAAAACGCGTTGAGGGAGTGCAGCACTTCACTGCGGCTCTGTTGCTTGAGCTGCAATTCTGCGATCACCTGGTCCAGCGCGTTGGTTTCCTTTGGTGGAACGTAGGTGTCCGGCACCCTATCGGCCGGCGAGTCAATTGTCGGTCCTGGACCGTAGAGCGCATCGAACACGACCAGTTCTGGTCCTTGGGCCAGGACGGCGCCCATGCCGCTCTTCTGCAACAGGTAGGCGGACAAGTTTTCCAGTTGCCCGCTGCCTGCCGGCAACGGGAGCAGGGCACTCCCCCGGCGCAGGTAGCAGGCGAGGTTGACCGCCGCGCTGTTCGTCTTGCCGGGAATCAGAGGCCAGGTCGTGTGATTGGTCTCCTCGTAAACACTGTCGAACTTGTCGAGGTTGATATCCGAATACCAGGTCTGCCCTTTCCAGGTGCGATAGCTGGCCTCGCGCAACAGCGCCGGCGCCCGGTTGCCGTCCCTGGGCTCGAGGCGAATGACGATCTTGCTCGAGCCTTTGAGCAGGCCAATCTGGCCCAGCGAGGTCTTGCTCTGCATCGGGTCACCGCTGCTGCCGACCGCGGGGATGAACCACTGGGCACTGTAATTCCCCACCAGCCGATAGAGGTACCCGACGCCCCGCTGCCCGGCATAACCCAGCACCATGGCCATCGCCAGCGTGCCCGCCCAGATTGCCACGCGGAACCGGCGCGAACGATGCGGCCACAGCGCCCACGCCAGCAAGGGGCACAATCCCCAGTAGAACGTCTCGTCATCACCGGAGTGGAAGCTCGCGGCAAAGAGGCACAGCACGAAATACGGGTAGGAAACATTCACGCTCCGGGCGACGGGCAAAGGCTGACCGAACTTGCGCGCCCGCTGCCACCGGAGGCGCATGATGACCGAGATGGTCTCCGGCGGGATGCCCTCGCGCGAGCTATACGCCTGCGCGGCCAGGAACAGGAAGAAGATCATCGGCAGCCAGCGAATGAGCGACGCGACGGTCCGCGCGCTGGCGTTGCTCGCCTCGCGGCCGGTGCCCGGGTTGGGGTTTTGAAAGAAGCCGCGAAAGTCGCCCGGCCCGCCAGTCGAAGTGAAGGCGAAGAGTGCCGCCGCAAACAGCAGGAGCGCGCAAAAGGTCCAGATGCGGCGGAAATCCTGGTCCGTGAAGTCCCAGCGTGCTTTAACCAACTTGGCGCCCTCCAGCACCGCCGCCATCAACGCGCCCTCGACGAGGTGCCCGGTCTGCCAGCCCCAAAAGAGCAGACCCGCGCCCAAGAGCAGTGATGGAGTCTTCATTGCAGTATCGGATGCGTCCGACAAAGCCACTCTACCGGATGGGTGCGGCTCTGGCAACCCAAGGGCGGAGGTAGTTCCGAAATCCGAAATCCGAAAGAAGGCCGAAATCCGAAGGCCGAAGGAGGAAGGTCGCGGTTTGTCAGGGTGATCCTTTCGGGAACGGGAAGTGGCAGGTCGTGGCCTGCTGGATCATTCCGCTCTTTTCTTGAGAGCTATGCGCGGCCAAAGAGTGATTGCGCTATGGGGGGTTCACGGCAGTTGACAAAGTCTTCTCAAGTCATTGTAGGAGACGACGTAAGGAGTCTCTGACCTCTTGGCCTGTTGCCCAAACCTGCGCTTGCTCGGAACGGGCTGATTAGAGCCGACTGACGTCGGCTGCTACAGCTTCAGATGGGAGCCCTTATCACCCACTTTGTCACTGGCCGTGATGGGGGGGCAGCCCAGATGGAGCCGGACTCGACCTGCGGTTGGCTTTGCGGTATATCACGCCTCCTTGAGTCAGAATCTTATGGAATCTAGCAAGGTCTGTTGGGGTCTGCTGCGCCGCCGGCAATGCCTGGTGCCGACGCTGCGCGGCGGGCTTGTGCTGGCGTTGAGCTTAGGGGCGGCGGCGGTTGTGGGGATGCTCGGGATAGGTCCGTTTCTGGCGGTTACCGACTCGGTGCCCGGCGGGGTGATGGTCGTCGAGGGGTGGGTGCCGGGTTACATAGTCGAAGCGGCCGTCGCAGAATTCAAACAGAATCATTACGACCGGCTGTTTGTGACCGGTGTCCCATTGGTGCAGGGCTCGCCCTTGTCGGAATACAAGAACTACGCCCAGCTCGGGGCCGCGACGCTGGTGAAGCTCGGCATGAGCACAAATGACGTCCAGGCGGTGCCGACCGGCCGTACTCGCCGGGATCGGACTTACGCCATGGCGCTCAGCTTGAAGCACTGGCTGCGCGAACATGGCATGACGGTGACGAAGGTCAACCTGATTACTGGCGGACCCCATGCGCGCCGCTCGCGGCTGATGTTTGAGCAGGCGCTCGGGAAAGGCGTCACGGTCGGGGTCATAGCGATTCCGTCCGACGACTACGACGAACGACATTGGTGGCATTACAGCCAAGGCGTGCGCTCCATTATCGACGAAACGTTCGCCTACGCTTACGCCCGGCTGCTCTTTTACCCGCCGCAGGAATAGCCGCCCAGGGCTACAGCGGCAGGAGGATGGTCACGGTCGTGCCGTGACCGGGGCGGGAGCGGATCTTGATGGTCCCCCGATGTGCCTCCACGACACGGGCCACGATGGCCAGCCCCAAGCCCGTGCCTTTGGCCTTCGTCGTGTTCAGCAGCGACGTGAATGCGCGCCTGCGCTGCTCCTCGCTCATCCCCTGGCCGGTATCCTGGAATTCCACCGCCACATGAGTGGGTTGCTCGCTGCTGCGCGGCAGCCGCACCGGGCGCGAGCGGATAGTCAGCGCGCCGCCTTCGGGCATTGCCTCCGCCGCGTTGAGAATCAGGTTGAGAAAGGCCTGCTCCAATTGCGTCGCCGCCCCCATCACCGGGGGCAGGTCCGGCTCGGCCTTGAGCGTCCACTGAATATTCTGGTGCTTCAGCTTGTGCCGGACCAGCAGTCCCAATTCTTCGATTAGCTGGCTCAGATTCACCGGCGCCAACTGCGGCTCCGTGGTGCGGGCAAAATCCAGGATCTGCTCCACAATCCGGTTCAACTGCGTGATCTTCTCGTCGATGATGCGCGCGTCCTTCGTGCGCGGGTCGCCCTCAGGGAATTTCAGATCCAGCGAGTGGTAGAGCATCTTGAGGACGGTTAGCGGGTTGCGAATCTCATGCGCCACTTCGGCGGCCAGCAACCCGAGCGCGGAAAGCTGCTCATTCTGGCGCAACTGCTCCTCCACGTCCACGACCCGCTCGTAGAGGCGCGCCTTTTCGATGGCAATGGCCGAGAGCTCCGCCAGGGCTGAGAGGATGCGGACCTCTTCATTCGAGAAGCTGTAGGGCCGCCCCGTATAGATGCTGAGCGTGCCGATCGCCTGACCGCTATAGAGCAGCGGCACGCTGAGCAGCGCGACCAGCCCTTCCTGCCGCGCGACTTCCACGCTTTGGTAGCGGTTGGAGACTTGCACGTTCTCAACCTGCAGCGGTTTCTTCCGCCGCAAGACGACCCCGAGAAGGCTTTCCTCTACGCTTAAGGGCGGGCGGTTGACATACGCCGCGCCCGCGCCGAAGCTCGCGCGCAGGTCAAGCCGCTGGCGGCTCTCGTCCAGGAGCATCAGGGAGCACATCTTGGCCTGCATCAGCGCGCAAGCCTCGCGGGTGATGACCTTCAGGGCGTCGTCTAGGTGCAGGGGGGAATTGATCGTGCGGCTGACGCTGGTGAGCGATTCGAACAGGCGCGCCTTGAGCCGCAGTTGCTCGTAGAGCCAGGTGTTATGAATGACCCGGGCGGCCTGTACCGCCAGCGCCTCCAGCAGTTCCTGATCCTCGGCGCTGAAAGCCTCAAGGCGGTCGGCGTCCACGTTCAATACGCCGCGCACCTCATTGGCGACTTCCAGCGGCACTGCCAGCTCTGAGCGCACCCCGCTCCGTAACTGGACGTAGCGGGGGTCGCTGCGCACGTCTCCCACCCGCGCCGGTTGGCCCGTGCGCGCCACCCAGCCGGTGATGCCCTCGCCGACTCGGAGCTTGAGTTGCGCGGCATTGGCCGGCAGCCCTTGCGAGGCGTGGATTTCCAGAAAGCCGTTCGTGGGGTTGATCAGGACGACGGAGCCGCTGGCCGCGCGCATCAGGCCGACGGCCTGGCTCACGATCAGTTGCAGCGCCTCCTGAGGCTCGAGCGTGCTGTGAATCACGCTGCCGACCTGGTACAGCACCTTCAACCGATCGTAGCGCGCTTGGAGCTCTGCGTAATCGTCGCTCATCTGATCCGGGCAGTCATTAGCAGGCCCACGAGGCCGAAGGACAGGTTGGGGAACCAGGCCGCCAGCCAGGGCGTTAAGCGGCCGCTGGTCCCCAGCGCCAGCCCGAGCTGCTGCAGCACGAAATAGATGAAGCAAATGACGATGCTGCTTGCCACGCCCACAAACACGTTCCGACGTCCCCCGGCGGCGCCGAAGGGGATGGCGATCAGCACGACCACCAGGCAGGTCCACGGCGCCGCGAATCGGCCCGCCAGCTTGGTCTCAACCCAGGCCCGGTCCAAGTGCGAGAGCTGGGGATGCAGGCGCACGTAATTCAGGAGGTCCTTGATCGGCACGTCGGATCGCTTGGCAGCGCGCAACGACATGGTGTTCCGGATTTTGATTTCGCTGTTGATCTCTTCCGGGGTTTCCTTGAACTCCGGCACGGCTAGCACGTTGGTTTGCAGGAATGGAATCGGCGGCGAGTTGGTCTCCTCCGCTTCCTTAAACGCGAGCGCGTTGTAGAAAGTCCAAACCCCGTCGATCCACTGCGCCCGATCCGCGCGCAGCTCCCAGGGCTTCGAGCCGTCCTGCTTTATCGGGTACACGCTGGGTCCGATCATATCGCCGGTCCTGGCGTTATACACACCGATAACCCAATGGCGACCTTCACGCGTGTTGTCGAAGCAGACAATGCGAGTTTCATCGCGGTTCGGGGCGCGCGGGTCCGGCGCCAGGCGGCGCTTCGAGATCGCCTCCGCCTGCTCCTCGCTCTGGGGCACCCAGAACTCGTTTACCGTGAACAAGGTCAGGCTCGCCAGCAATCCTACGCCAAAATACGGCAGTGAGAGACGCCACAGGCTCACGCCCGCCGCGCGGATGGCGGTGATCTCCTGATGCCGCGCGTGATTGGTCAGCGCGTAGAGCATCGCCAGCAACAACGCAATCGGCAGCACGAACACCAGGAATCCCGGCAGCACGAACAGGTAATACTCGGCAATGTCCCTCGCTACCAATCCCTTCCTCTGAAAATCGCCCAGCTTCACAAACACGTCGGACGTGATCCAGAGCAGCAGGAAGCCGCACAGGCAGTAGCCCAGTGGGGTAAGCAATTCGCGCAATAAATAACGGTCCAGCAGCCGCATTCCGCCGCAGCGTAGCCGCCGTTACAGCCCAAAGCAAGCGGCGGGGCCGCGCCGCGGGGACCCGCGGGGCTAAACCGGCACTCGCAGCGGACAGGAGTGCCGGTCTCCGACCCGGTGTGATCCGGACGCAGGCGGAATGCCGGGTCAGAGACCGGCGCCGCCTCGCTGGCCGCAAGTGGAGGCGCGGCGCTTAAGGTGGCAGCAGATGCATCGCGGGCTTCTTCTGGCAGGTCGGACCTTCCTGCACGGTGGTAATCGTGTAGCTGTCCTCGAATCTGGTGCCGCCGGCAGGACAAACCACCGAATGTTTGAGATAGCTCCGAATGTCGCTGTAAGTAACCGCTTGCCCTTCGTCTTTGTGCATGTCCAGCGACCAGCGCTGAATCGCGCCCTCGATCTGCTGCAGGTTGTTGATACACACGCCTCGGCGTGCGGCTTCGCGGGACTGCGCGTAGTTGGGAATCGCGATCGAGGCCAGCAGGCCGATGATGGCCACCACGATCATGATCTCCACCAGCGTGAAACCGCTCCTACGGGAACTAATGTTCTTCATACTTCGCCTTTCTGTTGTAGCGGCGTGAACCAGGCAGCAGGCGGGTTATTATGATTACGATGATTGTTCACGTATTGCCGGCTGCCAACCGCTACCAGTAATGAACAACAGAAACGGGTGTTGGTTGCGGTGGAAAACCGGAAGATCCCCACAGCCGGTTAGAGGACGTGTTGCCCGAGCCAGTCGCGGGCGAGGCGCGGTGGGGATGCCGCGCCCTGCTAGCGGGCCTTTAAGCCGTCACCGCTTCTTCCTTAATGATCCAGTCGTAACCCTTTTCTTCCAGTTCCAGCGCCAGCTTCTTGTCGCCCGTCCGGATGATCCGGCCATCCACCAGCACGTGCACGAAATCCGGCACGATGTAGTTCAGCAGCCGCTGGTAATGGGTGATGACCAGTTGCGCATTCTCGGGTCGCCGGAGCTTGTTGACGCCGGTGGAGACGATCCGCAGTGCGTCAATATCCAGGCCGGAGTCCGTCTCGTCGAGGACGGCCAGGCGGGGCTCCAGCACGGCCATCTGGAAGATCTCGTTGCGCTTCTTCTCGCCGCCCGAGAAGCCCTCGTTGACCGAACGACGCAGCAGGTCCTCCTTCAATTCCAGCAACTGGATCTTGTCCTTTACCAGGGTCAGGAACTCCATCGCGTCGAGTTCGGAGAGTCCTTTGTGTTTGCGGACTTCATTGAGCGCGGCCTTCAAGAAATACGTGCTGTTCACGCCCGGGATCTCTACCGGGTATTGAAACGCGAGAAACAGACCCTCCCGCGCACGCTCCTCCGGGGCGAGGTCCAGCAGATCCTTCCCGTCATAGAGCACCTGCCCGGCGGTGATCTCGTAGCCCTCGCGGCCCGCCAGGATCGCGGCCAGCGTACTCTTGCCGCTGCCGTTCGGCCCCATGATGGCGTGCACTTCGCCGAGATTGATGGTCAGGTTGATGCCTTTGAGAATCTGTTTGCCCTCCACGCCAGCCGTGAGGCCCTTAATTTCCAATATGGTCTTGTTCATGGTCTGCTAACTTGGTTTCTGAAATTCCGATTCAGTTCGCTCTCCCGTTCCTGTTATAGCCTCTTCAGCCGGGCCGTTCGCAAGGACTACTTGTCGGCCTTCCGCTTGGGCTTCACAAACGAAACGAGTTTGTGCCCGGAGCGCTTCTCGCCCTCGCGCATGGCGCGAAACATGGCGTCCACATCGTAATCATACTTAGCAGCGAGCCCGTCTTTGATCTTCCAGGTCTCCTCCAGAATCTCATCTTTGATTGCTGTCTTCATATTCCCATCAATTCCGCCGGTGTACATACGACCGGACAATTGTAACCGCGTTGCTCGCATATCTTCTGTACTTTACCCAGTATTTCGGCATTTGCAATGTGGCGGCAGTTCCACGTCAGCAAGAAGTGCATGCCATGAACCGTGGCAACCGCAATATGCGCGGCATCGCGAGCGGCTTTCGGGGGCAGCGGTCCGCGTCGCAGCAAGGCTTTGGTTAAAACATTCACTTCGTCTGTAAGCCGCAATTCGGCGAAGGACTTTACCAGTTCGAGGCGCTGCCGCGCCATCTCCTCGTCCCCGGCGCTGATTTCTTCCAAGACCACTTGCGAAACATAGATATCGAAGTCTTTCAGCCGCTTGGCCCACCACTGGTGCGTGGTAAGCTGTTGGCCGGCAACGACGACAGCCTGACTCGGCCTGGCAACCAGGTAGCTCGGGATTGTGCTTTCCAGATAAAGCTTGGGTCTCATCGCCGGGAATTCACCCCACGCTCCCCTCCAGGCTCACCCCGAGCAACTTTTGCGCCTCGACCGCGAACTCCATGGGCAGCTCGCGAAACACTTCCTTGCAGAAGCCGTTTACGATCATGTTTACGGCATCCTGTGTCGCCAGGCCGCGCTGGTTGCAATAGAAGATCTGGTCCTCGCCGATCTTGGAGGTCGAGGCCTCGTGCTCCACCCGCGCGGTCGTGTTCTTCACCTCGATGTAGGGGAACGTGTGTGCGCCGCACTTGTCGCCCAGCAGCAACGAATCGCACTGCGAGAAGTTGCGGGCGTTAGTAGCACTCTTCTGGATTTTTACCAGGCCCCGATAGCTGTTCTGGCCGTGCCCGGCGGAGATGCCCTTGGACACGATCGTGCTCCGCGTGTTCTTGCCGATGTGGATCATCTTGGTGCCCGTGTCCGCCTGTTGGTAATTGTTCGTCACCGCCACCGAATAGAATTCGCCTATGGAATTGTCCCCCAGCAGGATGCAGCTCGGGTATTTCCACGTGATCGCGGAGCCGGTCTCCACCTGGGTCCAGGAGATCTTCGAGTTCTTGCCTTTGCACAGGCCGCGCTTGGTTACGAAGTTGTAGATGCCCCCCCGACCCTGCTCGTCGCCCGGATACCAGTTCTGCACGGTCGAGTACTTGATCTGCGCGTTGTCCATCGCGATCAACTCCACCACCGCGGCGTGCAACTGATGCTCATCCCGCATCGGCGCCGTGCAGCCTTCCAGGTAGCTCACCGAAGCCCCTTCCTCGGCCACAATGAGCGTCCGCTCGAACTGGCCGGTATTGGCCGCGTTGATCCGGAAATAGGTGGACAGTTCCATCGGACAGCGCACCCCTTTGGGGATGAAGCAGAACGAGCCGTCGCTGAACACCGCGGAGTTGAGCGCTGAAAAGTAGTTATCCGTGTACGGCACCACCGTCCCCAGATACTTCTTCACCAGCTCGGGATGTTCCTGGACCGCTTCCGTGAACGAGCAAAAGATGATGCCCTTCTCGCCCAACTGCTTCTTGAACGTGGTACCCACCGACACACTATCAAACACCGCATCCACCGCCACTCCGGCCAGCCGCTCGCGTTCCTTCAAGGGGATGCCAAGCTTCTCATAAGTCTCCAGCAGCTTGGGATCGACCTCATCCAGGCTCCGCGGCCCCTCGCCCTTCTTCTTCGGCGCGGAGTAGTACACCGAAGCCTGGTAATCAATCGGCGAATAATGCACGTGCGGCCACGTCGGCTCCTGCATCGTCAGCCAATGCCGATAGGCCTTGAGGCGCCAGTCCAGCATGAACGGCGGTTCGTTCTTCTTCGCCGAGATCAGTCGGACGATGTCCTCATTCAGGCCCGGCGGCGCCGCGTCGGCTTCCACGTCGGTAACGAAGCCGTACTTATATTCCGTCTTGACCAGGCCTTCGATTGTCTCGGTTGCTGTGCTCATCGTTGTTTAACCAATCCTGCAAAAACATCATTCTGCCGCCGCATCCCCATGTAACCCATGTAACCCATTTAACCCTTTCCCGCAGGGTTCTTCCCGTTCGAACACGCCGGACAGCGCCCATGAATGGCGACATCATAACGCTCCGCCCGAAAGCCTTTCGGCAGCGCGATTCCAGGCTCAGCCGGCAGACCAATATCAAACACACTCTGGCACTGGTCGCAATAAAAGTGACCGTGCTCGCGCATGTTCGGGCAGAAGCGCGTGGCGCCCCGTTCCAGGGTCACCTGCCGGGCCAGCCCGCATTCCACCAGCGCATCCAGGCAATTATAGATCGTCGCCATGGAAATGTCCGGTATCTCGCGCTTGGCACGAATAAACACTTCCTCCGCCGTCGGGTGATCGCGTTTCCGCAGCAGCACAGCATAGACCTGCTCGCGCTGGGGCGTAAACCGAAAACCGCGCGTCGCCAGCCGTTCATTCAGCCGGTTGTCGAGGTCATTAAGCACCGTTCCGCGCATGGTACGGACAACGTAGCCCGGGTCTGGCGCTTGTCAATATTTGGAATAATTCTAAATGCCCCCGGCCGGCACCGGCGGCGCGGCCGTAACCCCCTGTCCCCCACTCTCCTGACCCCGCAAAACGAGTGTATCAGTACCTGTATGGATTTGAGATAGGGGATCTTCGCTGTCGCAGCCAGGCTGCTATTTCGCGGTTACCGCCTTGGGGATCTCTTTCCCAGCGGGTTCTTTAGCGGCCTGGGCTACGCGCACCGTCGTGCCCCCGACCAGCGAATCGGGCGGGTTCAGGATGACCCGGTCGGTCGTGCCAACGCCTTCAAGTATTTCGATGGTCGGCCCGAAGTCCCGGCCCAGTGCGAGACGGCGCAACTCGACCTTCCCGTCGGCCCCAACCACGCCCACTTGCGGTCCCTCGGAACGAAATAGCAGCGTATTGGAGGGCAGCGTCAGGGTCGGGGCGAGCTTGGCTTCCGTCAGGCGTACCTGAACGTAGGTGCCGGCGAGGATCTCGCCGAGTGAGTTGTCCACCTCCAGCTCCACCAGCAACGTGCGCGAATCGGCACTCATGGCCCCGGAGGTGCGCACTACCTTAGCCGGGAAGACGCGGCCACGCTTTTCGGGAATCATCAGCTCCGCCGTTTGCCCGGCGGTGATGCCGATGGCATATCCCTGAGGCACGCGAACGAACACACGCAAGGTTTCGGTCTGCGCCAGCCGGAACAGTTCGTTGCCACCGCTCGATGCCACCAACTGGCCGACATCGGTTCCGCGAGCGGTGATGGTGCCGCAGAAGGGGGCGGTGACGCGCTCGAAGGATTGAACGTCTTCCAGCCGCAGGACATTGGCGCGCGCAGCTTCGACGGTTGCCAACTTGAGTTCCAGGTCGGCCTTCTTTTCGGCGGCTTCCTGCTCGCTCACGCTGGAGCTCTTGAGCAACTCGGCCCAGCGGGTCTCGGTGGTCCGGGCCAGCGCGAGCGCGGCTTCGGTCTGGGTGAGTTGCGCGCGCGCCTGGCCCAGTTCGTGATCCAGCTCCGGTGCGTCAATCTCGGCCAGCAAATCCCCGGCCTTGACCTGCGCGCCGATGTCCACCAGGTAGCGTTTGAGGTAGCCGCTGGTGCGCGCATAAATCGGCGCCTCGACGAGCGCCTTGGCTTCAGCGGGCAACATTAGCCCGGCGGCGTTCGTGCCCGGGGCAGGCGACACCACGCTGACGGTCCGGATGGCGAGTTCCCGCGTCTCGGCGCGCAACGCAGTGCGATGCAGCGAGCGGGGCACCAGACCGACGACCGCGCCAATGACGATGAGCACGGCGGCCACAATGGCGGCATTGCGTAATTTGGCGCCGGAACTCGCGGCAGCTTCCGAGGCTGACGCCAAGGCTTCCCGGGGAGGGCGGGCTGGCGTCGGGTCTAATATTCCAGGGGAATTCATATTTGAGCTCAAGCGCCAGCCGCGGCAGGGTTGATGCCGCCGGTTCGAGGCGCGAAATCGGAAGGTGTCTTAACCGGCGCGGTCGCAGGCCGGTGCAACAGGCTGAAGACGACCGGCACGAAGAACAGGGTGGCGATCGTGGCGACGACCAAACCGCCAATGACGGCGCGGCCCAGCGGCGCATTCTGTTCGCCGCCTTCGCCCAAACTCAGCGCCATGGGCAACATGCCGATCACCATCGCCGCCGCGGTCATCAGCACCGGCCGCAAGCGGCTGGTGCCGGCCTCCCAGGCCGCGGTCAGCGGGTCCATCCCTTGCAGCAGGTCGTTCCGGGCGAACGTGACCACCAGCACGGAATTGGCAGTGGCGACACCCAGGCTCATGATGGCCCCCATCAGAGCGGGCACGCTGGCGCTCGTGAGCGTGATGTGCAGCGCCCAGACCACTCCGGCCAGCGCGCCTGGCAGCGCGGTGATAATAATGAACGGATCCAGCCAGCTCTGGAAGTTCACCACCAGCAACAGGTAGATCAGCATAATCGCTACCACCAATCCGATGCCCAGGCCGGTGAAGCTGGAGTGCATCGTCTCGGCCTGGCCGCGCAGCATAATCGTATTACCCTTGGACAGCTCGGATTCAGCCTGGGCGATGAGCGGCTTGAGATCGTGCAGAACGCCGCCCAGGTCGCGCCCGCTGACACCGCCGAAGATGTCAATGACCGGCGTGACGTTGTAATGGGAGATCACCGGCGCGCCGGCGGTGCGGGTGACGGTCGCAAGGTTTGCCAGCAGTTGCCCGTCGCCCCGGCCCGGCTGGCTGGCGTTGATGGGGATCGAGTTGAGGGTGGAGAGCGAATCCATTTGGCGCTCGGGAACCCGAATGTTGACGAGGTATTGGACGCCGACCAGCGGGTCCATCCAATAGACGGGTGACACCTGGCTGCTGCCGCTCAGGCTGAGCATAATCGAATTGGCCACGTCGCGCTCAGACAGCCCCATCCCGGAGGCCTTGGTGCGGTCCACGGCCACTCTTAGTTTGGGCAGGTCCGCCGGCTGCTGCACGCGCACATCCACCGCGCCGGGCACCTGGCGGATCTTGTCGGCGAGGCGGCCGGCCACCTCACGGTTCTTTGCCTGGTTGCGCCCGACCAACTGGATGTCGAACGGCGCGGGCAGGCCGAAGTTGATGGACTGGCTGACGATGTCCGCGGGCAGAAAATAGAAAGCAATACCCGGGAACTCCCGGTTGAGGCGGGCGCGCAAGCGGTCCACGTAACCGGCGGTGGGGCGGTGTTCGGGCCGCAGCGAGACGAGGATATCCGCGTCGCCGGTGCCAACCAGGCCGCTGTCGTTGTAGGTCATGTTGATGCTGGAGACCGGGATGCCGATATTGTCCAACATGCCATGCACTTCTTCGGCGGGAATTTCCCGGCGAATAGCGGCCTCGACTTCATCCACCAGCTTGGCGGTTTCTTCGATACGCGTGCCGCTCCGGGCGCGCAGGTGCAGCCGGAATTGCCCGGCGTCCACGGAGGGAAAGAAATCCTGCCCAAGCTGCGGCACGAGCAGCATCGAGCCCACGCAGAACGCCAGGAAGATCAGCGCAAACGGCATGCGATGGTGCAGCACGGCCCCGAGCAGCAGCCGGTAGCCCTCGCGGAAGCGCTCGAAGCCCCGCTCGAAGCCGGTCTGCACGGCTGCCAAAGGCCGCAGCCAGGCAGCGGTTGCGGCGGGGGCGTCATGGCCGTAGTGGTCCACGCCTCGGTAGAACCACATCACCAGTGTCGGAACCAGCGTTCGCGACAACACATAGCTGGCGAGCATGGCGAACACCACCGCCTCCGCCAGCGGCACAAACAGGTAGTGCGCCACCCCGGTCAGGAAGAACATCGGCACGAAGACAATGCAGATGCACAGGGTCGAGACGAAGGCTGGCATCGCGATCTCCTGCGCGCCGTCCAGAATGGCGTCGTCCAGCGCTTTGCCCGAGGCCATGTGCCGGTGAATGTTCTCAATGGCCACCGTGGCGTCGTCCACGAGGATGCCCACCGCCAGCGCCAGCCCGCCCAGGGTCATCAGGTTAATGGTCTCGCCCAGCGCGCTGAGGATGGCAATGGAGGTGAGCACCGACAGGGGGATGGAGAGCGCAATAATGAACGTGCTGCGCCATGACCCGAGGAACAGCAGAATCATCAACGCGGTGAGGGCAGCGGCGATGACCCCTTCCCGGACCACGCCGGAGATGGCCGATCGGACGAAGACGGATTGGTCGGCAAACTCCTTTACGTTCAGGTCCGCGCTCAGGCCACTGAGAACGCGCGGCAGGGCCTTCTTGATCCCGCTGACCACGTCGAGCGTGGACGCGGCACCGGTCTTATAGACGGTGAGCAGCGCCCCGCGCACCCCGTCGTTGCGCACGATGTTCTGCTGCGGCTGGTAACCATCCCGCACTTGCGCCACGTCCCGGATGCGGATCAGCGCCCCGTTGACGGTCCTGATCGGCAGGTCGGCTAGCTCGTCCATCACCTTGGGCGTGGCGTTTAGCTCGACGGCGTATTCCGTGCCGCCGATTTTGGTGGTGCCGCTCGGTAGGATGAGGTTTCCGGCGTTGAGCGCGTTGACCACATCCATCGGGGCCAGGTTCTTCGCCTTGAGGGCGGCCAGGTCGAGGTCCACCGCCACGATGCGGTTCTTGCCGCCGTAAGGCCAGGGCATGGACGCGCCTTGCACGGTGGCCAAACCGACACGGAGCTGATTGGCCGCCAGGTCGAAGATCTGCTGCTCGGAGAGCTTGGGGCTGCTGATGCTGTACTGCAGGATGGGAACAGTGGAAGCGCTGTAGCGAATGATCAGCGGCGGCGTGGTGCCGGGGGGCATCGAGCGGATCACGGTCTGCGCGATAGCGGTCACCTGCGCCACCCCGCCATCCACGGACGTGCCCTCGCGGAAGAAGACTTTGATGACGCCCATGCCATTGTAGGCGTTGGACTCGATGTGCTCGATGTCGTTGACGGTAGTGGCGAGCGAGCGCTCCTGGATGTAATTCATCCGCTGCTCGATGTCCTGGGCGTCCAACCCGGCGTATTGCCAGACAATGCTGACGACCGGGATGTTGATGGACGGGAAGATATCGGTCGGCGTCCGCAGCAGCACGAAGGGCGTGAGCAGCAGCAGCACCAGCGATGCCACCACAAAGGTGTAGGGCCGCCGAAGAGCCAATCGAACTATCCACATACGCCTGACAGTATTGTCACAAACACCCCAGCTCACACAATAACCGTCTCCCGCCGCACGGGCATATTCTGGCGAGCGGGACGGTCGGCCAGCCGGCAACCCGGTGATCCTCAGTCAGGCATTCCTTCAGCGGGCCGGCTGCCTTCCGCCTTCTGCAATCAGTCCGGGGCAGCCTGAGGTTGGCGGGAGGAGCCTGAGGGAGGCTTGTGGGAAGCCTGTGGGTGGCTTGAGGGACGCATGAGGGTGGCTTTGAGGTAGCATGAAGGTAGCATGAAGGTGGCTTGAAGGTGGCTACCGCCTGGCTAGCAACACGCATTGAGGTGGCTTTGATGTCGCATTGAGGTCGCATTGGGGTGGCTTCGTCGGTTTTGTAAAGAAATTTGTGTAAGTGCTTTTCTTTTTGGTTTTTGTTTTCTGTTTGGGGAATTTTCTGGAGCGTTCAGCAGCGAGCTAAAACGAGCAGGGGGGCGGGCTTTGTGCTC
>CAIWJG010000401.1 GCA_903912925.1 uncultured Verrucomicrobia subdivision 3 bacterium | reverse complement strand
TCCCCGCCTCACGCCCCCCGGAATCGCGCTGACTGCGGCCACTCACTTGCGATCCAAGGATGGTTGCGTTAGCCACCGCCTCACGCCCCCCGGAATCGCGCTGACTGCGGCCCGGAAACCGGCAAAGTTGGGTGAGCAGTACTGGCCGCCTCACGCCCCCCGGAATCGCGCTGACTGCGGCGATTGCGGAGTATGCGAAGCGCGGCTGGTATTCCCCGCCTCACGCCCCCCGGAATCGCGCTGACTGCGGCGGCCTCGCCCTAACCCTTTGCCTGCCAGCGGCCGCGGAGCCGATTTGCGAGCGCAGCAACAAATTACTCGGCAATCACCACTGAGATGGGTTTGGACAATCACATTTCCCTCGGTCAGCCGCACGAATTTCACTTTGCGAGCGCCCGTGGAGGCGAGCGCCAGCACTGCCGCGCTCGCGCCGATTCGCCGCTTCAAGGCGCAGTCGTTCGCGATTTCAAGGAACATGCCTTTCCAATGGCGGAAGAAAGGTGGTCGGTGGCCGTAGCCAAGGATAATTCAAGCCTTCGGGCGGCAAGTTGCAAGCCCCAAATCAAATAATCGTCACCCGCGAGCGCACCTCGTAGGGCAAGCCCATCGCCTCAATCACCAGGGTAGCATCCCCTGCGCTTGGACCCAGTGAAACAAACAATACCTGGTCTTCGTCGTGGTTCACCAGGTCCTGGAGTTCCGCCTTGAGTTTGGCCAGGCGCAGCGCGTCCAGGGCGCACTCGAAAACCGAGTATTGCAGCCGCACGCCAAACCCCTCCAAGGCGCGCGCCACCCGCCGCAACCGGCATCGGCGGCTGCGATTCAAGCCCAGGCTGAGTCTGGATACCGGCCTCGGTCATGGTGGCTTAGAACGTCAGGTCATCCTCATCCTCTTTGCGGGAAACTTGGAGTGTTCGGGGGGCCTCGATTATGAACCCCCAACGGCGCATCCGCTCTAAGTTGATCTCGCGGCAGCGCTTCCATTCAGCATCCCGGACAGATTTCCAGAGGCCGCGTCCGCTAGCGACAGGCAGGCCCAATCCTTCCACCTCCGCTCTATCAAAAGTCGCCGCCTTGAGGGGATCAACAAAGAAGTTCGGATGCCCGCCTTCGCGGGCAAGCGCAACCCGCTGGGTCTCGTCGAGCATCTTGATGGGGGGCGGTTCATTTCCCCAGCGTGCCTGCTCCCGCTTACTCTGGGCGCGCACCCGAAACTGCCCGTCCTTTGCCTCCGAACGAATGCGGACATGGATCTCGTGCGCGTTGGGAGCGGCCGTGGCGCGCAAACCGAGATTGATGGCGGCATTGATGTCAGCCTGCATGATGGGGGCCTGTGGGGTCACCGGGACAAACAGCGGGCCCAACGACATTGGCGCAAGCAGGCAGCGCGGCTGCTTGTTCTGGTGACCGGCGCTGGCGGTTTCCAGCCACCTGAAAAGCTCTGCCACCTCCACCGAATTCTCTTCCAGCCGCTTTGACCAAGGGAATGACTGCTGGTCCTTCAACGTGACTTCCACCCCACGAAAGCCCGCGACACCCGTGCGCGAGCAGAACTTCGAGGAATAGGCCGCCGGGGTCTCCAGCACCGGGAGGCCGAATGGCTCGCAAAGTTCCTTCACCTTCGCCGTTACCTGCCGGTGGCACCATTTCATTAGCCTCACGTTCTCCCCTCGGCCACGAGCCTGAGAGCTCAGATACTTTGACAAGTCTTCGAGCACGATGAAATCAACCGGCTTCCGCCCCGGCATGATTTCATATTCCCCATGCAAATCTCGGTCCGCGCGCTCACGCTCCGGCGTCTGGTGCTTGCGGAGCTGAACGCCAAGTGCCTGCGCGACGATGAGATGGGCCGTCTGGTTCACGCGCTGTTCCTTCACCCGGTCGAGCTTGGCTAAAATATCGGGGCAACAGTCCGGCACAAGGTCATCCCGCAACTCGCGGCCTGACTTGGGCGCTGCGCCAAGCTCGCGCTGTAATACGCGGTTGAGCGATTGAAAGCGCCGGCGCAGTTCCTCAAGCTGTCCAATACGCTCGAAGGAGATTCCCCGTTGTCCGGCCAGCAGCGGCAGATGGCTGGGAGCCTCGACCATTTCCAGCAGATGACAGCCTTTCTCTGCGAAGGCCTTGTCCGGGTGCTGATTCCAAGCCCACTTGCGGTTGCGCAAGGGCAGGCACCGATTGGCGAGGAGGACAAGCTGTTCGGGCAGGAGCCCGTTCAACCGCTGGATTTCCGCCGTGAGGGATTGCTGGAGCGCCAACACGTCCTTGGCTTCCGCCCGTTTCCGCCACGCTTCCTGCCGTTCCTGCTCCAGCAACTCACCCAGCGCTCGCTCGCGTTTGTTCTCGTCGCCAAGCATCCACAGCCAGCGATGGAGGCGTGCGAGCCAGCTCTGCCCGCGCCGCGCTACGACCAGCAGTTTGGAATTCAACTCCGGAAACGACCAGCGTTTCGGGTCTGCGCCGATCCATTCTTCCGCGTTCTGCTCCAAAGCGGAAAAGCTGGCGTTCGTCTCCACCCATTCCTCCTTTGTGGCGAGCCGTCCCTTCTCGCCATACAGCTCCTCTTGCCACTTGCCATCCCGCCAGACCAATGCGTCCTCGCCTGGCAAGCGCAACAAGCCAGCAGCAGCCAACGCCGCGCGCCAGTTCTTCCCCTCCGCCTCACCGATGAGCCGCGAAGGCTTCTTGCCCCAGTCGGCATTGGCGCGAACCTCCAGCAATGCGAACGCGCCTGCGTCGCGCTGGCCGAGGTCCACCGAGAGGCAACGGAATGGCTGATCGCTTTCCCACCAGGGGCCGGCTTTCTTCTGCGAGGCCGACACTTCCTCCGGCCAGCGAAGAAAGAACCTTTGTTCGGTCGCGCCCTTGCCAAAGGCGACGAACTGGTTGGCCCACCGTGCTTGCGAGCCAATCGCCTTCTGCATCGCCGCTGGGTCAAGTGATACAGGAAAGTTCAACAGATGGCGCAAGCCTTTCCATGACTTGTCCGGCATGAGCGAAACGGCACACTTGGAGAAATCCTGTGGGGCGGGTTCGGGAAGATTCAGGGCAGTCACCATCGGCTGGAGCCACGCCGCCCGCTCCAGGTCCTCGCCAACTCCTTTGCGCAGTCCGTCGCGGCGCAGACGGGGCGCCGAGTAGTGCAGCCGCACCCGCGTTTCTTTCCAGATGCCACCTTGGCTGGCAGCCAGCGCGACATCCACTGCGAAACCATACGGCGTCGCATTGGGCAGATGCTTAGGCTTCGACTTCCCAACAAGATCAGAGAACATGAAGAGACGCCGCGACTGCTCGGCATCCGCCGGAGTAAATCGTATCGGCTCTTTCAGGCGCGCAATGTCCGTCTGAAGTTCCAGATAGCGCTGATAGTCCTCAATGATGTTGCTGGAGAACCCAGCCCTTTGCCTCGCTGCTACGGTCTGCACATCGGGCGTTTGCCAAAGGCACCAGTAGTCTCTTTCGAGCAGTTTCTTGAACAAGGTCACGCTCCCGATGCGTTCCTTGTTCTCGGCTTGGAACTTGTCCGTGCTGATGACGAGTTTTCTTCCCGCGGCTTCGGTGAATGCCTCCCCGGGCTGGATAATCTTATTCCAGCGTTCAACCAACTCGTGATAGCAACGTAAGGTCCGCGGGTGCAGCCCATAGGCGACCGATTCGCCTTCGGCCAGATAGTGCTCCTCCGCTAGTTCCACCTCCAATAACCGTCTCACCAACTCAAAGCGTGGGTCGCCCTTCAGCACCGCCGGAGGTTCCTGCTCGGAATGCTCCGAAGGCTTGAACTTTGACTGCTCTCCGTTCATCCAGGCAAGTTCTCCCGCCAACTCCTCGGCTTTGCCCAGCCGTTCCTTGATTTTCAGCCGGAATTGATTGGCCGTTTTCAGCGCTTCCTTGAAAGCAGCAATATCGAACTCACTCCAGAGAATGTCGCTAGGGGCTATGGCTCCCCAGCACGGCAGGCTGGTGAAAGCGCGAAAAACATACCCACGCGTGCCGCGTGCAAGCTTGACTGGGTCATCCCCGAGTTGCGTGAATTGGGCCGTCGTGTCAGGCGTCGCTTTTGCTGAATTGCGCGCCGAAGGGTTAGGGGCGGGATAGGAGTCACGCAGGACTTCAAATGTGACCGGTGAGCGTTCGACGTGCTGGAAAAGCAAATAGGCAAAGAAACGGTGTTTCAACGCCTCCTTGTTGATGCTGCCGCCGGAATACGCTGGGAAAGATACTGCATCTGGGAGCGCTCCAATTGTCTTCTCCAGTGTATCCGCTGATAGGGCTAGTCGGGTATCCTTCGCCTTCAACCAAGCCAGTGCCTCCAAGAGCTTCCTGCGGGCTTCTTCGCCGGCGATTGGTTCGGCGTTAGGCACCGGATTAGCAAAGAACCCAAACTCCAGTTCGGCCGTCAGTGCGTCCAGATTCCGCGCCGTCGCAGGGTGATGCAGCAGCAGCGGTAGCCTCGTCTTGGCCGCTTGCTTCTGCAAGGAGGCGGCGCCACGCGGGAACTGCCCGTTGTAGGCGGGGGAACAGAGTCGCGGCAGATACCCGCGCCCCTCTTGTTGAATGGCCGCATCGCCACCCAAGTCCTCAGCCAGAGCATCCACCGCCACCTGCAACAATTCCGGCGTAGAATCGTTTCCTGCGAGCACAGCGGCAAACGCCTCCTCAATAGATGGCGTTGGCCGGTCGGGCAACAGATATGGCCCGACGGAATCACGAAGCCCCTTGAATCTTCTGCCCGTTCGGCCGAAAGGCTCCCAGGCACTGGCAAGCTGATTCCGCAACTTTCCCATTGGCGACGTCGCGCTGCTGGCCAGTGCTGCAAGACAAAACAAATAGTAGTTCACCGCGTCCTGAAACAGCTCATGGTGCTGCCAGAGAGCGCTCTGCCAGTTGGGAAGTTCTTGCGGTTGGCCGTCGGCACTCTTGCCGTTGAGGATTTCCACCTTCGTCACCCGTCCCTGATAAATGCGGTTCATTTTCTTCACCAGTGCTCATGTTCACGGCCCAGTAGGACCATGTTGGGCAGCACCTTGTCGCCGAAAATCATTCGTCTTCGGGCCGCGTAGTCGGGCAGCCTGAGTCGTGTTAGGCTGGCCGCTGCGGTGTTCGTCTCGCTTTGGTGCTCCAAGTATTTCTGCAGCCATCGGGCGATGTTTTGCGCTTCCTGCACCGGCAGCCGCTCCAGGGCAGCTTCAATTTCTGCGACCGTGCTCATGCGAGAACTTTAGGCTCGCCGACCAGGTTTGCCAACCCGAATCAGCATGTCGCGAAACGGGGCCAGAACAGACTATCGGCACAAGCTGCCGCCCTCCGACCGTGTCAGTACAGCAAGTGGGCGACATGCCCCGGTTCAGCGGAGCCGACGCGCACAAATCTCACCCTGGACCGGGTTTCCGGCCCGGGCCAATCCAAATCCGAGATCCGAAGACCGCAGACCGAAGGCCGAAAGAAACCCGAAGGCCGAGGTCCGAATTGATAGCCACCCCGGCGGAGCAACAGCCAATCGAATCAGGCCATTCTCGGAATTCGGGTTTCGGGTTTCGGCCGTCCTTGGCCCGTGAAGTCTTCCTGCTACTTCACCGGGCGGTCTTCGGATTTCAGGGCTGCAGAACCTGATCTTCCCTCAACTGGCCGGACTTCAGAGCAGCCCTGCGAGATGCGTTTGCCGAGGAATGCAGGATTGACCCTCTTCCCGCTGCCGATCACATTGCGTGGCTCGAAGAGCCCGGACAAACCAGTTTATGCACATAGATAGATACAAATGGTGGCGTTGTTTTACCCTGATCGCGACAGCAGCTCTCGGCTCCAGCGCAGTGCGGGCGGCCGATGGGTTGGACCTCGCGTCCCCGATGTCGTATGCCGTCTTCCAGCGCTCGCTCTCCAACACCGCGCGGATTCCCATCGCGGGTTCCGCCACGTCAGTCGTGGCCCGGGTGGAGGCGAAGGTGACGCTGGCATCGGAGTATCAGGAGGGAATAGACGGCCGGTCTGCGGGCTTCGTCGAGATCGCAGCGCCAGGAAAACGGGAGTTCCGCGGATCGCTCGAGGCCGCTGCGGGCGGCTGGTACACCGTCACGGTTCGCGCCCTGGATGCGGCAGGGGCGGTGGTCGGTGAGACCTCCATCGCCAAAGTGGGCGTCGGCGAGGTGTTCGTCGCCGCGGGCCACTCGTTCTGCTCCAACTTCCAGGGCAATGAACCGGGCAAGGCCGAAGACGATCGGGTGGCCACCTGCATTGATTGGACCAACACACCGCCCGAGCATTTGGCCTTTCGCCATGCCGACGATCCGCTGCGTCCAGGCGATGCGCGCCGGGCCTCCCCTTGGCCGGCTGTCGGCGACGTGCTGGTGCGCCAGCTTCATGTTCCGGTCCTGATCATCTGCACCGGCATCGGGGGCACGACCGTCGAGCGCTGGCGGCAGGTCGCGGAGAATCCCGCTTCCGGCGATTCCTCCTATGTCGCCTGCCGCGCCACGCTCCAACGTTGGATTCCCTACACGGGACTGCGTGCGCTAATCTGGTTCGGCAATGAGAACGACCTGAATCAGGGCCCTTCCGCCGAAGTGTTCACCGACAACTTCAAACGCCTGATTGACCGCACGCGCGCCGATTCCGGAATCCCGAACCTTCCCTGGGTCATTGCGTTCGACGCGTTCGATCCGGGAATCCTCGAAAAGATCGGCCCGGTGGAGATGCAACGGCGCAAGGAGCGGCTGGATCGGGGTGCGCAAAAGGTGTTGGAAACCGTGCCTTTCACCTACGACGGTCCGCAGACCGACGACCTGGGCCCGGAGTTCCGGCGCAGCGATCACGACCACTTCAACGCGGCGGGCGTCCGCGAGCTGGGCATCCGGTTTGCGCGTCAGATCACACGGGCGTTCTTCCCGCCCCCGGTGCCCGCACCGCAGCCCCCCCGCGACGTGGTGCCGTGACACACTTCTCCAGGCGAGCCATGCCTCGCTTACCCCGCCTCCCGACCCGAAGTTCATTGGGTCTGCGGCCTTTGCGGTGATTGTAAAGGGGGCCCCCACCCATTGTCATATTGCCGGCAGCCTTTGTCTGCGGGCTAGGCCGGCAGTTTGTCGCTCCGCTGCTGCAGCAACCACGCCCGGTGCCCGCGCGTGCCCATGCTCAGCCGCTCCGCAATCCAGGCCAGCGGCAGCGTCGTCTGCGAACGCAACTTCCCGGCTAAATCCACCTTCCTCGGCTCGCCCTCCCCCCGTTACGTCCGTGATGATGGTGGTGAATCCCGACACGGCGGCGCGCCTCACCGAATCGGTGGAGTTCCTGCTGGAGGAAGGTGCGCGCTACCTCATCCTGTCCATGAACCACGCTGGGCTTTGGACAGAGGAGGCCCAACCTGCCTGCCGGGAATGCGCCCTGCGTCTGCGCTGCAACAACTCCTGCGGCTGCCTGAACTGGCAGACCACGGGGAGCGTCAACGCGATCTCGCCGACCCTCTGCCATCAAGAGCAGATGCTGATGCCGATTGCCGACCGCCTCGGGCGCGAGTTTTACCGCCAGCGCAATCCGCACTTCCTGCACAAGCACTACAATGCCACTTACCCGGTGCTTTCCATGATGGAGGACGCGCTATCCTCCCATGGGAAACCTTAATCGGTAGTCAGGATTATGCTGAACGCTCGGGTCCTTCAGTGAGAGTCCGGGTTGGAAATCGAGTTTGACCCGGCGCGGGGGATGAGGGGGCGGAACGGGATGGCGACGCCGTTGCTCTCAGGGGAGAAAGACGACCTGTCAGCCAACTAGTGAGATTGGAGGCTGGAGGCGGCGTTGAAGACCCTGCGAAAAGCCCGGGAACAAAGATGCTCCGTTGATCCTCTTAACCATAGAAATCGGATTATGCAGGAAAACCTATTATACTTCGGGGCGGTGATGCGGCGGCTGTTACCGGGGGCGATGGCGATTCTCTGCCTCATCGCCGGGGAACCGGGACGCGGGTCGATTTTGCTGTTTGACTCGTTCGGGGTGGGCACTGCGAATAACCCGCGCCTGGACAGCGGCGGCGCGCCTGTAACTAATATCACTCTGGGGTTTGACCTCAGCGGGATCCGGGCTGAAATCCCAAACACAAGCGCGGCGGTGTGGACGGCGCCCGGCGGCCCTGGAACTCAGAGCTGGGCGTTCACCGTTTCCTCCGCCGATCCCAACGAGCCCTTTTCACCGTTCGAGCCTCAGGCGAGCAACCGCGTCGCAAACGGTACGGTTACCATGCTGGGTGGAACCGCCCTCACCTTCCCCGGCGCGCTGCTGGATTTCAATCCCCCCGCAGGTGCGCTCAAGGTCTCGGCCGACGTGCTGCCGGGAGCCGATCCCGCAGTGGGCTCGGCGATTGGACTGACCAGCAGTCGAACTGTCTTGAACAGCAACTTCTGCCGCTTCGGTCAGGCCTGGCTCGTCGTGCGAGGCGGCACGAATTTCAACCCGCGGAACTGGGAATTGCACACGACCGGCACCAGCGGCCCAACCGCCTGCGGTGAAGCGACCTTCACTTCCGGATGGTTTCGGCTGGAACTGACTTGTGACCCGGCGGCGCACCTCGTCTTTGGCGCAATCAACGGGGTCCCGACCCCGATCCTCTCTTACCCCCTAGAGACACTCATGAACCGTTCAACCAAAAACCTATGAAAAACCACAGCATCCTTTCCGCAGCCTGCGTCGGACGACTGGCGATCCGCACCTGCGCAGCGTTCGCAGGACTGTTCCTGGTCTCCTCCCAGGCGCAAACTTATATGGTCACCGATCTGGGCACGCTCGGCACGAACGCCAGCTTCGCCACGGGCGTCAACGCCGGCGGCCAGATCTCCGGCTACTCGGCGAGCGGTCCGAACGCCGCGCGAGCCTGGCGTTACTCGCCGGGAGTGGGACTGGTGGAGCTCGGCTCGTTCGGCGGCGCGGATAATCGCGCACTGGGTATCAACAATGCCGGCCAGGTCACCGGCTACTCAACGGACACGAGTGGCGCGGCGCACGGATTTATTTCCAGCGGCGGCGCGCTCACCGACATTGGCGGGTTCGGTGACGGTGCAAACGTGTTCCCGCAGCATATCAACAGCGCAAGCCAGGCCGCCGGATTTTCCTCCGCCACGAACGGCGACGACAGCGCGTTTCTGTTTGCACCGCCCAATACCTTCGCCAATCTCGGGGGGATTGCCAGCGTCGCATTACCCGCGACGGCGGCGGCTTATGGCGTGAATGATGCCGGGCGCACCGTCGGCATCGGGACCGGGTCGAACGGTTTCAATCGCGCGTTTATCTCGACCACCAACGGCCCGCTCGAAGAACTCGGCACGCTCGGCGGCGACGGGAGCTGGGCTTACGCGATCAACAACTCCAACCAGGTTGCGGGCACGGCCGATTACATCACGGCGGACACGCACGCATTTCTGTTCGCGGATGGCGCGGGCTTGACCGATCTCGGCACGCTCGGCGGCTACACTTCCACCGCGTTCGCGCTCGACAATTCCGGCAACGTCGTCGGCACGGCGGAGATCTTGAACCGCACTTTGCACGCGTTTGCCTGGTCTTCCGGCGGCGCAATGCGCGACCTGAATGAACTCATCCCCATCAACTCCGGCTGGGTGCTGACGGAGGCGCGCGGGGTGAACGATTCCGGCGTCATCGTCGGCAATGGTTTGCTCAACGGCCGGCCGCGCGCGTTCCGGCTCACGCCAACCGCCGGAGCGGACACGAATCCGCCGGTCGCGAAGCTCGTCGCAAATGACATCACCAACATCCAGTCCGGCGCGCAATTCCTTCAGCTTACCTTTTGGGATGACCGGAGCGTGCTGGCGGCCAGCATTGCGACGAACTGCGTGCGCGTGACCGGGCCAAACGGTTTCGATCAAATCGCCACATTCTATCCCTACTCCTTCACACCGCCCTATCAGTTGATGCCCACCACCAACGGCATTGCCGTCAGCGCAAACTTTTACGTCCTGTCGCCGAACGGCCTGTGGAATGGCACGAACAACGGGATTTATTCCGTGGCCATCGAGCCGAACACGGTGCGCGACACCAACGGAACTTTCATACCCGCCGGCAGCATCGGCACGTTCACCGTCGCGGCGGAAACCAAACCGGTCATCAGCCTCAGCGCGGGATTTTTGCCGGTGATGAACCAGGCGTCGAAATACACGCTCAACGCGCTTAGTTCATTTCCGTACGACCCGGGCGACGTCTTCAATTTCACGATTGATTGGAACAACGACGGCAGCGACGTGCAAAACGTCAGCGGCCCGACCGGCACGCAGGTCGCGCATACCTTCACCAGCATCGGTTCGCACACCAGCCGCCTGACGGCAACCGACGTTCATGGCGTGGCGAGCGGGAGCTACTTCACCTCCGTCTCCGTCATTAACGCCCCGTTTCCAAACGCCTGGGCCGCGGCGCCCGTGCTGACGGGAAATCGCCGTCTGGCCGTCGGCATGAACTCGAACGGCACGCTGCTCTGCCTCGGCGGCCTGCCGCTCAAGAGCAGCAAGCTCTCCGTACAATCACTCGCGCCTGGCGCAAGCCTGTTCGTGGACGCGGCGCTAATCAATAGTGCGCAGACCATCGGCCCCGGCGCGGGCATGGACGCGCTCAATCGCATCATCGTCTTCGGCGGCATTGAACCGAACGCGACCGCGGCGAACGTGAGTGGTTACGTCTATATTCCCGCGACGGGCAGGGGCGCGGCCATCGCATCAAAGAATTTCGCTACGCACGACTTCGCTTTCTGCGCTGAGCCTTTGCATCGCCTCTACTCGATCAGCGGCGCAGTGGGCGCGGGCACCACTACGGGCACCAACGCCGTCGAGCGCTACGACGCGAACGCGAATTCCTGGACCACGCTCGCGCCGCTGCCCGTCACGCGGGTCAACGCTACCGCCACTTACGACGGACTGGGCCACATCCTCGTGATCGGCGGCGTTGATCCGGCGACGGCTGTGGCGACCACCACGGTTTATTCCTACGACATCGCGCTGGACGCGTGGACCCAAATCGGCAGCGCGCCCGCCAGCAGCATCGGCGCGAACGCGGGCCGGGTGGCCCAGTTGGGCGCGGACGGAATGGTGTATTTGCTTGGCGGCATGAACGCGGCGCTCACCGCGAGCCCCGAGGTTTATATGTTCGATCCCGCGGTGAACGAGTGGTTCACCGGCCCGAGCCTCACGACGGCGCGCGGCACGCCGGCGGTCGCGCTGGGCAACGACGGATTCATTTATGCGATGGGCGGCGACGCTTCGCCCAACGGCGGCGGGGGCGGTGGCAACAACGGCCAGGCTACCGTCGAGAAACTCGACACGGTCACCCCGCACGCGCCGAGAATTATTTCCGCGCCCCTGTTCTCGACCGTACCGGCGGAGTCGCCATTCTTCTATCAAATCGCGGCGACGGGCAATCCGCGTCCGGCGTATTCGCTGGTGAGCGCGCCGAACGGGATGACGATCGACGCGACCAACGGCTTCGTGCTGTGGACGCCGACGACGAATCAAGTGGGCAGTCAATCCGTGACCGTGCGCGCCAGCAGCGCGGCCGGCGTGGCGGAACAACTGTTCGCCCTCACCGTGACCCCGTTGCCCGGCGACGTAACGCCGCCAGGTCCGCCGACGAGTTTCCTGCAGGTGTTCCGCACCGCGACGAGCGTAACGCTCACCTGGAGCGGCGCGACCGACAACGTGAGCGTCGCAAGTTACAACCTTTACGTCCTGGTCGGTTCGCGCACGCGCCGTTGGGCGCTCATCGCCAGCGGCATCACGAACCATGCGTATATCGCGAACGGGTTCACGCCCGGCGCGATCGCCGCCGTGGACGCGGCGGGCAACGTCTCGCCGCTCAAGGTTGGATTGGGGAACGTGCTCACGCTGCCGGGCATTACCCACATTGGCTTGAACGAACCCACGACGATCATCCAGGGCAGCGCGTTCCTCTACACGCTCACGGCCGCGGCCACGCCGTCGCCGGGCTTCAGCAGCTTCACCGGCCCGGCGGGCATGACCTTCACGCGCGTCAGCGGTGCGAACACCAACAACGATTATGCCGTAGTGCAGTGGCAGCCGTCGGCGTTGCAGGTTGGCACGAACACCTTTACCGCTTTCGCCACGAACGCGAATACGACGGGCAACAGCGCGACGTTCACGGTGGTCGTGTTGCCGGGCAGCACGGACTTTGTTCCGCCCACGCCCGTCGCCCAGATGACCGCGAACGGGATTTCCTTCGACCGTTGCAACCTCGCGTGGACGCCCGCGGGGGACAACGTGGGCGTGGTGAACTACCACCTTGTCGCCACGCATTTCGGTGCGACCTCCAACCACGTCGTCACGCTGAACGTGCCCGGCGCGAACACGAACACCGTATTGTCCGGCCTGCTCGCGGCGGCGGGCTACACGGTGGTCATCACGCCCTCCGACGCCGCGGGCAACGTCGGCGGTGCGACGAGCATCTTCCTGACGACGCTGGCACAGCCGAACGTGACGTTACACCTCGCGCCCGGCGTTCCGCCCGGCACGTTGGCGCTCAACTGGAATGGCTACGGTGCGCAATGGAAATTCACCGTGGAAAGCGCGGACTCCCTGAATGCACCCAACTGGTCAGCCGTCGCGCCAACGAACCAATGGCCGAGCTTCAACACGAACCTGGTCCTGACGCCCGACCCGACAGCGCCGATCCGCTTTTACCGCATGACCGCGACGCCGGGTCAGCCGTGAAACGGAGCTGGCTCGTCTAACTCGCAGACGGCCGTGCGCGTGGCACCCTCTCGAATCACACATAGCGGACTAATAGCGTGTTTGATAATTGTAGGAGCTGACGTAAGGACAGACTAATCAAAGTCTGAACGCTCGGCAATCGGGAGAATTTGAGCCTCCTTACGTCCTCTCCTACAAGCGGATTTATCAAGCACGCTTTTCGCGAGCCCACGTTTGGCACCGTTAAACGAACTGAGCCCACGGTTCTGGGGTTGACGCCTCGCCGCTGATCCGGATAACAAGTCTGCCAGGCTGAAAACCGATCGCCAACTACAGCCGGTTCTTAACCGCTTTAGCAGTTTCCAGGTCTGGGGAGTGTTTGCCCCGGGCCTGGCACTGCTGTTGACTTGGGGGTTCGCGTTCGCGGGCATGGTAGCGAAGTTGGCGGAGGCGCCGAAGACCTTCTACGTCTCGAAGCTGGACGACAATCCGGACGGCCGCAGTTGGGCAACCGCTTTTGCTACGATTCGGAAAGCGCTGCTCGCGATCCCGGATGCGTCGGGGGGCTATCGTATTGTGGTTCGTCCAGACACTATAAAGGTAAAGGGGTTCGTGAGATTGTCATATTGCCAGCAGCCTTTGGTCGGTGGGTTAGGCTGGCAGTTTGTCGCTCCGCTGCTGCAGCAACCACGCCCGGTGCCCGCGCGTGCCCATGCTCAGCCGCTCCGCAATCCAGGCCAGCGGCAGCGTCGTCTGCGAACGCAACTTCCAGGCTAAATCCACCTTCCTCGGCTCGCCCTTCCCCCTTTATGCACTAAAGTAACTTTGATTGTGTTGGAACATGTGGCAGGCTCGCTGCCGTGCCGCAACTGCTGCCGCCGAATAGTGATTACCTGGACGCCACCGCCCCGGATGGAAATGCAAAGGCCGTCGCCCTCGCAGCCGAAGGCTTGGTCAAACAATTCGACTCGGTGACCGCTGTGAACGGCGTCAGCCTGCAAGTGCAGGCTGGGGAAATCGTCGGCTTGCTCGGTCCGAACGGCGCCGGCAAGACTACCGCGCTCCGGATGCTGGCGGGCATTCTGACCCCGACCGCTGGCCGCGTTTCGGTCAACGGGTTGGACCTTCATGCGCACCCGCTCGCAACGAAGCGGCACATTGGCTTCCTCTCCGGCGACACCCAACTTTACCACCGGCTCACCCCGCGCGAGGTGCTGCGCTACTTCGGACGGCTCTACGGCATGGCTGACCGCACGCTAACCGACCGGATCGAACAGTTGATGAGCGAGTTGGAAATGGGTTCTTTCGCCGACCGCCCCTGCCGGACGTTGTCCACCGGGCAGAAGCAACGCGCCAACATCGCCCGCGCCTTCCTCCACCATCCCGGGGTGTTGATGCTGGACGAGCCGACCGCGGCGCTGGATGTGATCAGCGGGCACTTTATCTCCCAGGCCATTCGCCGCGAGCGTGCCTCCGGGCGGGCGGTTTTACTCTCTACCCACATTATGAGCGAGGCGGAGTATCTCTGTGACCGGATCTACCTGCTGCACGAGGGGTGCATTACGAGCCACGGCACGCTGGCGGAAATCCTCGCCCAGGCCGGTTGCGCCAACCTCACGGAAGCCTTCTTGCAGCACGCCCGCCGGCGGCTGGAGATCGCCGGCTCACTCGAGGACTGATCCCATGCGCCTATCTATCATCTGGATCATCTTTTGCAAGGAGATCACCGAAGCGTTGCGGGATCGGATCACCCTGCTCGTGCTGGTCGGGTTGCCCCTGCTGATCTACCCGCTGGGGATGTTGATGTCCGCGGGTGTCACGAAGCATCAGGCCGCCGTGGTGGATCTCCAGGTGTCCACGGTTGCCGTCTGGGGTGAGGGGGCAACGCCGTTGGTCGCCTGGCTGACTCCGACCAACAACCGGCTGAAGTTGGAAAGGTGGCAGGACATTCCGGCCCGCTTGCGGAGCCAACTGGAGGCCGGCCGGTTGCAGCTCGCTCCGCAAACCAATTTGCCTTCAGCCCCCACCGAACTGCGCCTCGAGGCGGGCCGCAGCCTCTCCGTGCCGGGAGCCTCGCCCGAGGACGCGGTTCTTCGAGCCGCCCGCGCCGTCGTGACCAAAAAACAGGCTGACGCGGTGCTGATGATCTGGCCCGACTTCGATGACGCACTGCAACAACACGGCCTTGGTCAGGTATCGGTTTACTACGATTCCGTGATCCCGAAATCAGCTCAGGCGTGGTCCCGCTTATCCGACCAGTTGGGCCAGTTCCGCCAGCACTTGTTGAAGGAGCGGCAGCGCGAACGCGCGTTGCCTAAAGGCTTCGTGAACGCGCTGGAGGTCCGTGGAGACGACGTTGCCCCCGTCCAACGACAGTTCGGTAACATCCTCGGCCAAGGCCTGCCGATCATACTCATCATGCTTTCGATTTTCGGAGCCATGGTCGCGGCGGTGGAAATGACCGCCGGTGAAAAGGACCGGGCCACGATGCAAACCCTGCTCTGCGCGCCGGTGAGTTCATTCGAGATTGTGGCGGGGAAATTCCTGGCCGTTTGGAGCATCAGCACCCTTTCAGCGCTGGCTAACATCGCGGGCCTCGCTTTCATGCTTTCGCGCCTGACGGCGATGCTGCACGCACAACTGATCCAGTTTGGAAATCTGGCGCTGGTGTGCTGCCTGTTGCTGCCGGCCACATGGACCATTGCGGCACTATTCCTGGCCGTGGCCGCGATGGCTCGCGATGCGAAGGATGCCGGCTATTTCCTGGGCGCCACGACCTTCGTGGTGATGTCAGCGGTGGCCGCCACGATGCTGCCCGGCGTGGAACTCGACGCCTGGACCTGCTGCGTGCCGCTGGTCAATCTCTCCCTGCTCATCCGCACGCTGATGATCGGTCAAGCAGCGAGTCACCTGCTTTTTCTCACGCTGCTCTCTTCGCTGGGCTACGCCGGACTGGCGCTGGCGGCGCGGGTGTTTGGCCGCGAGCAGATCCTGCTGGGCGGATCGTTCTCCTGGCGCTCGCTCCTGCGGGGTGACCGGCAACGCCCGGCGGTCCCGACCCCGGGTTTGGTGCTAACACTGTTCCCGCTGGCCGTGGTCGGTCTGTTCTACATTAGCCTCTCGCTGGAGCAGCACGGGCTGCAGACCAAGCTGCTCGCAACCCAATACGGCGTGCTACTCCTGCCGGTGGTGGCACTGGCAGTGGCGCGACAATTTCCGCTGGCACAAACCTTCTCCCTGCACTGGCCGCACTGGCGCAGCCTCCTGGGCTCGGTCTTGATCGGCCTAAGCGCTGCTGTCGCGGTCGCGGGACTGCTGTCGTGGTTGGCGCCGCCGCCGGACTCGACACTGCGCGAACTGGAGGAGTTGTTGCAGCTCGGCGGCCAACGCACGCCACTCTGGCAACTATGGCTGGTCATTGCCCTCACGCCCGCGCTGTGCGAGGAAACCTTCTTCCGCGGCCTGATGTTGTCGGGGTTGCGACGCTGGGGACCGGTGGCAGCCATCGGCATCACGGCGCTGCTCTTCGGGCTGCTCCACGGCTCGATTTACCGATTTCTGCCAACGTTCCTTTTGGGTCTGGTGTTGGGCTACGCCGTGTGGCGGAGCGGATCACTCTACTGCAGCATCCTCATTCACGCTCTAAGCAACGGCATCATCGCCACGGTGGTCTGGAGCAACGGGAGCAAGCATCTGGAAGACCAGTCGGTTCCGTGGAGTCTGTGGTTGGGGGCACTTGCGATCACGAGTCTCGGGCTGGCGCTGCTCACCGCGCCGAAACCTCCCCCGGAAACGATGGCACACCGCGCCTAGTTCGCCCGGCTGCAGATGCTGGTTCTAATGGCTGACTCCTTCTCAGTTATGTTTGCGAGGGCGTTGGTCGCCCCAATGAGCGCGCCGACTACTGGCAGGAAAATGCTGGAATGCTGACAGGCTGAAACCTGAAACCGCCGTCTAAGAAACTGCCGCTGACCGCCGCCGGAGTTCGGGATGAGATACGGATTCCACCGATTGGCCCGAAGGGAAGCGGCCCGGCGTTGGTAAGGCGGGGAGAATTTGGCAACCTGGCCAGAAACGGGGCCTCACACAGCCCATGGAAGGCTAGGATTCTGCCTTCCTCATTCCCCATTCTGCATTCTTCATTCTGCCTTCTGCATTCCCGGCCGCGCCCGTATCGGGATCTCCGCCGGGATGGACTGTTTGTTGCGCAACCGCTGGGCCGCCTCGCCGACGAGCCGCAGATACCAGTCGCTGGGCAATCCATCGTAGCCGACAAAGTGCCCTTGCGTGGGGGGATTACTGGTGACCTTGAAAATGGCCGTGCCCTCGTCCACTTCGTCGAACATGGCCACATACACGGTATCTGCGCCCAGCTTGGATAAGGTGGTGAATTGCTCCCAGAGAAATTGGCCCTTCCGGCGCGGAATCAGGCTCTTGCCCGGCGCCTGCCGGGTCAGGTTGTCCCAACTGAAGCCGGGATAAACGACGGGAAACCACAGGACCCCGAGCCGCTCGCACTCGAGCTTGTCTTCGACCCAGTTATTCGTGGCGGCGTGCTTCAATCCGGATGCGTCTATCGTGTAGTTGCCGATGTTCCAGGGGCAGTAAGCGCCGAACCGACCGCAGAAATTCCGCCAGGCGGGATCGGGGTTGTGCCGCCAGTCCCAGTCGCCGCCGCCGATCAGGAACGCGTTGTATGGACCAGAGGCTTGGAAGAAGTCTATCAGGCGATTGGCCAACTCGACCGTCATGGGATCATGCGCATTCCCGGCGTAGAAGCCCCAGATTTGCACCACCGGCCGGCCACCCTGGTGCAAGTAACGAGGATCCTCCAGCACCTTCGCGTCCACCATCTTCTTCCAGTCCGAGGTGAGCACGTCGAAGATCCGCTCCAACCGCATGCCGGCGATGTCGTAGGACAGCGCCCAGACCCGGCCGGTCTGCCGCGCCGCCGCCCGGACGTGGTTGAGCACCCGAAGCCGGGAGGGATAGGCGGCCTCCTCCGGTCCGCCAGGCAGACCCACCAGAAAGTGTTGCAGCCACGCGCCGTCGATGCCGTAATCGCGCATCCACTCGAAATGGCGCAGGACGGTCCGGGCGTCATCGGAGCTGAACAGCTCGGCCTGGCGGCCTCCGGGATAGGTGAAGCCCGGGGCCGGGTAGCGCTCGGCGACCGGGTAGTCGGTCAGGTCCGGCCACATCTCGAAGGTGAGGAGGTCCGGCGCGATCCGCTGCGAGTCGCGACTCCAGTGACTCCAACCCCGGTTAGCCGTGTCGCCCGGGCAACGGAACCAGCCCTGGTAACCGCACATGACCTTGCCCCGCACGGAAGTTGTGTCCACGGGAGCAGCTTGGGCTGTAGCTCTCGTTGCGGAGGTTGACGCCTGCTGGGCTATCGAGGAGCCGACCAGCGCGACGATCAATAGAGCGAGTACGCAAGGTGAACGCATGATGGCAACTATGTTTGTACGCAAGAGCATTCTGACATGGGATATTAGGTGAGAAACGTTGCCCTGATTCAATGTTTCATTCGGGCCGTGATTCAGGCCGCCCCAGCCAAACTGTCTATTCTTCCTCAATGAGCTTGGTTCTACAGTTGACGCCGCACGGCTGGTACGGATAACAAGTCTGCCATGCTGCAAACCGATCGCCGACCAAAACCCACCCTTCGTCGCCCCGTTCTCAACCGCCTCAGCCGTTTCCGGGCCAGGGGGATGTCCGCCTCTGCCCTGGTCCTGCTGGTGGCCTGGGCGATCACGCTCACAGGATGGACGGCAAGTGCGGCGGAACCGCAGAAGACCTTCTACGTCTCAAAGCTGGGCGACAATTCGGACGGCCGCAGTTGGGCAACTGCTTTTGCTACGATTCAGAAAGCGCTGCTCGCGCTCCCGGATGCGTCCGGGGGCTACCGCATTGTGATTCGTCCGGATACCTATATGGAAGCCAACCTGTACCCGGCGTTTAAGGGAGCGGCGGGGGCCTACAATGCGCTCGAAGGCGATTTCGACGGCAGCCTGGGCTCCGGCACCTCGGGGTGGGTGGTGATTGACAGCGGCGACCCCGCGAAGGGGTTCAAGAGCTACGATTGGTGGAGCACTATCCGCGCAACCAGCAAAGGCTGGTCTCCGGCGCACACTGAAACCACCTACTCGGCCATCGGCTGGGACCGGTGGGCTTTGCGGCGGCTCTATGCCACAGGCGGCGATGCCGGCTTGTTCTGGGATTGCACGGACAAAGTCGAACCGTTCACCGTGGTGGTCGAGGATTGCGTCAGCATCGGCCGGGCGTTTGGCGGCGGCGTGGGGAACTGTCTCTCGCGCACGGAAGAGCCGATCACGTTTCGGCGGTGCCAGTTATGGGCGTTGGATTTCTGGGGCGACACTTCGGGCGCCTATGTGCGGGTCGAGAACCCGACGATGCCCACCCGCCCGGACGTTCGTTTCGAGGATTGCACACTGGTGGGGCCGCAGTGTTCGCTCAAGGCGAGCAATTACGGTTTCAAGACGTTCACCTGGGCCAGCCTCAACCGCTGCCGCCTGATTACGCTCAACTTCTCGCAACCGGCCGGCACGCCCACCGACGGAATCATCCAAAGCGTGCAGCAGGGCAAATACCTGCACGTGGATCTCGAAGACTGCACCCTGATGGGCTACAAGGTGTTCGGCGTCAAGGTGGCCACGAATACGCAAAACGAAATCCAATACACGACCAAGGGTGCTGTGAATGCCTATATCCAGTTTCAGCAGGAGATGCCTAAAGGCTTTCTGCGCCTCGACCATTGGCCGACCGAGACCTTCGCCGCGCTGGCACCGCCGCCAGCCCATCGCGCGGTCCCGGGGCTTGTCCGCGAAGACAAAGTGGCACTGCGCGACGCGTGCGAGGTCACGCCGATTGTGTGGAAAGGACGTTCCTGCCTATTCGTCTGCGTTCGTCCCGCCTCCGGCGGCTCGAAGAAGGACTACTATCTGACCCTTCGCGACGCTGCCGACGGAAAGGAACTGGCGAGGTTCGGCGAGGGCTACAGTCTCGCGTCGGCGTTCGTGCACCGCGGCAAGCTGTATGCGTTCGCCTCGCGATTCGAGAACAACGGCTGGAACGACGTGACCCAATTCGAGTCTGCCGACCTGGTGAAGTGGAGCAGCAAACGCGTTATCGAGCAGAACGCGCGGGAACATCTCTTTAACAGCAGCGTCTGCCAGGGCCCCAACGGTTTTGTCATGGCGTATGAATCCGATGATCCCGCCTGGCCGGCGTTCACGGTGAAGTTTGCGCAGTCGAAGGACCTCGCGCATTGGAAAACTGTCCCCGAGGCGATCTTCGGCAAGAAGCGTTACACGGCGTGCCCCACGATCCGGTTCGCCCACGGCTATTACTATGTGCTGTACACCGAACACCGCACGCCGCGGTGGTTCTTCGAAACCTACATCGCCCGCTCGAAAGATCTGGTCTCCTGGGAACTCAGCGGGGCCAACCCTGTGCTCACGCCCCAGGCGATGGATGACGGGATCAACACCTCCGACGTGGACCTGGCGGAGGTGGACGGGAAGACATGGCTTTATTATACCGTAAGCGACCAGCGCACCTGGATGAACATCAAACGCGCTGTCTATAACGGTTCAATGGCTCGGTTCCTTGAATCCTGGTTTGTGACCCCAGGCGTTCCGGATAGGAACTGAGGCTCTCACCGCCCGCCTCCCCTGGCATAATCCGGTGATGCGAAAGTAACAAATGCACCAACTTTGCGATTTCAACGTCCGGCCTTCGGCAGCTAACCTCCGCCCATGAACTACCGTCTCACTTTCATCTGGCTCCTTTGGCTGGTCACGACCCTGGCGTCTTCCGCCGACGCCTGGGAGCCGGTTCAGCTCGCGCCTTACCCGCAAAAGGTCCGAACCTTCTACCAGGCGGCCGATGCCGCCGTGCCCGCTGCGCTGTGCTCGAACTCAATCCCCTTGGCTGTTGGCGGCATCACCGCCACGGCTCGCGCTGCGGACGGCGGGGTCTGGCTCGGCACCACCCAGGGATTGGTGCGGCTCGATTTCTCGGCGCCGGAGCAGGATCGCCGCCAGTATATGGGCGGACAGCGTTACCTCCCGGACGATCACGTCGAGCAACTTCTGCCGGATGAGCGCGACGGGATTTGGGTCCGCACCCGAACGGGCGTCTCCCACGTCGAACTCAAGCCCATGACCCTCGCGCAGAAAGCCGAGCACTTCGAGCAGCGTGTCCGCGCGCGGCATGATCGCTATGGCTTGGTGGCCGACTCCGGCCTGCGGGTTGCAGGTGATATTTCCAGCAACCAGATGCCAGACAATGACAATGACGGGCTTTGGACCGCGATGTACGCTGCCGGCGAGTGTTTTCGGTATGCCGTCACGAAGTCGCCCGAAGCGCTGGCCAACGCCCGCAAATCCATCGAGGCCATTCTGTTCCTCGAGGAAGTAGCCGGCCGGCGTGGTTTCCCCGCCCGGTCCTACATTCGCAAAGGCGATCCCATGCCCGGCGGCGGTGAATGGCACTGGACCAAGGACGGCCAGTACTACTGGAAAGCGGACACGAGTTCCGATGAAATCGTAGGCCACTTCTTCATCTTCAGCATCGCCTACGATCTGCTGCCGGACGAGCCGTTGAAGCGCAAGATCGCGGACACCTGCCAGCGTGTGATGGATCATATCATTGACCACGGTTATTACCTGGTCGACCTCGACGGCAAACCCACGCGTTGGGGATTCTGGGCGCCTGAGTCACTGCGCCAGAATCCCGACGAACGTGCCCTCAACAGCCTGCAGCTTCTCAGCTTCCTCAAGACCACCGCCCACATCACCGGCTCGGCGCGCTATGCAGCCGAATACAAGAAGGTTGCCTGGGACCTGAAGTATGCGGACCTGCTCACGCAGGTGGCGGAATCCCGAATGGAGCTCAACTACTCGGATGAGGAACTCGCCATGCTGCCCTATTACTGTCTTTTCCAATACGAGCAGGACCCCGCGCTGCTCAAAGCCTATCGCCGCGGGCTGGACGGGTGGTGGGAGAACATCCAGCGCGAAGCCAACCCCCTCTGGACCTTCATTTACCTCACGGGCCAGCCTGACGCCCGCGTGGACCTGGCGGGTGCCGTCCGCACGCTGTACCGCATGCCGATGGACACCATCGGGTGGACGGTGAAGAACTCCCACCGTCAGGACATCGTGTGGGCCAAGACTCGGGATCGGTTCGGCCATCGCGAAGCCCTGACGCTGTTGCCGCCCGACGAGCGGCCCGCCAACAAGTGGAACAGCAACCCCTTCGTCGTGGACGGCGGCTCAGGCGGGCATGGTGAAGACGACGGCGCGGCCTTCCTGCTGCCCTATTGGATGGGGCGCTACCACAAACTCATCCTGGGTGAATGAAAGCGAAGTGTTAATACGTTCCGCTGAGCCCGTTGGTAGCTACACGAGTCGAGAAATGCCCGATGACGGAGCCTTTCTCCCTCTCCTCCTGACGAAGGAAGGAGGAGGGGGCCGGGGAGAGGAGGCGCGTTTTATTAAGCCCCCCCCTCTCCAGCTCTCTCCCCACTCGTTCCTCGTGGGAAGAGAGGGAACTTGTGTAGCTACCAACGCTGAAGCTTTGAGCACACCGGTCATAATGAACTCTCGCTCTCGCTTGACATTCAGCATGCTCCTGGTGGCTGGCACATGCCGGTTCTGCCTCGGTGCTGCGTCGGCTGGGCAGCGTCAGTCCGGCGGCCCTGTTCCCCCTCACCCCGGCCCTCTCCCCAGAGGAGAGGGAGCCACGCTGGCCGCGCTACGAGCCTGCGGATGCGCACGCTATGCGAGCGCCGGGCTTGGCCTCTCCCTCTCCTTTGGGGAGAGGGTAGGGTGAGGGGGAATGGGGCTCACGTCGTTTCCACGGGTTCAGGTTACCTGCACCGTGGCGAACCCTTGAGCACGTGCTCGAAGAACTCTTCGGCCACGATGTAGCCGACGCAGTTCAGTGCGCCGCACCGGCACGGGTAATCGCGGTAATCCACCAGGTCGTAACCGTAGTTGAAGGTAACCTCCTCACCCGCCGGAATATCGCGCGACGCAACTATCCAGATGCGGTCCTCCTGCAGTTCCGCCTCGCAATTGGGCGCGCAACTATGGTTGAGCAACCGCGCCGGGTTCCACGCCACATCGCCGTCCAGGTCCTGCTCCTCATTCAACGAGAAGATGAACTCGTTGTTCCCCTCGCACTTGCGCAGCGATTCGCTCTTGCTGATCCGCTCACCGACGTACTCGACGACGCGTGTGCCTTTGCCAATTGCGGCTTTGGCAAACCCGCCGAAGCCGTGGATCAGAGAAGCCTTGAATACAAGCAACTCCGTCTCCAGCACATCCCCTGCCGGGCTGTGCATGGTTCCCGCGTCAGAGCTTGGGCATGTCAAATCCATATTCGCGGATAAACTCCGTCATTGGCGCCCTAATCTCTACCCGGCGCCGCACAAACGGGTCCACGTAGCACAGCCTGACCGCTCGCAAACCCAAATGCTCGTCGTCCTTGATGGGCTGCGACCCGTAATACTCGTCCCAGACCACCGGGTGGCCTGACTGCGCCAGGTGCACGCGGATCTGATGTGTCCGCCCCGTCACCGGGTGCGCCTCGACCAGTGTGGTGTTCCCCTTGCTCTGGAGCACGCGAAAATGCGTCTCCGCCTCCTTGCCATGTCGCGCGTCCACCTTCATCCGGCCCCGCGACATCGGGTCCGGCGCAAGCTTCAACCGGCATACCCATTCGCGCGGTTCCGGCAGGCCGCAGACGACGGCCAGATAGGTCTTCTCCATTCTGCGGCCCTCGAACAGGTCGCCGAAGGTATCCAGCGCCCCCGGACTCTTGGCCAATAGCAAGATGCCGCTCGTGTCCGCATCCAGCCGATGCACGAAGCGCAGATACTTCAGGTTCCGCGACTTCGCCCAGAAATCCCTCGCCGCGATGGATGACGTCAGCGCCGCGTTCAAGTTGCGGTCCGTATTCTGCCACGAGAACGGCACCAGCATCCACCCTCGCGGCTTGTCAATCGCCATCACTGAGCGGTCCTCATACAGGATGGGGATCCGCTCCCCCGTCGGCAGCTCGATGTGGTTGGGCTTCGGCATAATATTGGTTACAAGGTTGCGTTGTTACAAAGTTACATGGGGCCAGTGGCTACGAAACTTGGTTCGTGTAACCCATGCAACCATGAAACGCTGCAACTCCAGTAACTCATGCCCAGCTATCTGCGTCGAGCACAACCTCCCCGCCTCAATCCTCACGCACCCCGCACCACGCACCGCGCCGACCGCTTCACGCTCCATCCCGCGCCGCGTCCCATGTAACCATGCTGATGCAACACTTCCGCGTTCCGCCCCCGATTGCGACGCTCGCTTGACCGCCTCGCTCACGACCTCGCGCGCGGCCTCCGGCTTACCCTGCGACTTCGCGGCGCGCCCCATCTCGGCCAGCTTCTTGCTCCCCAGCAAAGCCGCCGCTGTCGAAATGAGCCGCAGGCTCGGTGGACCCGTCGGAAAGCGACCCACGTGCCCACCAGTGTCCCCCGAAATCGGCAGATGCCCCTAGTGGATGTGTAACGGAAATACCAGCGGAGTATAAGCGGAATACAAGCGGAATACGAGCGGAGCACAAGCGAAACACAACGGAGCAACTCCAGGGCTCCTGGCTTGCAACAGGCTTGCCACACCCTCGCTACTCCCTCTCACGTCGCCAGCCCCAACCCGACGCCCCACACAGCTTGCAGTCTGCCGACGCGGGGCGTTGCACAGTTGCCGCAATGCGCCGACCAGGCTGAAGCGCCCACCCGAGCCTTGAGCGGCGGCACCTGGCCGCCCTCTCCGTGGCGGCCTACTGGTGGATTTGGTAAGACCCGCGGGGTCATGACTCTGGACCAAACCCCACCACCCAACGATTCTGCCATGCGCTGACAAGGGAACCTGCCGGCATTCCGTTCCGCTTCAGCTCAGCTCACTTTGGCGCGCTCGTCCGGTCCTTTACCCACTCGATGTCGCGGTTGTTGGCTTGCACAATTCCATACGGGAAGGTCTGCGAATAGGTAACCTTCAACGCGAGCGTCCGGTTATCCTTCCACTTGTGGACCTCGGAGTGGCCGTCACCGAAAGTAAACGCGCTACCGCCGCCGTGCAGGGTGCTGGGTCCATCCATCCAATTATCTTGGTTGGGGTTGGGGGTTCCTCCATACATATTTCCTCCCGCCATATTGACGGCCATAGCGGCATCGTTCACACTGTCCGGACTCTCGTCCCCGATCACCCATAAGGTTGAAGGCGATGGCCGACTCATGTCCGTGGATTTGACGTAATGGCGCCAAAAGTTCGCGGGGCTATTCCCGTCCTCCAAGTGGCCCTCATTTGACTTGCAGAAAGCCTGGCTCATGGAAATGGTCCGCGCCCGCGGGAGCTTGGTCGTGCCTTCGATCGCCTGGCTCATATCCGCAACACATTTGTAAACGGCCGCCGCCTTCACATACGGCCCCAAACTGCCTTGGAGCAGGTATTGGATGTTGGTGTTGTCGGGGTTGTTGGCACTGTAATTTAGACTGCCATTCTGATACACCCCCGGAGTTGCTGTTGGTATGCCACACCAATCAAAGCAGTTGGGCAGGCTGGCGTTCCAGTCATCCGCATACATAATCCACCCGAGGCCAAGCTGCTTGGTGTTATTGAGACAGGTAATCGATTGAGCGCGGGCTTTTGCTCCGGCCAGCGCGGGCAGCAGCAGGGCTGCCAGAATGGCAATGATGGCGATAACCACCAACAGCTCAATCAAGGTGAAGGCAAAGCGCGAGGAGCGCTCGGCCCTTCGGGCGGAACCGGCGCGGAGCGCGCACGAGAGAACTGGCTTTTGAACCAGCGGTATATTCGTTGTTTTCATAGCTTCAAAATGATCCGACTCGTTACCTTTGGGAACTGTGCTTCTGAACGCACACCTTGGCAAGGGTTATGAGGAATATTCGGGGTAATGGCTGGAATGGACGAATGCCCTATTGCGCCGGAGCTGGGAACCGTGTATCGGAGCCAGCATAGCCTTATCTCTTGGAAGGCTTCGTGCCCGCGCCGCCCAACCCGGCAGCTTTGAGCGCTGCCGCTGGAGTCATCTGATCGTGGATGACAGCGCGGAAAGCGATTAAGGCTCGCGTCGGGTCCGGTGCGCCCCAAATATTGCGGCCGATGGTGGCACCGTGCACACCGGATTCAACTACCTTGGCCATCATGTCCAACGCCTCCAGCAGCGTCTCGCAGCGCGGCCCGCCCGCGGCAACAACCGGCACCGGGCTGGTGGCGGCGATTTCGCGGAAGGACTTCGCGTCACCCGTGAACGGAACTTTGACAACATCCGCGCCGCATTCAACGCCGCAGCGGACCGCCCAGAGGATGTTCTCCGGATCGTGAACAATGGTGGCCCCCTTGGAGAAGTCGCGCGGGTAGATGTGCGCTACGACGGGCAGGCCAATGCGATCGGCCTCTTCCACCATCTGGGTCATGATCTTGAGGAACTTGCCCTCGTTCGGGCCCCGCACACCAATGGCCACGGCAATCGCGTCCGCCCCAAGGCGCAGCACTTCCTCCGGCCGGGTCGCGGTCTCGATCATGGCGTCGTCCGACGTAAAGCACATGGACTGGATAATCATCGGGATGCGGCCCGCATAGGGTTCCCAGGCGCTCTTGGCCATGCCTTTGAGCAGGGTGACGGCGTCCGGCTTGCCTTCGGCCAGTTTGCGAAGGGTCTCTGGGACGTTGCGCAAGCCCTGCGGCAGCCCCTTCTGGTAACCGACCAGGTGATCCACCGCGACCGAACAGAGCCGCTTGGAAGGGTGGCCGAATATGCGGTTCAACCGAATGCGTTTTGCCAGGTCCATAATAATCAATTGTGACGGCGCCAGCCCGGGCGACCTTCGCTGCCAGGCGATGAACTCAGACCGGGGCCAGTATGTTGCGACCGAGGAGGAATGCTAAACTGATTCACCAACGGCTATCAAGGAAGAATCAAAGATGGGCTTTGAGCCGGAAGGGACGGGGCTCGGCGGCCATCTCGCCGAATCACCCATTCCCTGCCGGGTAAAAGGCAGTCTGGCCAAATAAGCCTGACGCGGAAGAAGCCGCGGGAATTGACAATGCCGCAGCACATCGCGGATTGGCCGGATTACACGCCAGGGGTGGTTTCTGTCGTGTTTGACAAGTCCAGCGAATGAATACAAATTGTATGCGTGCGGATTATTAAGGAAACGTTCCTCCGCGACGCGGCGGAACAATATCCGAAGGCTGCGAAGTATTTGGCTGCCTGGACGGCGACTGTGCGGGCGGCTGCGTGGCGAAACATGGCTGACGTGTGCGGCTGCTATCGCAGCGCGGACGTTGTGCATGTCCGCAGTAGGAAGCCGGTGATCGTGTTCAACGTCTGCGGCAATGCCTGTCGGCTGATTGTGGCCCTGCACTTTAACAGCCACATGGCCTACACGCTCCGCTTCCTGACGCACGCCGAATACGATCGTAACGACTGGAAAGACGAATTATGAAGACAAAGACGAAACTCCGCTTTCAAGCCTTGCCAAAGGACTACACGGCCCTTTGTCGTGTGTTCCTGCCGCGCCCAATTCACGATGCCGTGGACTACGCGAACGTTGTGGAAGTGGCTGATGCCATGGCCTTGTGGCACGATGATTTCACCCGGGACCAAGCCGACTATTTCGACCTGCTTTGCTCGCTCATCGAAGAATACGATTCAAAGAATGTTAAGTGGCCGAACCCAACGGGCGTGGACGTGCTGAAACACCTGCTCGGCGAACAGGGTCTTGCGGCGGCCGACCTCTCGCGTCTTTTGGGCGGCAGCCGCAACCTGGGTGCGATGATCCTGCGCGGTGAACGCAAACTCACGCTTAATCATGTGCGGACCCTGTCGCGGCGCTTTGGCGTGTCTGCTGATCTGTTCCTGTCATGACAGGCACCGACCTCGCATCCTTCGCTAAATGCAAGGATGAAGACGGATTCTGCGGGCCGGAGTCTGGTGTTGCTTCGGCTTGAAACCGTTCGGCTTCTTTTGCCGGAGGGATTCCATGTCGCATAGGTCACGGCTGACTACTAGTGTCAGGGATCACATCCGGCGGCAAGCCGGCCGGTTGGCTGGCTTGCGTCCGCCCCCTGCGTCCGCTCCGACTTTCTGCGAAGACCGTCCTTCTCGCCCGCGCGGAGGTGGTTGAGGAAGTGCAGCTATTACCTGTGAACGATCACCTGGTTCCGGCTCAGTTCGATGAACTCGTGTTGGGCCAGGAGGCGGAAGAGAGCCTCCTCATGCCGGACGAATAACTTCAGCAGTTCGTTGTTGTGAAAACGTAACTATTCACCTGGCATCGGTGCGCGGCAGGGGCGGGGACGGCTCGTCCCCGGTTGCGTTCGCCAATCACGAAGACCTGGGGACGAG
>CAIWJG010000400.1 GCA_903912925.1 uncultured Verrucomicrobia subdivision 3 bacterium | reverse complement strand
CGGATCGGTTTCCATAGCGAGGGTTCAAAGGCAGTTCTAATGCCAGTTTGCGCGCCGCTGCGAACCGTCATTTGGCAGCCTGACGCCGCACCAACTCCTCCCGGAAAAGCTTGTAGTGGCGGCGCAGACGGAGCCGATACGGCTCGTCCAGCACCACGCGCTGGAACAGGTCCAGGAAGACCTCCGAGAACTCGGATTGCTCGTTGAGCGGGTCCAGCTCACCGCGGACTGTTCCTTTGGCCTCATCGGGAGCCCACGGCATCCGCTGGCGGTAGAAAGACTCCTTTTCCCACCCGTAGCCGATGCTGGCGAAGATCTTGCCGGGTTGGCCCCTGGCGACCACCTCTAAAAAGACGCGCCGGCAATCGCAATTGAGGTCGTTGCAGTAGTATTCGAGATAGGCGTATTCATCGGCGGGCAATGCTGGCTTCGCCGCGGACTCCGGTGTGCCGCCTAGGTGCACGCAGCGCACCTCGCGCTGCGCCAACTCGGGGAGAAGCGAATGAAATGATATCATGACAGATGCTCCGATTTGCCGCGCGGTGTGGGCGGGACATCCGTGATCTTCTTGACCAGTTTGTAATGCCTGCGGAAGGCGGTCACGAGGTCATGGTCCAGGATAATCTTCCGGAAGACCAAGAGGAACTTGTCGGCGTGGGGCCCTTGTTCGCCAAAGGATTCCAGGGACGCGCCGGCCATCTCACGCCACATCTCGGGGTCCAGGCTCCACTTCTTGTAAAATTTGGGCTTTTCCCAGCCGTAGTTGATGGTGGCCGCAACCCGAGGCGGTTTGGCGGCTGGCACAAACTGGACCAGCACGCGCCGGCAGTCACAGCCGGATTCCGTGCAGTAAAACTCCCGCAGGAAATACTTGGTTGGCAGCCCGAATGATGCGAGTCCCGGCACGCTACAGACGCGTGCCTCCGCCCTCGCAATGTCGTGGCAAATCTGGTCAAAAGCTTCAAGGGGCATAGTTATTGGGGCGACCTTCGCTTTCGGTGAAGCCGGTCAGGTGCAGCAGCGCCAGCACGGCATCGTCTATCTTCTCGGTGTTTGGTTTCATAAGCTGGATGTTCTCTGGAGTGGTGGTCTTCGGAAGGGCGCGCAACTCGCAGCCCCACACGCGGCTTAAGTGCCCCCAGCGAACAGGTCTGGTCCGTCCGTTTTCTTGTCCCTGCGTTTTGGTTCAACCGGTAACTCAAATGCACCCGCCGCACGCAACTCGTCCACACGGATCGTCGGGCCGGAACATATTGTCTCCAGCAAGCTGGCTTGCGCGGGTTCGAGGTCCACGAGGCAGCCCAGCACGTTGAGGACGTTGATCAGTTCGGTGGTGTATTCGGCGAGCCAGTGATCGGGCTGGATGTTGCCCAGGGGCGAGGGTGGGCGGCGGTCGCCGATGATGGGGCGCTCACGGTTCGCCTTCCGATAGCTGAACCATTGCAGCAACACTTGCTTGCCCGAAACTTCGTAACTCCACACGCCGGGTTCGACGTTCTCCACGTAGCCGGTTCCGAGCAGCAGCCGCTTCTTGTTCACGTCGTAGTTGATCGAGTCCGGCATGGCGGCGGGTTCCTGGGGAATCGCGCCGGCCTTCGGAATGTTCGGGTGTCGGGACGCGGGGAGTCGCGGCGGTTGGGCGGGGCGGCCGCGCGCCGCATCGGTCATGCGTTCCCCGAAGGTGTGGAGCCAGATGATAGTGCGTCCTAGCTCAACCGCCTCGGCGAAAGTCTTTGGGTCAGCAGTGAGCGGGATGCGGAGACCAGGCGTGGAGAGGTCGTCCTGGAAACGCGCGGTAAAGGCGGGATGCGCGGCAGTCGCGGCGATGTAGGCGACCACGTCTTCGGCGCTGACCTCAACTCCGTATTTCTGCGTCAGGAAGGTGAGCAACTTGGGCCGCACGTTGGAAACGCTGGCAGTCGCGTCACGCCAGAGCGGGAAGGCGCGGCCACCAAAGGAACCTTTGTAATGATGCAGGTCAGGAATAAATCCAGTGAACGTCAGGGACGGGCCGTTAGTTGGCGACTCTTCCGTAAAGGCAGTCAAATAAACCTGCTGATCGGATCGCATCTTCCATAATTCTGGATTGGGTTGATTGATTAACCTGCTGTCTGGAATGATCCACTGCCGATCGAATGAGCGAAATCCGTAGCGCGTCGGCGGAAGACACTCGGCGTTATCCTCCGCCACGGCTTTTGTTTTCGCCTCATAGCCCGCGAGCGCGTTTGTCACAATCTTCTTCGAGTGCTTGTCACCGAGTTTTCCATCCCGCAGATGCGGATGGAAAAGCGTCTCCTTTTCTTCGGACGGGGCGGTGATGAGCCTTTGCCACCGCCGTTGCAGCGACTCGGCGTCTGGCGCGATGATCCAAGTTCGGCCCGGCATCACGCCAGTCCCACTGTAGATGAACAACTCCTCCAGATTTGGATAGGTAGCCCACGCGCCCGTCGAAGCAGGCAGGAAGGGAGCGCGCCAGTCCGTTGGGCAATCAACCCAGGCCTTGCCGCTGATGGTGAGTTTGTCGAGGGCCGCAAACTTCTCGGTGCGATGTCCGGCGGGAAGTGATTGAAAGCGAACCTTGGCCGGCGTCTCGGCGTTGCTCATGGCGGAACGCGACGCGAGCACGATGCACACGGGCTGTTGGACGCCTTGGAAGATGCGCGTGTTGACTCCCGGCTGATGTCCTTCGGGCGAACAGTCAATGACCCAGATGTCGTCGCAGGTCCGGCGCAGGTAATCGCGCATCTTCTGAAACCCGGGGCCGCTCAGAAAACCCGCCACGGTAATGAAGCAGACGATGCCAGTGTTGTTCGAGGGGTGATGGTCAAAGACCTTCCACGTCGCCCAGCGCCAGAAGTAGATGTAGAGGTTGCGCAGGTGCTTGCTGTGAGCGCCGACGCCCCATGCGCGCGGCGGCATCCAGTCCGCCAGCGGCGCGGTTTTCTCCGCCTGGGCATTTTCTCCTTCGACCCAGCCGCCGCGCCCCTTGGCCTTCTCCTTATAGGGCGGGTTGCCAATCACGACGGTGATCGGTTCGTCGCGCTTGATCTTGTTCGCGTCCCGCCGCGACTGGGCAATCGGCGCGAGGATGCCGGGAATCCAGCCCTCGTCGTCCTCCGGATTGCCGAGGGTGTT
>CAIWJG010000399.1 GCA_903912925.1 uncultured Verrucomicrobia subdivision 3 bacterium | reverse complement strand
CCGATGGCTCTGCAATCCCAAAGGGATTGTGTCCTCCAGCCCAGGGTTGCCGAGTCCGCGAGGCTACCCTGGGAAGATGGTTCGTTAGCGGTCAACCCCAACGGGGTTGCGGCCTCGGGCGAAGCGCGGTGGTCGCAACCCCTTTGGGGTAGGGGTCTCCGAACGATTTTCACCCAGGGTAGCTCGCGGCTCGCAACCCTGGGCTTCGGGGCGGAATCCCTTTGGGATTCATCTCTGGAATTTCCGAAAGGCATTGGGCTTTACCCCTATTTCGCACAACTGGTTCCAGCAATTTACAGCTCCGCGCAAACCGCCCCCGATAAGCTCGATGGTCTGAAAATCTTCCCGGACGACTCAGACCTGGTACCTTTTGCATTGGAAGGCTGCCGTGCATTTCTCAAGCCGCAGGAAGCAAAAAGGCCCGCCGACGGAGGCGGACCTTAAAATGGAACCGGGCTGGGGGGATCCATATTTAGCCTACTCAGAGGCACCCGGCTGAATGCAATGTAATACAAGTGCGCTTTAAAACAACAACACAGATGAAGAAAGGCAGGCTGCCGGCTGGAGGCCATCTTCCGATCCGGTCACTTCAGCCTTTAGCCTTCCCGTGAACTACCCCAAACGCCTCATCGAAGTTGACCTGCCCATCAAGCGTATCTCCGCGCACGCGCGGCGCGAGAAGTCCATCCGGCACGGCCACATTTCGACGTTGCACATCTGGTGGGCAAGGCGGCCATTGGCGGCGTGTCGGGCGGTCATCTGCGCCGCGCTATGGCCCGACCCGGCGGACGAACAATGCCCCGCCGTCTTCCGCAAAGCCGCTGCCAGGATCATCCTCGACTTCGCCCGCAAGATCACCAGCGACACCAAGCTCGCCAACGACCATTGCTCCCCCGAAAACTTCAAGCGGTGGAGCACGCTAGCCGCTGCGGACCGTTCTCCCTCTCCTGGGGGAGAGGGCCGGGGTAAGGGCGGAACTTCTTCTGCATTCCTCTGGCTTCGCTCCGCCCTCCTCGACTTCATCGCCGACTTCGCCAATTGGGACAACTCCACCGTTAAAGAGTACTTGGATACCAGCCGGGCGCTCACCCAAGCCGCGCATGAGGCCCTCGGTGGGGCCCCCGGCACCCGTCCACTAGTCGTGGACCCCTTTGCCGGCGGCGGGTCCATCCCGCTCGAAGCCCTCCGCGTAGGCGCGGACGTGTTTGCCAGCGACCTCAACCCGGTTCCCGTACTGCTCAATAAGGTCGTTCTTGAATACATCCCAAAGTATGGCCAGGGCCTCGCCGATGAGGTCCGCAAATGCGGAGAGTGGATCAAGCACCAGGCCGAAAAGGAACTGGCCGAGTTCTACCCCAAAGGCCCGGACGGCGCGACCCCCATCGCTTATCTCTGGGCACGCACTATTCAATGCGAAGGCCCCAACTGCGGCGCAGAAGTTCCGCTCATCCGCTCCCTCTGGCTTGCCAAAAAGGCCACTCGCTCCGTGGCCCTGCAACTCGTCCCCCAGCCCAAGGCCAAGCGCGTTGACTTCCAAATCATCGTCAAACAACGCGGCGGCTGGGTGGACCAGGACGACCAAAAAACAAGAATCGAGGACCCTGAGTTCGAAGGCGCTGTAAAGCGCGGTTCGGCGACGTGTCCCTGCTGTGGCTACACAACGCCGGTGGCGCGGGTGCGAGAGCAACTCAAGGCACGGCAGGGTGGAACCAAGGACGGTCGGATGTTCTGCGTCATCGAGAGCCGAACAAGTGAACCGGGTCGTTTTTACAGACTCCCCTCTCCAAAGGATCTAGAAGCCGTTAGAAAAGCAAAGAGACACCTGGACAAAGCGCAGAGGGAACACAAAGGCTCACTAAGTCTCGTGCCCGACGAAAAGCTGGACGTGCGTGGCATTCGGCACACATGGGCGATGATCTACGGACTCGTGGACTGGGGAAGCTATTTTACCGACAGACAGGCCCTTACGCTTGCAACCCTGACAAACCTCGTCGCCAAAGCCGGCTCCACCCTTCGCGACGACAGTGGCGCTGAACTGGCACGAGCAGTGCAGACTTGTTTAGCATTCGCAATAAGCCGGGAAGCCGACAAACTCTCCAGCATCGCTCGATGGGATACCTCTCGGGAGAATCCGCAAGGCACATTTGCTCGCCAGGCGTTGCCAATGCTCTGGGACTTCAATGAGGTGAATCCACTATCCGGCTCAGGGGGTGACTTGGCAACAGCGCTCGATTGGGTATACCGGGTTTGCGAGGCGCAGAGCAGTCCATGTTCCAACGGAACGTCAGTGAGCGCTTCGGCCACAACACACCCACTGCCGTCGGACTCCGCTGATTTGTTCGTAACCGACCCTCCATATTACGACGCCGTTCCCTATGCTTTTCTCTCCGACTATTTTTACGTCTGGCTCCGCCGCAGCTTGGTAGACGTTCACCCAGATTTATTTCGACACCCACTGGCTCCCAAAGACGAGGAAATCGTTGTTGACCGTCCGCACGAGCTGAGCAACTCAACCCACGACATCGCATTTTATGAACGCGAGCTGACCAAGGCCTTCGGCGAAGGTCGGCGCGTCCTTAAACCAGAGGGCGTTGGAACAATCGTTTTCGCGAGCAAGACCACGGCAAGTTGGGAAGCGATACTCAAAGCTGTCGTGGACGCCGGTTGGATTATCACCGGCTCATGGCCCATCGACACGGAAATGGAAAACCGAGTCTCTGCGCAGGGTCAAGCGCGGCTTGCTTCCTCTGTCCACCTCGTCTGCCGCCCCCGCGAGAATCCGGACGGCTCCGTCCGCACCGATGAAGTCGGCGACTGGCGCGACGTGCTGGCCGAGTTGCCTCGCCGCATCCATGAGTGGATGCCGCGCCTGGCCGACGAAGGCGTCGTCGGCGCGGACGCCATCTTCGCCTGTCTCGGCCCGGCCCTGGAAGTCTTTTCGCGCTACTCGCGTGTGGAGAAGGCCAGCGGCCAGGCCGTCCCGCTTAAGGAATACCTGGAGCAGGTCTGGGCCGCCGTCGCAAAGGAAGCTCTCACCATGATTTTCACCGGTGCCGACGCCACCGGCTTCGAAGAAGACGCCCGCCTCACCGCCATGTGGCTCTGGACGCTGAACACAAATGCTAAAGGCGAAACGCTAAAGGCTGAAGGGGAAGACGGAAGCGAGGGGGCGGATGAGGAAGGCGGGAAGAACTTTAGCCTTCAGCCTTCAGCCTTGAGCCTTGAATTTGACGCCGCTCGCAAGATCGCCCAGGGCCTCGGCGCGCACCTGGAAGACCTGGCCAGCCTGGTGGCCGTAGAGGGGGAAACCGCCCGACTGCTCCCCGTGGCCGAACGCGCCAACCACCTCTTTGGCAAGGACGAAGGCAAGGCCGCCCCCATCCGCAGAAAGCGCGGTCCCCAGATGGAGCTATTCAAAGCCGCCCAGGATACTTCCCAGGCGGAAGCCAGCTTCGGCGAGACCAAAGTCGAGAAAGTGGGTGCCACCGTGTTGGACCGCGTCCACCAGAGCATGATTCTCTTCGCCGCCGGCCGCAGCGAAGCGTTGAAGCGCTTCCTCGTAGATGACGGCGCCGGCAACAACACCCGCTTCTGGACCCTTGCCCAGGCGCTCTCGGCCCTCTATCCGAGCAGCACCGACGAAAAGCGCTGGGTTGACGGCGTCCTCGCGCGCAAAAAAGGACTAGGCTTCTAGGATGCACCCGATTTATCGCATCATCCACATTGAGAACCTCCCCAAGCTGTTGGAGTGGGGATGCGATTGGTCGCCCAATCAGGCTACCAGCCAGGGGCTCCAAAAGAAGTCCATCCACCACAAAGACATCATGGACAAGCGGCAGCATGCCGTGGTCCGTGTCCCCCCCGGCGGAGTCGTTGCCGATTACGTCCCTTTTTATTTCGGCCCGAAGTCCCCGATGCTCTACGCCATCAAGCAAGGCAAAGTTGAGGGCTACCAGGGGCAGCGTGAGATCCTCTACCTGTTGAGCCATGCCGAGGAAGTCGAAGCCGCCAAACTTCCCTTCGCCTTCACGGACGGGCACGCCATCATTAGCTACGTCAACCATTACAATCAGTTGGCGGACCTCTCGAAGCTCGACTGGAACGCCATTCAGGCGCAATACTGGAATGACCTCGTGGACGGCCGTTGTCGCCGGCAGGCGGAGTTTCTGATCAAAGACCGGTTCCCCCTGGACCTGCTCCGAGAGATAGGCGTAATGGACGAAGCCGCCCGGCAGGCGGTGTCGGAACTGGTCGAGCAAACGGCGTTTCGACCATTGATTCAGATGCACAGAGAATGGTATTTTTAATCCAATTCCGCGCAACATGATCCAATACAAAACAGGCAATTTGCTGGAGGCCAACGCCGACGCGCTCGTAAACACGGTTAATTCTGTCGGCGTCATGGGCAAGGGCATCGCCCTTCAATTCAAACAGGCGTTTCCAGAAAACTACGACCAATACCGTCAGGCATGTGAGCGCGGCGAGGTGCAACCAGGTCGCATGTTCGTCTTTGCGACGGGAAACCTCATGGGCCCTCGGTTTATTATCAACTTTCCAACGAAACGACATTGGAAAGGCAAATCCCAGATCGAGGATGTTGATGGCGGGCTCGACGCCTTGGTCGAGGTCATCCGCACGAACCGCATCAGAAGCATCGCCGTCCCTCCGCTAGGGTGCGGCAACGGCGGGCTCGACTGGCGCGTAGTGCGCCCTCTCATTGAGCGCAAGCTCAGTCCGTTGGCCAATGTCGAAGTCTTGGTTTACGAGCCAACCGGCGCTCCCGCAAACCGCGACATGAGGATTGCAACCAAGGAGCCGAACATGACCCGTGGGCGAGCAGCCCTGCTTGGCATCTTCAGCAAGTACCTCATTCCCGGTTACGAGTTGACCATGCTCGAAATCCAAAAGCTGGCGTATTTCCTCCAGGAGGCCGGTGAGCCTTTGCGTCTGCAGTTCGTGAAGGAAAAGTACGGGCCCTACGCCGAAACACTGCATCACGTCTTGCAGCGCATTGAGGGGCATTTCATTCGTGGGTACGGAGACCGCAGCCGGGACGCCAGCGTGCAGGTGGTCCCCGAAGCGGTGGATCGAGCCGTCCAGGTTTTGGAGGCGGACTATCCTGACACGCTGGAGCGGGCCGACCGGGTGGCAGCCCTCATAGAAGGATTCGAGACACCTTTCGGCTTGGAACTCCTTTCCACCGTTCACTGGGTTCTCAAGGAAACACCTTCAACGCGCGGAAGCCTTCCCGAAACAATCTCCCAGGTTCATTCTTGGAACCAGCGGAAAGCAGAAATTTTCACGCCGGCCCAAATCGAATTGGCCTGGCGACAACTCGAGCAGAAGGGCTGGACCCAGTGAGCCTCGGTCACCCTTCTGCCAGCCTTCCCTTCCGGCTTAGCCCTCAGCCCTATGCCCCTTAAACCCTGGTACAAAGTCGTCACGCCCCGCGAGGATCTCCGCGAGGGCAAACCGCTTGACGCCGCCGAGTTCGCCGTTCACCTGGACGATGTCCGCAATAATTGCGCCCCGCCGGATTACCAGAAGCCCGACCGCTTCTTCGCTCGTACGTACCTCACGAAGAATCTCTCCGCCCTGGCCACCGAAGTCGTGCGGCGCCTCTCCGGACAACGCACCGAGACCAGCGCGGTTTTCAACCTGGCCACCCAGTTCGGCGGCGGCAAAACCCACGCCCTCACCCTCCTTTTCCACCTCGCCCGGAACGGCGCCGCCTCCCACCGCTGGCCCGGGGTCCCCCAGATCCTCGCCGCCGCCGGCGTGAAGGAAATCCCCACGGCCACCACCGCCGTATTCGTCGGCAACGAGTTCGACTCCATCAAAGGCCGCGGCGGCGTTGACGGCACACCCCTGCGCAAGACCCCCTGGGCCGACATCGCCTGGCAACTCGGCGGCGCCAAGGCGTTCGCCCTCGTGGCCGAGCATGAGAAAACCAAGACCGCCCCCGGCGGCGAGGTCATCCGCCAGCTTTTCCCCAAAGACAAGCCCAGTCTCATCCTCCTGGATGAGCTGATGAACTATGTCAGCCGCAACCGCAAGAACGGCCTCGGCACCCAGCTCTACAACTTCCTCCAGAACCTCTCTGAAGTCGCTCGCGGCCTCGACCACGTCGCGCTGGCGGTATCAATTCCCGCCTCCGAGTTCGAGATGACCGCCGAAGACCAGTCCGACTACGAGCGGTTCAAAAAGATGCTCGACCGGCTCGGCAAGGCCATCGTCATGTCCGCCGAGGCCGAAGCCTCCGAAATCATTCGCCGCCGCCTGTTCGAGTGGGACGAGCGCGCCATCACCGTCGAAGGCAAGATCATGCTCCCCAAGGACGCCCTGGAAACTTGCAACGAGTACGGCGACTGGGTCGTTGACCATCGCCAGCAGTTGCCCAATTGGTTCCCACTGGACGCCGCCCGCGATCAATTCGCCGCCACTTATCCCTTCCACCCCACTGCCATTTCGGTCTTCGAACGCAAATGGCAGGAGCTGCCCCGTTTCCAGCAAACCCGTGGCGTGCTCCGCATGTTGGCCCTCTGGGTGGCCCAGGCGTACCAACAGGGCTTCAAAGGCGGCCATAAAGACCCCCTCATCGGTTTGGGCACCGCCCCCCTCGAAGATTCCATGTTCCGCTCGGCTGTCTTTGAGCAGTTGGGCGAAACCAAGCTCGAAGGCGCGGTCACGACTGACATCTGCGGCAAGAAAGGTTCGCACGCCGCCCGGCTCGACGCCGAAGCCCAGGACACCATCAAAAACGCCCGCCTCCACCGCAAAGTCGCCACCGCCATCCTCTTCGAGTCCAACGGTGGCCAGGCCAAGGGAGAAGCCACCCAACCCGAAATCCGCCTCGCCGTCGCCGAGCCGGGCCTCGACATCGGCAACATCGAGACCGCCCTGGAGGCCCTCACGGAGGCATCCTACTACCTCACGGTCGAGCGCAACCGCTACCGGTTCAGCCTCAAGGAAAACCTCAACAAGCGTTTCGCTGACCGCCGCGCCACCATCCAGCCTGAAGCCGCTCAGGAGCGAATCCGCGAGGAGATCCAGAAAGTCTTCGCCGCCGGCAGCGGTGTCGAGCGGGTCTTCTTCCCCGACAAGAGCAACCAAATCCCCGACCGCGCCGCGGTCACCCTGGTCGTCCTTGCCCCCGATATGTCCCTTCAAGACGAGACGGGGACGACCAAGTTCATCGAATCCGTCACCCGCGAATCCGGCTCCTCCTCGCGCACCTTCAAGAGCGCACTCATTTTCTGCGTTCCCGATTCAGCCGACGCTCTCTGTGACGAGGCCCGCAAGGTGCTCGCCTGGGAGGACATAGGCGACGAAGCCGACGAGCTCAAGCTTGACGAGACCCAGACTCGCCAGCTCGAAGAGAACGTGAAGAAGGCCAAGCGCGACCTGAAGGAAACGATCTGGCGCACTTACAAGGTCATTATGCTCCTCGGTAAGGACAACGCCCTCAAGAAGGTGGACCTCGGCCTTGTCCACTCCAGCGCGGCTAGCGACCTGGCCACCCTGATCCTCAATCACCTCCGCCAGACCGACGACCTGGTAACCGGCGTCAGCCCCAGCTTCCTCGTCAAGCATTGGCCCCCGGCCTTCACCGAGTGGGCTACCAAGTCCGTCCGGGACGCCTTTTTTGCCTCACCCCAGTTCCCGCGCATCCTCAGCGCGGACGCTATTCGGGACACGATCACCCGCGGAGTCGCCAACGGCCTCCTGGCCTACGTCGGCAAGAGTGGAGCAGGCTTCCAGCCTGCTTCTCCCACAGGTGCCAAGCAGCAGGCTGGAAGCCTGCCCCACTACGACTACAAACCCTTTTGCTTCAACCAGGCCCTCATGGCGACGGACATCGACTTCTCAGACGAGATGTTCCTCATCACCAAGGAAACCGCCGAAGCCTACCTCAAATCCAAAGCCTCCCCCGGCACACCGACCCCCGACCCAAAGCCCGGCGAGCCGGCCAAAAAGCCGGAGCCGCCCCCGCAGGAGCCGGGAGGCAAGAAACCTGGCGACCAGAAAAACCCCGAGCAGCTCACCTTCGCCAACATGGCCTGGACCGGCGAAGTCCCCCCGCAGAAGTGGATGAAGTTCTATACCGCCGTCCTGTCCAAGTTTGCCGCCGCCAACGGGCTGAAGCTGAAGCTCACCGTCGAAGTCGCCCCGGAAGGCGGCATCTCCAAGCAGAAACTCGAAGAAACCAAAGCCGCCCTCCGCGAGCTTGGCCTCAGCGACGAAATCGGCACCCAATAGACTCGCAACCCACGAACCTTAGACTCAAAACACAATCCCCGCACCCCCGAGCAACAGGACCACCCGCAACAACGTTCGCGCTACGACAAGAACCCGGTGGACAACCTCGCGCCGCTGGCCAAAGCGCATATCCCCATCCTCGCCGTCATCGGTGACGCCGATGAAGTCGTGCCGGTCAGCGAGAATATCAACCTCGTGGAAACCCGCTACCAAGCCCTCGGCGGGAAGATTCAGGTCATCCGCAAACCGGGCGGCAAGCACCATCCGCACAGCTTGGTCGACCCCACGCCGATCGTGGACTTCGCCCTCCTCGCCGCCCAGGCCACGGCTACCCCGGCTTCCAGCGGCTCACGCTAGCCCAGAGCGGGGCGAACGCCAGAACTGAGCGATGCGGTCGGCCCAGCGCGCCAGAATCGGCAACCGACGTCGCCCGCCCGCATTCGCTCCAGTGATTCTTGTTCGGCATTCGTGCTCCCCTTTTACTGCGGCAACTCCACTACCTGATAGAAGCGCCGCGGAGCACTCACTGGGTCAGTAATACAGTTCCCCGTACCATTACCGGCGACGGGCGGGCCCAAATTCGTCCATTGATTGGTGGTCAACTCTGAGCGGTACTGGACCTGGTACATGGCATTCGACACCGAATTCCAGCACAAACGGACTTCGGACACTTGGATAGTTAGGCGGGAAGCCTCATGCCCGGTTCCGTCAATATCGAGCCTTGCAGAGTACCCCGGCACGGCTGTCAATCCGCCAAGGTCCAGAGTGAATGTGTCGGCGTCAAAGGCCACGCGCGAGGCCTCGACTCCGGGAAAGCTAACCGCTCCGAGCGTCGCACCAGTGAAGGGCGCAATCGTCTGCGCCTCATCCGTAAAATGGAGTAGATTCGGAGACGCTCCCATCCCGCCTGAACTGAGTGAGGTAATGACGACGCTGGCTTGGTTCGAACCCACATCAAACACATCGATGCTAAACTGTGCGCCTGTGCCCTGTGCGCCCCAGTTTGTAACCTCCAACGCACCCGGCGTCGAATCGACCGTGAAGGTCACGGTATAGCCCGGCTGTTCGACACCTTGGTATAGATTGCGGAGAGTTAATGTGCGTCCGTTCAACTGTGCTGGAACGGCCGGTGCAAGAGCCAAAAATGCACTCAGCACGCCAAATTGAATGCTGCGGTTACGCCTGCTCATCTTACTTCGATTGTCTGCGTCTTTCATTACGTTGTTCCTTTCATGGTTTATTGTTGTCGCCGAACAAGTGATTAGACAGACCTGTCTATCTTGCCGTTTGGCAGGATAGGCCAACGCCTCCCCCGCCGCTAATGAATCCTTTGCCTTCATCAAGGCCAGCTTTACTCCTCCGGGGGGTCGGCTGTAAAGGCTGATTTTGACGATTTATTCCACTTGTCGCCTTCCAGGGGTTGGTTCTACCATCATCGGCTGCTGCCCAAGGGTGGGCGGTATCAGCCAAACACATTGCGAGGCAGCAGGTTGCGAGAGAAACATGGGTAGCCTTTGAACGGCGGCTGGAACGGGCTCGGGTGCCCGCTGCCCAGCGCCCGGAGTACCACAAGTGGACCTGCTTTTACCTCGACTTTTGCCACCCCTTTACAGACCGTGCCGAGCCTGACCCTCAAGGAGGCCAAGAGCCCGTTGGATCTCGACCCGGGCTTGCCTTCGAGCCGGGGCCAGCCGTCGGTCTGACTCGCCCAACCGAGAGCTTGCCGCGAAATACGGAGAAGGCATTCCTGCCGGCGCTTCCTTCCGCGTATTCCGAGTTTTCCGCGGTTATCCTATTGCGGCTTCGGCTGCGCGTCTGCCACTGTGCGCCCCTGCTCCCACCGTACCGCCGCCGTCCCGCCACCGGACCGCCCCCAGAGCATCCGGTGTAAGTGGCCGCTGAATCGGCCTCAGTATGCCAGGGAACCAAGCCAACGAGGTGCGAGCCACGCAGTTACCGCTCCGTTACCTCGCCGGGGCCGCGCCGGGCATCTGTGTCCATCAGTGTTCACTCGCCGCGCTGCCGCGCCGTCGCCGCGGGTCTGTGGTTTCTTCCCCTTTATTTCGGATTTCGGGCTTCGGATCTCGGATTTCCCGCTCCGCCGGGCCTGGCGTCTTTGCGTTAACGGCCGTCTATTGGATTAGATGTGTTGATGCTTCGAGTGGGTAAACCGGGGCTCTGGGGTCGTCGGCGGGCTCTATTTCGGGGTGTGCCGAGCCGTTCTACGGTACCATGGCAGGTCCATGGTGGTACCATACTGCTACCAGTGTGCCCCGGCTGCGCAACCTGCCATTCTCAGCATTGCGAATGCTTATTCAAGTCAGCCGCTCACGGAAGAGCGGAGGGCCGATTGGTACGCAGCCGCAGCCAAGGTCGAACAGAGCGCCCGACTGCGTTGTCCACTAAGCTCGCGCCGCCCCGAAGTTCAGGACCGGTTCAACGCGCTCAGGACAGCCCGCACGGAGGCGAGCTCGATGTTGGTATCCACCCCGGCACCCCACCGGGTGCGGCCGTTGCTCGGCTTGATCTGGATGTAGGCAATGGCCGCCGCTTCTTCGCCGGCGCTCAAGGCGTGCTCACTGTAATTGGCGATCTCGAAGCGCGGCACGCCCGCCGTGCTGAACCCGTGGACGAGCGCGGCCAGCGGGCCGTTGCCCTCGCCGGAGAACTCGACGGGCTTGCCATCATGGAGCAGGCGCGCGCGGCACCGGACCTTGCCGTCGCGGCTCTCGGTCTCGAAGCCCTGAAGCTGCCAGGGAGCGGTGCGCTCGATGTATTCGCGCCAGAACATGCCCTTGAGCTCTGCGCCGCTGACCTCGCGGCCGAGCCGGTCCACTTCCTCGTTGGCGATGGGGCCGAACTCGCGCTGCATTTCCTTGGGCAGCACGATGCCGTATTCGTTCTCCAACAAGTAGGCCACGCCGCCTTTGCCGGACTGGCTGTTCACGCGGATCACCTCGCGGTATTCCCGGCCGAGGTCGTTCGGATCAATGGTCAGATACGGCACGTCCCAATATTTCTGGCGGCCGGTTTCCCACTCGGCGAGGCCTTTCTTGATCGCGTCCTGGTGCGAGCCGCTGAAGGCGGTGAAGACCAGTTCGCCGGCGTAGGGATGGCGCGGCGGCACGGTCATGCCCGTACACCGCTCATAGACTTCGCAAATGGCGTTGAGGTCGGTAAAGTCGAGCTTGGGGTCAATGCCATGCATGTAGAGATTGAGCGCGACGGTCACGATGTCGAGGTTGCCGGTGCGCTCGCCGTTGCCGAAGAGCGTGCCCTCCACGCGGTCCGCGCCGGCGAGCAAGCCCAGTTCCGTCGCCGCCACACCCGTGGAGCGGTCGTTGTGCGCGTGCAGGCTGATGATCAGCGAGTCGCGGTGCTTGATGTTGCGGCCGATCCACTCGATCTGGTCCGCATAGACGTTCGGCCCGGCTACTTCCACCGTGTCGGGCAAGTTCAGAATCATCTTGTGCTGGGGCGTGGGCTTCCAGACCGCCATCACGGCTTCGGCGGCTTCCTTGGCAAACTCCACCTCGGTGGCGCTGAAGCTTTCGACTGAATACTGGAGCCGGACCTCCGTCCCCGCCAGGCGGGGCAGGCGGTCCTGAACCCACTGGGCGCCGCGCACGGCCACCTGAAGGATTTCCTCCTTCGACATGCCAAACACCACCCGGCGCTGCGCGGGGGAGGTCGAGTTGTAGAGGTGAATGATGACCTTCTTCGCCCCGACCAGTGACTCGAAGGTGCGCTCGATCAACTCTTCGCGCGCCTGCACGAGCACCTGGAGCCACACGTCCTCCGGGGCGCGCTGCTCCTCGATGAGCCGGCGGTTGAAGGTGAACTCGGTGTTCGAGGCCGAGGGGAAGCCGACCTCAATCTCCTTGAAGCCGCACTTCACGAGCGTCTGGAACAGCTCCAGCTTCTGGCCTACGTTCATTGGCACGGCCAGCGCCTGATTGCCATCGCGGAGGTCCACGCTGCACCAGCTCGGCGCGTGCGTCAGGGTGCGGCTCGGCCACTGGCGGTCGGGCAAGTGGACCGGCGGGAACGGACGATATTTCGCAGACGGATCTTTAAGCATGGTTATGTCGCTTTCTTGTTAGCACCGCCGGGCAGTCAGGGAAATGAAAAACCCCACCGCCGACTACGGCAGTAGGGTTCGGAAAACCTTTGCGAAAGGCTACAACCCGACTGCCGCGCGTCGCAGCAGCAGCGCGCTCGATAGCAGCAGGTTCAGATTGCCATTCACGCTGGCAACCTAGCCGCCCCGCCGGCAGTGGTCAAATGGTTTTTTGCGGTTAGGCCAAGGACGTGCGCATCTCACATTTTTCTGGAGCGCGGACATTCTTGTCCAATGCCGCTAGGAATTGAGGCTCGGTCTCACGCGGGCCAAAGACGTTTAGGG
>CAIWJG010000398.1 GCA_903912925.1 uncultured Verrucomicrobia subdivision 3 bacterium | reverse complement strand
TCATCGCCAGCAAGACCGCCACCAATCGGGTCAAGGACCGCGAATCGCTGCCGCGCCTGCGCTCATTCCGCGACTACTGGCTGGCCAAACACCGCCGTTGACTATTCGAACCGTGGACATATGAACATTCCACACGAGACCTTTGCGTCCTTCTTCCAAGGCCCGGTGTTCCGGCGGCCCGATGAACACGGAGTCGGAGACTCCGTGAACCGGCAGACCGGAGGTCTGCCCCACACCTGAACAGTTACTGCGCAGCTTCCGAGCCATGCACCCGGCTTAGCGTCACCTCGCCTCTTGGCGCAAACAAAACATTACAATCGCATTAGCCCCCGCACCTACATATCTTCCGGTTCAAGGCCGGTGTGTTTGGCGAGGCGCGCGAGCATCTTCGGACCGAGCTCTTCACCGTCATGGAAGGCAAACACTACATCCGGCCAGCCAGCCCGCGCCAGAACTCGGTGGGAAGTGCCGCGTTGGCGTTTGATGGTCCAACCGATACGGAGCAAGGCGGCGAGTAATCGTCGCGCTTTGCATGACCCCCAACGACTCATGCCATCGAGAATAGTTCCTCACCCGCGGGCACCGGTTCGCCATGCTCCAGCCGATCCGCCAGCACGCGCAGCGCAAGCGCCTTGGCTTTAGCCACGGCATCGGCTTGGCTGTCGGCATAGGCCAGACAACCCGGCAATTCCAACACTTCAGCCATCCAGCGGCCGTCCGTTTCGAGCTCAACCTCGATTCTCAGGTTCATGGTCCAAGCTTAAAGCCGATTCCACCACCTGTCGAATGTGAAAACCGCAGCGAGCGCTCAAGGGGTGCATTCTTTGACCGATTACCCTGCCGCAACCCCGTCGCTCAAACGCAATATATCACCGTTCTGGGACCGACCTTTTCAGGCAACATGACACTCTCATTAACTGACCCCTTTACGCCGACCAAGGCGGGCCAGGCCGTAAAAAACTGCTCTCCATTTGCCTTTCATACCTTTTCTCTTAGACCATGCAGTCTGGGAAAAGTTGCTAACGATGCCGGTGAGCGGCCGGGACCAGCCGCCGCTGGGCTCCGAATGCACGCTGACAAATCCGGCTGGCCCCGGTCCGCTCAACTGGCGGGTTAGCGACTTCAGGCATGCGCCCTCCGCTTCATCACGAACCAGACCACGACGACCAGCATGGTGCAGAAGATGATGGGCGCGTAGAACGGCAGCGCAAGTGTGAAGTAAGTGCCGCCGACCTGAAGCACCGTTGAGGAATGAAATGCGATAAGCGAAATCGGCCCAAGGCTCCCGGAGAACCACGGGTTGGGAAAATCCACGCTCCCGCGCTGGACCGAGCATCCCGCTGCCGAGGCTGAGGAGGCCACAACAAGTGTATAAAGGCGGCGGCTCATACAATGCGCTAACGATGCTCATCACTGGCGGCGGGCCAGTGATGTCCAGCAATCAACAGAGACGGAATCCAGCCGTCCAGTGCATGAGCCGGGTTGGGCCAGCTCCGTAGGAGCGACATGTTTATAGCGACCACCAC
>CAIWJG010000397.1 GCA_903912925.1 uncultured Verrucomicrobia subdivision 3 bacterium | reverse complement strand
GGAGCCATTCCCCTTTCTGCATTCTTCCTTCTTCCTTCTGCATTCACCCTTAGGGTGAGGGGGAACTGTGCTCACGCCGTTTCCACGCTGCCAGCAGTTCTGTGCAGGTCACCCTCCAGACCAGGGGCCAAATCCTAGCGGCATTGGACATTCTTGTCCGCCTTTGCGTGATGGCCAACCCGGAAACCCACCGGCGGACAAGAATGTCCGCGCTCCAGAAAAATGTGGGATGCGCCCTTTCGTTGTCTAGCGTGCGGTTAAGCGTTGACAAGGTGCCAAGACTGGCATAGTGGTAGTTCCACCATGAAGCTCCAAGCGTTTCGAGGAAAGCGGACTGGTTTCACGCTGATTGAACTGCTGGTCGTGATCGCCATCATCGCCATTCTGGCCAGCCTGCTCTTGCCAGCGCTTGCCAAGGCTCAGGGGAAAGCCAAGGCGACCCAGTGCCTGAGCAACATCCGCCAGGTTAGCCTCGCCACGGTGCTGTATGCCGGCGACTACCAGGAATACATTGTCCTGCTTTACATGAATGGAGTGACCGCGCCGGGGGCATGGTGGCCCAGCACCGACGGGATCTGGTGGCCAGATTCACTTCGGTCTTATATGGCCACCACCAACGTCATCGCCTGCCCGATGGTACACAATGGTTACGGCATCGCGATGAATCACCCGGACATTGGCGGCTGGCGGGATAAACCAGCCAAATTCTCTTCGGTCAAGCATCCGTCCGATACCGTGCCCTACGCCGACTCGGGTCTGATCGCCAATCCCACCGAACGTAATCCAGATTTGTGGATAGAAACCAAGGACATGGCGACCCTTTACTATCGCACGCCGGCTAATTCCCCCTATTACACCGACGACCCCCAACGGCCAATTGGACGTCACGATCTGCGTGGTAACGCGGGATTCATGGATGGCCACGCTGCAGCCATCCGGGTGAGCCTGCTGGGACTCCAATACTACCCCGGCAAGGGGCCTAATGGGCAAACGGCCACTGGCAATCCCCGATGGGCCAGCGGCGGCAACAACATATACGACCCGCGCTGGATGTGGGACCTGGAATGACCTGCCAGCCCGCATGGGCGAGCCTGACTGAGATTGCTGGATGAAAAACAAGAAGCTGGTTGCGACACTCGCTGTGCTGGGGCTCCTGGCGGCCGCACTTATACTATGGCGACAGTTCTCCGGCCCCCATGTCAACCTGCGGCCAAGTGCCGCCGTGGGTGCAGTGCTGGCCGAAGAACTCGGGCGGCTGCTCGGCGGACCCGGCAAGGTCGTGATCCTCAGCCGGCAGAGCGCGCACGAGGGACCGGATGCCACGCGCGAGCGCGTCACGGCGCTGACGGCGGCGCTTCAATCCCACGCGATGTTGAAGCTGGCGGGAACGGAAATAATGCCCCGAGCGGCTGGCGGGATGATGGATATGGGCGGGGTGACCGAAGAGCAGTTCCTGGCGGCGGCGGAGAAGTACCCTGATGCCAAGGCCATCGTGGTATTTGGGGGGCTGCCGCCCTGTTCGCAGGCGCTGGCGGAGAAGCTGAACACTGGTTCGCTGAAGGCAGTGGCGGTGTGCGGCTACGGGCCAACGGTGCGTCGTTGGCTGGAATCCAAAGCGCTGGCAATCGCGGTCGTGCCGCGCATGGAGGATTTGCCGGCGGGGACGCCGGCACCTAAAACCCCGCAGGAGTGGTTTCAGCGCGAGTTCGAGATCATCACGCCCGAAACGGTTGAGCAACGACCCTACTGAGGTCGGCGAGACCTTGCCGCCGGCAGGGGTGCCCACAGTGACCCATTTCCTCCCGGCGTGGTGAACCCGAGACCGGAGGACACGGCTTGGCCGCAGTCGGCTACTTGAGCTTCTTTATCAGGACCTTCGAGTTGCGGCCACTCTGTTCGTATTTCTCGCGCCGGGCGGGTGGGAGGTCGGCGGGAGTGCCTTCGACAAAGCCGCCCTTGGACTGGAAATAGGTGAAGGCCTGCGTCGAGAGCGCGATAAGCTCGCTGAAGCCCATCTCGCGGGCCTTGTTCTCGACATACTGGACGAGCTTGCGGCCGATGCCCTGGTTTTCGTGCGCCGGGCTGACGTAAAGGCAGGCGAGCTCGGCCTTGCCGTGATCGAGCCAGTCGTGCAGGGCGATGCATGCCACCGGGTTCCTGTCGATCTCGAAGATGTAATAGTCGCCCAGTTGCTTCTCGATGGTGGAGCGAGTCCGTTTGACCAGCTCCTCGCTTTCGACGGAGCGCTTGGTGAGGTTGAGGATGCTGCGGATGTCCTTCTTAAGCGCGCGGCGGATCTGCTGGAATTCGTTGCCGTAGATGAGGGTGCCGACGCCTTCGTTGGTGAAGACTTCGGCGAGCAGCCCCTCCTCGACGGAGCCATTGATGACATGGACGCGGGGCACACCGGCTTTGCAAGCGGCGGCGGCATGGATGGCCTTGGAGAGCATGGCCGGATGCACGTCCGCCTTCTGGAGCGCGAGCACCGATTCGAGGTCGGAGACGGGCATTTGGCGGATGATATGGTCCCCGACGCGGATACCGTCGTACGTAGTGATGAACATCAACTTCGTGGCTTTGAGCGCTTCGGCGACCGCCAGGGCGACGCCATCGGAGTTGACGCGATAGGTCTTGCCCTCGCCGTCGAAACCCAGCGGTGGCAGCACGGGGACAATGCCATGGTCGAGCAGTTGCTGGAGCATCTCGACGTCCACCCGCTCGACCTTGCCGGTGAACAGTTGGTCCACGCCGTGCAGGATGCCGACGGGGTGGGCGATCAGGGCGTTGCTGCACGCGGCGCGGAGGTCAATCGCCGAGAGGCCCTCGAGGACCTCATGCGTCAGGCGGTTGGCGGCGGTCAGGGCGAGCCGGAGCGTGGCTTCATCAGTGACGCCCGTGCCATCGAGGTTGGACGGCGTGATCTTTTGTTCCGCGGCGAGCGCTTTGATCTGAGCGGAGGCACCGTGGACCAGCACAACGCGGATGCTCAGGGAGCGCAGCACAGCAATGTCCACCAGGATATTGGCGAAGTTCTCGTCCGTGACGATCGCGCCGTCCACATTGATGATGAACGTCTTCTCGCGGAATTGGGGGATGTACTGCAGGATACCCCGCAGGTCGGTCAGTTTCACGTTAGGTTGAGATTTGGGTTCAGGTCAGGAGGATAGCGCAGGCGCTTCCGGTTTGGCGAGAGCCGTTTTGAGGGCCTCCAGGCAGTGAATGTTTTCCTTGGGCGTGCCGATGGAAATGCGGACCCACTCAGGCAAGTGGTAGCCGCCCATAGGCCGCACGATCACGCCCAATGCCTGCATTTCCTTGCACACCCGCGAGCCGTCGCCGACGCGCACCAGAATGAAGTTCGCCGAGGAAGGAATGAACTCCAGACCCAGCTTGCGGAAGGCCCGCACGTAGAATTTGAGGCCGCGGGAGTTCCCCTTACGGGTCCTGGCCGCGTGGGTAGTGTCATCCAGCGCCGCCAGCGCGCCGGCCTGAGCTATGGCATTGACGTTGAAGGGTTGGCGAATCTTCTCAAGTTCGGTGATCAGGTCGGGGTGGCCGATGCCATAGCCGAGACGCAAGCCCGCCAGTCCGTATATCTTGGAGAAGGTCCGCATCAGCAACAGGTTGGCCTTCCGGCCGCGGCGAATCTCCGGCACCAGGTCGAGCGCATCGTCCAGGAACTCGATGTAAGCCTCGTCCAAGGCGAGCACGACGTTCTCAGGCACGGCGGCCACGAAGCGGGCCAGGGCTTCGCGGCTGGCGATCGTGCCGGTCGGGTTGTTAGGGTTGGCGACGAACACCACCCGCGTGTTGGGGGTGATGGCGGCCAGCATAGCGTCCAGGTCGTGGCCGTATTGTTTAGCCGGCACGACGACGAGCTTGCCGCCAAACAGGGCCGCCACGATGTTATAGACCGCAAAGCAATACTGCGAAACGACCACCTCGGTACCGGGCGAAATCGCGGCATGGCCGACGAACTCAATGACCTCGTTGGAGCCGTTGCCCAGGATGATGTGGGCGGGGGTCACGCCGAGTTTGGCAGCGAGCTTTTGCTTGAAGTAATAGGCATTGCCATCGGGGTAGAGGTTCACCTTGGCCAACGCCTTGCGCATGGCGGCCAGGGCCAGTCGCGACGGGCCGATGGGGTTTTCGTTCGAGGCGAGCTTGATGATGTCGTCGGCGGGCAAGCCGAGTTCACGTGCGACTTCCTCGATGGGGCGGCCAGGCTGATATACCGGCACGGTCTGGAGGTTCGGGTTGATGGGATAAGGGAGCGGCATGGGGAGATGCTAAGTTTTGAGTTCTTAGTTGTCAGTATTTAGTTTGGAATCACTCATTCGCCCGGCAGTTGTTGCCCGGCGCCGGGGTAAAGCACGTGGTAGTCAATGGATTGGACGCCGACAATGGCGGCGACGCCAAGGATATCGTGGGCATTGGATCCACGCGAAACGTCGGCTGCCGGACGGTCCAGACCAAGGAGCATGTGACCGTAGGCGTTGGAGCGAGCAACCAGCCGAGCGAGTTTGCTGGCGATGTTGGCGGCATTAAGGTCCGGGAAGATCAAGACGTTTGCGTTGCCGCCCAGTTTGCCGTTGGGCAATTTGCGGGCGGCAATCTCGGGAACCATCGCGGTGTCCACCTGGAGCTCGCCGTCGAAGTCCGCCTCGACCTTTCGCTCCAGGGCCTTATGTTCGGCCAGCGCGGTGGCAGCTTGGACTTTGCCCACCGAGGGGTGGCTGCCGCTCCCCTTGGTGGAGAAAGAGAGGAGCGCCACCCGCGGGCGTGAGCCGAGCAAGCGCCGCGCCAGTTGGGCCGTGGACACGGCGATATCAGCAAGCTGCTCGACCGACGGCTCTTCAACGACGTCACAGTCTGCCATGAACAACACGCCATTCTCGCCGAGGCGCGAGTCTTCGACCTCCATCACCAGGCAACTGGCAATGGTGCTGGTCTGGGGAGCGGGTTTGATGGTTTGAAACAGCGGCCGGAGCACGCTGCCGGTGATTTGGTGGGTGCCGGCGACGAAACCGTCCGCCTGGTGCATCGCCAGCATCATGGCGCCGAAATAGTTTGGCTGCCGCACGGCCTCCCGTGCCTCGAAGTCCTTCATGCGCTTGCCGGTGTAGTGGTGCAACCGCTCGAACCGGCGAGCAAAGTTGTCCAATTCCTCACTCTCGGCAGGGTTGATGACGCGGATGCCTTCCAGCGAGATATTCAGAGTTTTGGCCACTTCGGCGATCCGGGCCCGGTCGCCCAGGAGAATCGGCACCCCAAGTTTCAGGGCACAGAACTGGCGAGCCGCCTGGATTACACGCGGCTCGGCACCTTCCGGGAAGACAATACGCTTCGGATGCCGCTGCAGTTTCTCGATGACGCTGCCAATGAATCGCATGGCGCTTTAGTAACGCAGCGACCGGGAAACTGCAATTGGAATACCGCAGGTTGACTTGCGCGGGCACGGCAGATACCCTGCCCCTTTGTTGGAATTGCGAACATGTTTGAAGTCATTGAAAAGCTGCTGATTCTGCAGGACCGCGACCGGAAGATCGGTCGCGTAGAGGAGGAACTGGCGCACATCGAGCCGGAGCGCCAGTCGCTGAAGGCCAAGGCCGCTGCCGCCCAAACCCAACTTGAGCAAGCCAAGCTGCGGATCATGCATATCGAATCCTCCCGCAAAGATCTGGAGCTGGAAGTTGAGACCAAGAAGCAGCTCATTGTCCGCTACGCCAACCAGCAGTTCCAGACCCGGAAGAACGAGGAATACCGCGCGCTCGCCCACGAAATCGAGATGTGCAAGGAAGCCATCTTCAAGATCGAGGACCAGGAAATCGAGCTGATGGAACAGACGGAAGCGGGGCAAAAGGAAGTCCTGCGGGCGACGCAAACCGTCAAGGAGGCGCGCAAACTCATGGACGAGCAGGTCGCCCAACTCGACGCGCGGGAACAGAATTTACAGAAAGAGCTCGCTGAACTGGAAACCAACCGCGAGGCCCTGGCCTCCGCGGTGGATGAAAGCACTCGCTCCCGCTATGAGCGGCTGGTCCGGAGCAAAGGGGAGAATGTGGTCGTGGGCGTCCAGCACGGCGTTTGCGGCGGATGCCACATGAAGCTGCCGCCCCAATTGACCGTCACGTGCCAGGCCGAGAAGGAGTTGGTCTCCTGCAGCAACTGCGGCCGCATTCTCTACTACTCGAGCGACATGGATCTGGCCGTGGCGGACTGATCCGCCCAGGGACGGCCGGGAGGCGAAATCCGAAGCCCGAAATCCGAAGGCCGAAGGCAGACACGGATTCCACTGATTATCCTAAATTCGGCAGTTGATTTAACCGCAAAGAACGCAAAGATCACAAAGACAGATGGTTATGCATGGATTTCCTAAGCCTTCCATTCACCCGGCAGGTGAATCAGTTCTTTGG
>CAIWJG010000396.1 GCA_903912925.1 uncultured Verrucomicrobia subdivision 3 bacterium | reverse complement strand
CCCTCTCCCCTTCGGAAGGGGAGAGGGAGAAGCCACGCCACGCTCCCTTTCTGCCTTAATTCAACGGCAGTGGGGCTGGGGTGAGGGGGAAGACCGCGTTCTGCTGAATAGTTACGGCTATGATATCCAGCAGCAGGCGTGAGACTAAATCCTGAACACCCGCTTGGCGTTCTTGTAGAGCAGCTTGCGCTGGATGTCCTTGGTCGGGGAGAGCCGGCGGATGGCCGCGATCATCCCTGCGCCGCTGCACTTGGATCCCTGGCCGTCGTGATCGTTGCAATCGCTCCCATACAGCAGCTTGTCCTGGTGCCGCTGAATGAACTCGCGGGCGTGGTCTTCGTCGCGCGTAAAGGCGTTGAGGCCTGATCCGGCGGACAGGTCGCCATACATGTTGGGATAGTCGCTCAGGTAACGGTCGGTGAGGCCGCCGGGGGTCACTTTGCTCTTGGGGTATAGCACCGACTGGTCAGTGTGGTGCTTGTCAATGTTGGCCCACCAGGTCTGCGCGTGGCCGATGAAGGTCGTCTGGGGGTGTTTCTCCAGCATGAGGTAGAACCGCTCGAAGCCGTAGGAGTACATCTTATGCTGCCAATGCATCAGCACCGGCACGCGGTACTCGGCGGCCAGCTCATAGAGCTTCTGCATCTCCGGAGAGTCGCACTCGACACCGAACTTCAGCTCAGCAATGGCGACGCCGCCGAGCTTCAAGTAATCCTCGATCTGCTGCGCCGCGTCCGGGAGGTCGGGCACTTCGCAGGCGGCGAACAGGTAATGCCTGGGATGCGCCTTGGCGAAGCGATAGCAGAACTCGTTGCCGAGGCATTGGGCTTCCAGTCCGTTGGAACGGCCGTCATGAGTCGAAGCGGTGTTCACCGGCCGCCCGGCCGGCAGCAGGATGGTTTTGGTGACGCCCATCGCGCGCTGGTGAGCCAGCAGCACTTCATCCGACCGCCCGGAGTAGCCGAGGTGCTGGTGGATGTCGATGATCGGCTCCGGACCCCAGCCGCCCTCGCCGGTCTTGCATCCCGGCATGGCGGCGCTCAGCGTCAGGAGGGCCGAGGCTCGGAGAAATTCACGGCGGGAGAAGCCGGGAGGTCGGAAGTTGACAGTTGATACTTGATGGCTGGGTGAGTTTGGGAGGGTTCTCATGTGGTCGGTTGTGTAAGCCTTCTTCACTGGTAGCTGTTTTGGTTTTTGAAGTCCACAGGTGATTGGCATCCCAGAGCGCGGTGGAGATTCCGCTGGTTGTGATGGCGCTTGATATATTCAGAAACGTGAAACGTGAAACGTGAGATGTCTGGCGCGTTCCCCCACGCCGTTCGAGTCAATGCGCCTGGATTCAGCACGTGCGCGAAAGCGAGCGTTAAAGCGTTGCACGGTCGGAGCGTTAGGCGTTACATTTCGGCCGCCTTTTCCATGAGCACTTTGTCTGCCGATGTTGTTGAGTCGCCTGCCGCCGGGTTAGAGAGTCCGTGCTCGCCGGCGCTGCCCGAGCGGTTGGAGTCTGAACCCGTTGAGCAGGCGCTGCCGGATACGCCGCCACGTCCGGCCTGGATCGAAATTGATCTTGGCCGCCTCAAGCAGAACTTCGAGCTGATCAACCGCGTCAAGCCGGCGGGTCTGCAAATATTGTCGGTCGTCAAGGACGAGGCCTATGGTCACGGGGCGCTGCCGGTGGCCCGGACGGCGCTGGCTTGCGGGGCGAGCTTTCTCGCGCTGAGTACGCTGGAGGAAGCGGTGGCGTTGCGGGACCGGGGCGTCGGGGCCCGGCTGCTGCTGCTGGGCGACCGTGAAGAGAAGGAGCTGCCCTGGTGCCTTGACTACGATCTAACTTGCTGTGTCAGCGAGCCGCACACAGTGGCCGTGCTCGGCCAATTGGCGGCGCGAGCCGGCAAGCGGGTGGCGGTACACCTGAAGATCAACACCGGCATGAACCGCTACGGCGTTCGCTGGAACGAAGCGGCTTCCCTCGCCGCGCTCATCGGCTCGACCAAATCGCTGCTGCTGGAAGGGATGCTGAGCCATTTTGCCCAATCCGACGAAGTGGACAAGACCTTTGCCTTGCAGCAACTCGCTCGCTTCGAACAGGCTAAGCGCGACATCGCCGGCCTTGGCCTGGCGGTGAAGGTGAAGCATCTTTGCAACAGTGGCGGATTTCTGGATTTGCCCCAGGCGCACTTTGACATGGTCCGCCTGGGCATACTGCCGCTGGGGGTGTTTCCCTCCTCCGTTTGCCGGCGCATTCCGGGCATTGAACCGGTCATGACTGTCAAGGCGCGCATTGTTGCCATTCAGGATCTTCAACCGGGCGACACGGTTGGCTACGGGATGCGCTACACGGCGTCCTCGCGACGGCGCATTGCGGTGTTGGGGCTCGGTTACGGCGATGGGTTCCCCCGCGTTCGCAACCAGGGGTGCGTGCTGGTCCACGGCCAGCGGTGTCCTTTAGTGGGCGGAGTGGCCATGGACGCCGTCACGGTGGACATCACGGGTGTTCCCGCCGCGCAACTGTGGGACGAAGCGGTCGTCATGGGCCGGCAAGGGGAGGACGAGATCTCGGTCCATGAAGTTGCCAAGCTGAAGAATTCGGTGTCCTACGACGTTTTGGTCAGTTGGAGGGCGCGGCTGCCGAAGCTCTACGTGAACGAGGCGGTAGCGCGATGAAGCTCGCTTTTTCCGAAAGCCAGCCCGATTACGGCCATTACATCTTTCCCTACGCCGTCTGGGCCTTTCCAGAACCGGGAGAGACGCCGGCCGACTTCTTCAGCCGCGGGTTCCTGCCCTCGTCGCGCGAGCTGGATCGTTTTTACCTCTGCCGGCAGGTGCGGATCAACTTGCAGCAGTATGGGCCCTCCTCCGAAAACCGGCGCATCCTGCGCAAGGGGAAAGACATTTCCGTTCAGCTCCTAAAGCGGGCGGACTTTGATTATACGGCCCAGCGCCGGGAATCCTACAAGACCTATACGGATATCAAGTTCGGCAAGGACACCATGTCGTATGAGCGCCTGGACTCGCTCTTTACGGGCAGAATGACGTCGCACCTGCTGCTGTTTACGGATGCCGCGTCCGGGGCGGAGGTCGGCACCGCCACGCTGTATCTCGAACCGCCGGCGGTGGCCTATTACTATTATGCCTTCTACGACCTCAATTACTACAGCCGTAACCTCGGCATGTTCATGATGACTTCAGCGGCGGCGCTCTTCGCCGAGCGTGACTTCGAGTTCCTGTATCTCGGGTCCTGTTATTCCCGCAATGCGCTCTACAAGACTCAATTCGCCGGAGCTGAATTCTTCAATGGTGTCCGGTGGTCAGAGGACTTGGAGGAATTGAAGTACCTGATTCGGCGAAAGCGGTGGGATCAGCACCTGCTCGAAAGCGAGGAATACCGGCAGGCGTTTTACGGCGGGGAACTGGATCGCGTCGTGTCGGCTAGCTCGTTTCGAGTGCAGATCACGGGGAAGAAGGCCGGGTAGAAGGCTACTCCCTGATCGCACGAGATGCGATTGGAGACGGAATTGGAGATGGAGGCGCTTTGGCGATGCTTATGAACCTCTCGCACAAAGCAAAATCCCGGGCAGTGGTTTACTGCCCGGGATTGCTTGTGTGCCAGGAGCTGTGTGTAGCCCCGCTGTTACGGCGGAACGGTCGCGACGCGGAAACCGCCAGGGGCCGCGGGTCTCTGTCGCACGCTTAACTGAAAGACGCTGCTGGTCGTATCCGTTCCGTCATTGACAGTGATCGTGACGTTGGCAACGCCAGTCTGTCCGGGCTCAGGGGTGATGGTCACGGTGCGGTTGATATTGCTGCCGCCAAATGCGATGTCCGCCGGCAGCACGAGGGCCGCATTGTCCGAACTGCCGGACACGGTGAGACCCGCCGCTGACGTTTCGGCGTCGCCGATAGTGAAGGCGATCGCCGGAGTCGCCCCGTCCATGGCAACAACCCGGTCAGCAATGCTGGAAATAGTCGGCGGCGTGTTAACCTGATTCACTGCGACCGCAAAGGTGCGCGAGATCACGTTGTTGCCGGTGCCGCCATCGTTGACCGTGACGGTGATCGTGGCGGAGCCGTAGGTGTTGGCGACGGGTGTGAACCGAATCGAACCCGTGGCGTTGGGGCTGGTGTAGGTCACCGTTGGATTCGGGACGACCCCCGTGTTGCTCGAAGAAGCGGTGATCGTGAGCGTCTGAGACTCGTTGGCCGCGCCGGAGCTTATGCCGGAGAGGTTGACGGTCTGCTGGCCGGCATTCTCGTTGACGATGACATCGGCCAGCGTGTTGAGCGTGGGCGGCTGGTTCGGCGGCGCAATCATGGTCGAAACTTCAGTGGAGTAATCGCTCTCCAAACCGCTGGTATCCACGGCTGTGGCGGCAAAGTAGTAGGTTGTGCCCACGACCAGGTTGGAGACGGACACGGTAAGGTTAGTGCCTGCGGCAACCGAGTTGGTGTAGGTGGCGCTGGCGGCCCCGTAATACACTTTATAGTTGGCAATGGCGTTGGTGCCAGAACTAGCGTCCCAGGCCAGCGTGACGGTCCCAGCGGCAACAGCAGCCGGTGGTGAAGCAGCCAATGGTGAGACGGCGAAGAAGACGCCACCGAGGAGGGTGACAAGAGCAGCGCGGCTCTTCCGTAAAGAAAATACTGAAAACATCATACCAGACCCTGCCTAAGCATAAACCTTGCCAACTGGCCAGCCACTGAGACCCGGGGATTCCCCCCCCCGGGGGGGGGCTGCAGGCATCGTGTCGAGTGAGGTATGCCGTATGCCGCCTCGTGTCTAATCCATTGAGTTTATCTGCTTTTTTCACTCGAACCGGGCCCTGCACGCTGAGCCTGGTGGCTCCAGAGGCGTCTGTGGCGTCAGTTGTTGCCGTCCATTGGTGGCAGGTATTCAAGACAGGGTGTCCCGGAAAGGAGCACGCAAGGGGTCAGCCGTAGCCCAGCAGGGCTGCCAAGATCACCCTTGGCCGATCGAGCGAATTGTGGTAAGCTATCGTTGAAAGGCCGGAGTGCAGTTACAGTAGGGATCGAAATGAATTGTTGGAACCGCGTAGCATTATGAAAACACAACCTGGTTTGGACCGAGCCCTGACTTTCATCAGTTGCCATTTACAACCGGCGGGGAAGAGGCAGGTTTCTCCCGAAGAAGGTGTGCCGCGACGAGCGGTGACGATTTCGCGCCAGGCGGGCTCGGGTGCTCATGCCGTGGCCGAGAAACTGGCGACCCTCTTGCAGGCGCGTAGCCCCAAAGACGCCTGCCCGTGGACCATCTTTGACCGCAACCTCGTAGCTAAGGTCCTGCAGGAACACAACCTGCCGGGGAGCGTCGCCAAGTTCATGCCCGAAGACCGAACTTCCGAGATAGCGGATACGATGGAAGAGTTGTTCGGCTTGCATCCGCCTTCCTGGTTGCTGGTCCGCAAGGTCACCGAGACCATCCTCCACCTGGCGGAGTTGGGCAATGTGATCCTGATCGGCCGGGGTGCCGCGGTGGTGACGGCCAATCTTGAGCACGCTTTCCATGTGCGGCTCGTCAGCGCCCTGGAGAAACGCGCGCAACGTATCCAGGAACTGAATCATCTGAGCAAGGAAGCGACGCTGAAGTTCATCCACGAGGAAGATCGCGGGCGCGAGCGTTACCTGAAGAAGTATTTCAAGGCCGACGTGGACGATCCGTTGCTCTACGACCTAATGATTAACACTGACCGGATCTCACACGACCAGGCGGCGCGGATCATTGCCGATGCGGTAATGAACCACCCCTGATTATTGCTTCATCTCGCGGAGGACGCCCGCCATGCGGTCGAGGATAAAGTCCACGACCTCGCACCCCGCAATGAGCGGTAGCTTGGTGAGGACGCTGGGCGGGCAGTCCGGCTTGTAAGTCTGTGCGCTAACGTCGAGCCCCCGAGCGACCAGCAGCTTGGCGAAAGTGACCGCCGAGTGGGTGTCACCAAAACGCAGGCAGCTCATGTGCCGACTGCCATCTACACCCGTGACGAGCTTCGGGAATTTCCCTGCCAGTTTGTGCAGTCGGCCGGCATAGTAGTCGCCAACCTCGCGGATGACCTCCCGGTTGGCCGCTGCCCAGCGCAGGGTGACCAGGTACGCCAAGGACGCCAGTTCCTCCTGCCCGTTCGTGACGAGCGCGCCGAACTGGGGCAGGTTGTCGAACGCCGCGCTGAAGAGGAGGCGCGAGGCGGCGTATTCCCCGCCGGGAAAGCCCTTGCCGATGGCCACGAACGAGGGGCGCAGACCGTATTCACGATGGAGAAACAACCCCGGCGCCCAGAGGCAGGATTGGATTTCGTCCGCCACGGTGGGCACGTCATGCTGACGACAGAGCTCGTAGGCCCGCGTCAGGAACTCGCGCGAGAGCCGGCGCCCGCCATAGTTCATCATCACGATCTCGTGGAAGAAGCCGGCCAGCTTGAGATTGTCCCGCTCGTAGTTCGCGAAGGCTGCTTCGAGGTCAGGCAGGGAATCGGGGCGGACGGCTGCGACCCGGAACCCGCGTTCCCGAATGGCCTCGTGTAGCTCCGGCCACATCCCGCGCATGACTTGCGTTAGAATCGTAGTGCCGTGGTAGTTGGCCTTGAGATCGCCATCATCGTTGCCCACGACCAACAGCACTGGAATACGACCGTGGTATTTGGGAAGAGGAGCGGTAGCCTCAGAGCGATAGAACCGGGCAAGAATGAACTTGAGCGCCGCTTCGGCGGCCAGGCTGCCGGTTTGGAGGTTCAGGACCCGGTTAAGGACCTCGGGGTCAGTAGAAGCCAGGACGGTCTTGAGGGTGCCAACGTCCCCCTGCGGGAATCCGTTCACGCTGGAGATCAGTTCCTGTTCAAGCCGGCGAGTGATGAACCCGCGGGTGTTGTTGTGCGTGGCGTTGGGGATGCCGAGCCGGCGCGCCCGATCCAACAGATGATAACCAGGAAAAGAATGTCCCAGCGGCGTGTGATAGTGCTCACTCTTGGCGGTGAGGTAAAGATGGCCGTCCTCGCCGATCCGGAAATAGCCCAGCGCGCTTAAGGGAGCCAGCTCGACCTTGGTATGGATCTCGAACTCGCGCGTGGTCGCCCCGGCGGACGTCTCGGCCAGTCGCGTCCCGACCTTCTGGCCGACCCGGGGCAACAAGTGGAGCAGCCGGCGCTCAAAAGCTGGCGGGAAAAACTCCACCCGCTTGAACGCTGCTTCGGTCACGGCGGCAGGTTCTTCGCCGGTTAGCACCGCATGGTTAGCGCAAGCCGCCCGGACGTAAGCCTCACCGCACAGTTCCCCCAGCGACAGGGCAACCGGCTGAAAAGGCCAACGGGCGGGTAACCCGGTTAGGTTGATGAATGGTTCTGTCATATTCCGTTGCTTAATGAGTGGCTATATCAAAAGCAGAAATTGGGAAAGCAGAAAGCAGAAATAGGAAGGGGCGGGGGGGGGGGACGGTGTTTCGGTGTTTCAGCGTTTGGTTTCAAGAGCCACGGTGGAGCTCTGACACGGGGACTCCAGGGCGACCGTAAAGCTGAAATGCTGCGTAGCGCAGACATTCTTGTCTGCCGTATCGCGGGCTTTCCAGCCCGCTGGTCGTGAAATGGGAAGGGGATGTGAGCATGGTTCGGGTTTCAGCGTTTCAGTATTTCAGCATTTGTCTTCCAGAGCCACGGTGGCGCCCTGACGCTGGGACTCCAGGGCGGCGGTAAAGAGCCGGTGGCTGAGGGCGGTCTCTTCGGGCGTGACACAACCGGCGAACCGCTTCAACGGCTTGCCGTGGACTAACTCATGCAGAAACGCCGCCCACATCTGCAGCATGCAATCACTGAAACCGAACTCAAAGATTGCGCCGGTCATTGCCCTGAAGGTCGGCTCGTAGCCGGTCTGGATCTGCTCCCACTTCTGCTCGCCGCCGGGCGTGTAATGCATCACCTCCAGCAGGCGCGGATTGGCGCTGGACCAGCGGGCCGAGGCGCGGGTGCCCAGCACCTCCGTGTACCACGTATTCCGATGGCCGGGCGCGATACGCTGCACTTTCACCGTCCAGGGAAAAGGTTCCCCGTTCGCCGGATCAAGCGTTTCCATGAGGAGCAAGCCATTGTCCCAGGTCGTGCACGGAACGAGGTTGCCCCGCCCATCCGGGCGTTGCTTCACAATCTTCGAGAGCACGGCGCGGAGATTACTTGGCCGCCAGCCGGCGCGCAGCGGCACGTGCAGGGCGTGCATCCCCAGGTCGCCCAGGACGCCGTATTCGCCGTTGAACTCCACCATCCGCTTCCAGTTGATCGGCTTGTGGGGGTCTAGATCACTGGAGTGCAGGAGGCCAGTATTGGCCTCGATAATCCGACCGAAAGCATTCTGTTCCAGCAGGTCGCACAGCCTTTGTATGCCCGGGAAGAAAGGGAACTCCGACGAGCACCGCACGAAGACCTCCGGGTGTCGGCGGGCCGCAGTCAGGATTGCCTCATTCGCCTCGCGGTCAATTCCGAAGGGTTTCTCGCCCATCAGGTGCTTCCCGGCTTCGATGGCAGCGCAGCAGACCTCCTGGTGCAGATGATGCGGCACCGCCACATACACCACATCCACCTCCGGGTTTTGGAGCAGTTCGCGGTAATCCAACGTAGTTTGCGTGAGCGAAGGGACGTTCTCCCGGAACCAGCGCAGGGATGTGTCATGCGCCGAGCACGCCGCCAGGATCTGCGGCCGGGCGGCAGCTTCCAGCAAGTGGCACCAACGGGCCGCCGCGCTGGCGAACTCGCGGCCCATGAGGCCGCATCCGATCAGGCCGAAGCGAACGGTTTTCATTGCAAGGGAAAAGCTGAAAGGCTGAAAAGCTGAAAAGCTGAAATGCGATGGGACGGTTTGGGTTTCATGTTTCAGCTTTTCAGCTTTTCAGCGTTTGTCTTCAAGATGCCGGCGATGAGCCGGGTCGCATTGGAGTGGAAGATCATCTCGATCTCCTCCCGACCAATGATGCCCAACTCAGAGCAGGCCTGCTTAATGGCCAGCAGGTCTTCATACATAAACAGCGTATAGCGTGCCTCAATCTCCGCAGGCTCCCGGTCGCGGTTGAAATGGAACGGGTGGTTGGTCCGGTTGATATACGTCCGCTCGCGGTATTGCCGGCGGCCTCGCATATACATGACGGGGTTGTCCGAACCGTAAAGAATGCGCCGGGGGCCCAGGTGTTGCAGCGCGACCCGATGGCAGGCGGGGTTCAACACCGCCGAGCTGTCGAAGAATAGCCCCGGATCATCCGCAAATTGCGGCAGCGCCTCCAGTGCATGCGGCTCCGTGTAGCAGCGCCCCAGGTGCGCGATGACCAGCACGATGTTCGGATAGCGGCGGCGAATCTCGCGAATCTCCCGCACGTTATCCGGGTGGCCCAACCGCGCCGCTTTGGGGATGTGCAAGGTCACCCAGGCATGGCGGTCATTGATGACTTCGAGCACGTGATGCGGCAGGAACTCAAAGATGCTCGCCTCCAGGTGCCGGTCGCGAGTCTCACGATCCAGGCTGATCAGCGAGTAGTAGGGCTTCACGCCGATTACGCCGGGCTTGTCAAGGAGGGTCGCCACCTTCTCCTGAGACCATTGCGGACGAATTACCGCAAGGCTATACCAGCCCCGGCTCGCGCACTCCTGCTGGACGTAGCTGTTCCCGCCATCGAGGTCGAAGTCGAGGTCCGGCAGACCAAACGCCACGCATGAGAATTCCCGATTAGGGAAAACCGTGCGGTAGCAGCGCTCCGCGGTCGCCGCATCTATCGGCTCCAGCACCTCGTTGACCCAGTATTGGCGGCGCATGGTGTCCGTCATCGGCTCCAGTCGAAACCGCCCATCTATTATGTGTGTATGCGCGTCGAACATGCGGCGCGGCAGCCAATCCTCCAGGTGCTCCGCCCAGAAGGCGCGGTCCGCGTCATTGTAGTCCCAGATAAAGTAGAGCGGAGTCGGGTTCATCGTGAATTCGGTTTGAGCAGCGGCAGCGAGCGCAGGTATTCCTCGTAGTGCGCCTGGTATAATGATGCCGCCGCGGCTTCTGGTTCGACGTAACTCGCCGCAGGCGCCATTTCCTCGGCTAGCTTCGCCAGCGGCGCCGCGGGCTCACACAGCCCCCGGGCGATGATCGCCGCGCCCAGCGTGCTGCTGGCGCGGCTGCCGGCGCAAGCCAGCGGAAGAGCCGTAACCGCTGCCAGCAATGGCGGCGTCACTCGGCTGGCCGCCGCGCTGCCGCCCAAAACCAGCCGCTCGATGGGCAAGCCGGCATCCCGTAAGAACCCAATATGCCGCTTCAACTCAAAGGCCAATCCCTCAAGCACGGCTCGAACGACATGGCCCGCCCCATGCGACAATTGCATACCGCAGAGCTGCCCCTTCGTGCTGGGCGCAACGCCGGCGGGGACCAACGCTGCCAATAGCGGCCTACATTGTAGCCCATCACTGCCCGGAGGCGCCGATTCGAGCAAACGGTCTATCTCCGCACCGCTCTTACCATTGTGCCCGGTCAGTTCCAACGCCCAGGCCAGCGCCGAGCCACCGTTGACCAGGGACAGGATTTGCCCCCACAACCCCTCGACCACATGGTGACAGACAAATGCATCCAGCGTGGCCGGCGCGGTGCGACTGCCACCGACGGCCAGCAATACCCATGCGGTCCCTGTGCCGACCATCACTGTGCCGGGCTGCAGGGCCCCGGTGGCGAGCGCCCCGGTATATTGATCGTGGACGGCCGCCGAGACCGGGATGCCCGGTCGCAGACCGACTTCCTGCGCGAACGAAGCCAGCAGCCCGCCAGCCGGTTCTCGCGCAGGCAGGAGGGCCGGCAACTGAGCCGCCGTCACCCCCAGGCGCGCCAGCAGTTCCGGGTCATAATCCCGCCGGTCCGGATTGTAGAGCAGGGTCAGCGAGCACGAGGTACCGTCCTGCGCTGCCCGGCCGCACATGCGGGAGACGATGATATCACCGACGAAGCCGATGCGGTTGGGCGCGGCTGGCAAAGCGGCATCCTGTTGCCGCAAGCGCAGCAGTTGGCCAATCGCAAAACCGGCATGGCAATGCCCCAGTCGCTGCGCAAACCACTCCTGCCCGAGTTCGTTGACGAGCGCGTCGTTGAAGGGACTCCCGCGCTGGTCGAGCCAACTGATGACCCGCCCCAGGGGCTGGCCTCGCGCATCGAGCAACTGCAACGCCCCGCCCTGGCTGGAAACACCCACCGCCCTGATGCCTGCGCCGTCAACGGACCGCACCGCCTCCCGCACCGCCGTCCGCGTGGCGTTCCAAATCTCCTCGATGTCCTGCTCCACCCCGCCGCTGCCCATCTGGAACAGGCGCACGGGGCAAGCCCCCTCGCTAAGCTGCCGGCCCGCGAGGTCGGTGACTAGCGCCTTGACGTTGGTAGTGCCCAAGTCGAGTCCGAGCAGCATAATCAAATCTCGCAGTAATCCGCCCCCAGCAGATCGGCGGCGAAGCGCAAGCGTGGCCTCGCGTCTCCGAACAGGACGGCATTGTGGTGCGGACCGCCTGCGGTCGCGTAGGCGCTCAGGAACTGGCGAACGTCACCGCTGGCCGGCTTCAGCTTGGAATGCGGCACGCAAAAGCCGGGCAGCGGGCCATAATCTTCCAGCGTCGCTGCAGCAGCGATTACTCGCCATTTGCCCCGGGGGCCAAGAGTCAGAGCAGCAATGGTAGCCGGCCCAGGCTCGAAGCTGGTGACCAGCGCCAGTTGGCGGCCCTGTGTGCGGGTGATCGGGGCAGGCCGGGCAACGAGTGGAATCTTGCGATCACGCCGGGCCAGGGCGGTGTTGGCCTCGCCCATATGGCTCAGGAACAGGCTCTCACCCGCAAAATCAATAGTGAAGATCTCCGTGAAGCTCGCCGGCGGCTGCAGCCAGTTGAAGAAAGCAGTCGCCGCCGCTGCGATGAGATCGCCCTCGCCACCGAAACCAATCCCCTCCGCCATCAACCGGCTGGCCGCCACGAAAGGCAGTGTGGGGGTGCGCTCGTCGTCCCCGAATGCCATGAACTGGTAAGTCAACGCGTCCAGGCGATGCTCCGCAATCATCCCTCGCAAGGCTAACTCCGCCCTCGCAGTTAAAGCCAAATCCGTCTCCGTCAGGTCCGGCGCGACCTCATAGTCCTGCCGGTAATCCGCCACGAGTCGCGCAACCTCCGCCGCGGGTGCCGCCGCTGCGCGTTTGATGTAGTCCTCAACCGTTAGGATCATCCACGAACAACCGAGTGTGGCGGCCAAGTGGGTGGTATCCACCGCAAAGTCGCCCATGCCCGGGAAGGGATAACCCAGGCTGCCGATCCGCGCCGAGCGCAGCCGGTTGACTGCCGCCGCTGCCGCAAAGAAATCGCCCAACTCCGACAGGCCTTCCGGGTCATTATCCGGGCTGGTGACATAGTGGAAACGCACGCCGCTGCGGGTCAGGACATTGGCCAGGTCCTGGGTCCCGTGGACGCCGTGGTTATCTATCATGTTTGCAAGGGTGAAGGCCTGATCCACCGCCCTCAGCTCCTGCGTGTTCCAGATCACGATCGGCAGGCGCGTCTGCTGCAGCGCCGGTAAAGCGAGTTGGCTGGGCGAATAGGACGCCAGGATCACAAGTAGCGCATCCACATGCGCGGCCTCGAATTCGCCTACGGTGGCCTCAATGTCCTCGCGCCGGGATACCGCCCGCGTGAACAGGATGTCCGCCTCGTTTTGCAGCGCGGGTATCACCGCGCGCCGCAACCAGGCTTCTCGCGAAGCGCGCAGCTCAGGCAGCAGCGTCTCATAGAGTTCGAGTGTCAGGGCCAAGAGCCCGACCTTGGGTCGCACAATCTGCTTCATAAGTTCATCAGGGCTTTGCTACCACCGCCCCGGGCCCGCCGTATTGGAACCAGATGACATACACATACAAGGCCGCCATGATGCCGATGAATATCAACCACCAGAGCAGCAGATTGCGGAAGCCCCGGTTTCGTTCCCGCTCCGACTCCGGCAGTTTCGCTACCTCCCACGACCATATAATCCCTCGGATGCGCTCGGCGTCCGGTGGCCGCGTGAACAGTGAAACCACGACTAGCAGCACCACCGAGGTCACCCACACCAGGAGCGTGCGGTTCAGCCAGTTGTCGAACGGCATCAGCCACGTCACCTGCTTGAATAGGTAATACTCTACGAACGCCGTGTAGGGAAAGCCGAACACCAGCACGAACGTTGCCGCTGCCGCCGTCGTCCGCCGCCACAGCACCCCCAGCAGAAAGACCGCCGCAATTGGCGCCGCCACCCACGCCCCGACATTTTGGATCAGCAGGAACACGCCAAGCTGCCGGTGGCTGAACCAGACCGCCAGCACCGTCGCTAGCGTCAGAATTACGAACGCGCTCAACCGCCCGACCCGCACCAACTGTTGCTCGTCCTTGTTGCCCTCTGCCACCCCGTAGCCGCCGACGTCAGTCGGCGCATTATTCGCCCCCGCACCACAATGTCGGCTAACGTCGGCTGCTGCCTGCCCACGCAACCTCCAGTCCTGGAACGGCTTGTAGAGGTCCATAGTAAACACCGTGCTGCTTGAATTGAGCACCGAGCTGATGTGTGACAACATGCCGCTGGCCAGCCCCGCCATCACGATCCCGCTCAGCCCCACCGGCACCAGTTCCCGCACCAGCAGCGGAAATGCCTGGTCCTTATCGCTCAGGCCCGGGAACAGCTTGAACGCCACAATGCCGGGAATCACCACCAGCAGCGGCAGCACGATCTTCATGAACCCCGCGAACACCACGCCCATCCGCGCGTCCCATTCGCTGCGCGCCCCCAGGCAGCGCTGGACGATGAACTGGTTGGTGCAGTTGTACCACACGCCCACCGAGAGGAAGACGCTCCACACCCCGAGCCACGGATACTCCTTATCTGTGATGGGGTAGATAATCTTGAACTTCTCCGGCGAAGCCAGCATCAGTTCATGCAACCCGCCTACCCGGTGTAGCCCGATAACCGTGACGATCAGCCCGCCGAGCATCATCACCACGAACTGCAGGAAGTCCGTCCACGCCACCGAGATCAGCCCCCCGTAAATCGTATAGCTCCCCGCCAGCACGGCTAGGCAGATAATGGTCACCGTCGGGTCCAGGCCAAACATCCCCTGCATCGCCTTGCCCCCCGCGAGCATCACCACGGCCATCTGCGCCACGATCCACAGCACCAGCGAGCATATCGCGAACAGGTAACGGCACGTCTTGTTGAACCGCCGCTCCAGGAACTCCGGCATCGTGTAAAGCCCGCCTCGGATGTAGAACGGCAGGAAGATCCAGATCAGCGCCGAGAACGTAAACCAGTTCCCCCATTCCCACTGCGCCACGACAAATCCCACGGCATAGGCGATGCCGATCATCCCGATGAAGTGCTCCGTGCTGATGTTGGCGGCGATAATGGAGCCGCCGATGGCGTACCAGGGCAATCGGTCGCCCGCCAGGAAGTATCCCCGGGCGTCCGCCGTTTTGCGCCGCGCCACCCAAAGCCCGAGCGCAATGTTTGCCGCCAGATACAGCGCAAACAGGACAAAGTCGAGTCGGTGAGTCATAAACGCTTCCGTTCAGTGCTTCCGTGGCTTCAGGACATGCCCCGCAAGGTTGCGGTTTTTGTCCCGCGCGTCAACGAATTCCATCTATTTCATGCTCGAGTTCGCCGCCTTCTCTTCCCGCCTTCGCTGTTCTTCCTTCACGCCCCGGAGCCCCACCCGTTCCCTCTCCCCCGCCAAAGGGGGAGAGGGTGCCCGTCAGGGCAGGGGAGGGGGTAACGGCTGGCTTGCCCTCAGGCAGCCGGCACTCGGGCCTGGAACTCGCGCCCCAAACTCTCGAACCCACCCACCATCGTGCTGGCGCGCACGAAAATGCGCTTGCCCAGCGGCACGGACCCGAATTGCGCCACGTACAGCGCCGTGATGTCCGCCGAACCTTGCACCGCCGCCGGGCAGGTGCCGATCATGCGGAAGTTGCCACACGCCCGAACCGCCGCCTTCTGTGGCGGGCTGGCCCGCAGCACTGTATTCTCACCCGGGCTCGTCGGGCAGGTCAACTTCACCGCGATGACGCCCGCGGTGTTGGTGATGACCAGGTTCTGGGGCGCCAGGCTTGGGAACTGCAGCGACACCGGTGGCACGTCCACCGGCTCCTGGCCCAGCAGGCCCAACTTGCAGTTGATCCGGACGAACAGTTGCAGACCCGTTAGCGGTCCGCTCTGCCCGAGCGTGGGAGTGGACTTGTAGCCCGCCGCAGCCACGATCCAGGCGTCTTGCTGTGCGTCGGTCAGCCCGTCGAACCGCCGCGCCTGCTGCGCCAGCAGGTCACGGACGACCAACTGCCGGTCGCTGCGCGGGTTTGAGGGGGTTACGAGTGTGCGACGGATCAGGCCATTACGGCCCGGCCACGTCACGGTCAGACCCAATTTCCCGGTCTGGGGGATGTCTTGTATCTTCATAAGTTAATACCTTTCTTTGATGTGTGTATGTTCTCTGCAACGGCGCGCGTGGCCATCACCCGCGAGCCCGAGCAAGTAAAAGCCTTCCGCGACACCTGGCGCGAGGGCATTCACTCCTATCTCACCTACCTCCGCGACCGACTCACGGTCGCCCGCGATTTGCTCGCTGATTCCGGCTCCATCTTCGTCCAGATTGGAGATGCAAATGTACACCGCGTCCGGGCGTTGATGGACGCCATCTTTGGAGACGACAATTTCGTGTCCCTAATCACCATTAAGAAGACCTCTGGCCAGGACCAAGCTCTCCTCGACAATGTATCGGATTACATCGTCTGGTTCGCCAAGTCGAAGCCATCCATCAAGTACCGTCAGGCCTACAGCGAGCGCCATGTGACCTTTGACGACCTTGGTCCATTTTCACGGGTCCAGCTTCCAGACTTTTCTCGGCGAGGAATCGTGGTGGCTGACCGCGCGAAGTTTACCCGGCCCGGGGAAATCGGGCGCGTCTTCCGCATCGGAGAATCCTCATCGAGCGGGCACGGCGGAAACACGGTCTTCCCATACGAGTTTCGGGGAAGGACGTATTGCGCAGCGGGGAGCGGCGTATTACCCTGGGATCATGACGACGATTTCGCTCAAATTGCCCGAGAACCTGCTGGCCAGGCTTGAGAGTGAAAGCCGGGCGCGGCGCACGACGAAGTCCTCGCTGGTGCGGGAGTGCCTGGAGCAACAACTGCCCGACAAGCCGCCGCCGCTGGATCTGCCCGAGTTGCCTCCGGGCGAGTCGTTTTACGACAAGGCGCTGCCAATTCTTAAGAAGGCATGGGCGCGTCGCGGACGCGGGCGGCGTGATCTGGCCACAAATCCCAAGTACCTGGAAGGCTTCGGCCGATGACCATACTCGTGGACACGGGTGTCCTGATCGCGCTTATTGACCCGGGCACACGCGAGCACAAGTGGGCACAGGACTGGGCGAAACGTCTGCCCCAGCCTTTTTAGACCAGCTTACCTGGTCCATGACACCGGGTTTACGGTGCTGCTGAACCGGGGCGGCCGGGCGACGGGCAACGCGCCGGGCTACGGGGATGGCGGGATGAACGTGGTGTTTAGTGCTGCCGGAGTGAATGGGGACATACACTTGAATGGCGGCGCGGGTGTGCCGTCGGGGAGTTACATGCCGGATGGGCGAGCCATCAGCCCGCTGGCCACGGTGGGAACTTTCGACACAGCGGAGCGGACGGCCTTGCTCGGCTCGTTCTCCGGGCTGAATCCCAACGGGAGCTGGACGTTATACGTGGCGGACTTGTCCGGGGGCGAGCAGGGCACGGTGACAAGCTGGGGTCTGGACATTGGGGTGGCGTCGGTGCCGGAGCCCGGGAGCATGTTGGAGGGCGCCTTGGCGGCGCTCTTCCTGGGCGGCGTCATCGGCTGCTATCGCCTCAAAGGCCGCAAGCCCGCCTCCGCATAGGTGCGCAGCCTTTGGGCTGCAGAATGTAGAAAGCCAACGGGTGATGACACCCAGCGGCCGAACCCCTTGCGTCTCGGCGCCTTTGCATTGCTATATCCCGCTTTGCTCGCAGGCGGCGAAGATTTAACGCAGAGGCGCAGAGATTCGCAGAGAAACGCAGAGAGTTCTTCTTCTCTGCGTTTCTCCACGTTCCTCTGCGTCTCTGCGTTTCACTCGTTTTGCCAAGCATCCGGATAAGCAGGTTTGGAACGAGGCGCCATGACCTCCAACACCT
>CAIWJG010000395.1 GCA_903912925.1 uncultured Verrucomicrobia subdivision 3 bacterium | reverse complement strand
GGGTGGGCGGCCGACTCTCATTAACACCTCGCTTCAGCGAGGTGGGGGTGGCACGCGAACCGGCTCCCCAACCGCTTCAGCGGTTTACGGTGGCGGGTAAACCGCTGAAGCGGTTCCGGCCCCGAGACCACCGCCCACACCCCACTCAAGTGGGGTGTTAATGAGAGGCCGGCCGCGTTGTATCCAGGAAGCGAGATACGGAAGGCCCGGATTTGCAGGGTAGAATCACCCCGAGAAGAATCCCAGCTTGCGCACCGAAGGCGTCCGGCTGCCTTAAATACCTTGACAGCCCTTTCCGGGCACGGTCACATGTATGGTAATGATTCCATCACCCAGCGGTCATCCCATTGACGAGACCGTGACAAAGGGCTTGCTCGATTTGACGCAAGAGATAATCGACGTCTGTCCGGAAAGGCTCGCGGGAACCCCTGCCTGCAAACAGACCGCCGAGCTACTCGCCGAGAAGCTGAAGCCTTGCTGCGATTCGGTGGCGATTGAACCCTTTGAGCTGCATCCCGGCGCTTTTCTGGGCTTCATGAAGTTCCAGGCGGTGGCCTACATTATATCGACGATGCTCTTTTTCATGGGCGGCGTGTGGCGTTGGTGGGCAGCCGTCGGTTACACGCTGGCGAATATCAACTCGCTCAGTCAGTTTGTGTTCTACAAGGAGCTGTTTGACCGGTTCTACCGGAAGCAAATGGGGTGGAATGTCGCTGGAATCATCGAGCCCGCCGGGGTCGCCAGGCAACAAATTATCGTCTCGGGCCACCACGACGGAGCCTACGTGTTCAATTACCTGACACGCTTTCAGAAGCTCTACGCGCCGCGGATTATCTCGGGCATTGTCCCCACGGTCACCGCGATGTTCCTGCTCTGGTTCTGGCTCGCCTACGAGCATTTCACGGGTGCGGCTCCCATTTACGCCCCGATCCTGCCGTATTTTCTCATCCTCGGGATCCCCTTGGTGGGGGAGCTGTATTTCTTTCTAGGCAAGCGGGGCGTGCCGGGGGCGGGCGACAACCTGATCGCCTGTGCCATTGCGGTCAAGCTGGCGGAGCTTTTCGGCGGGGCCAAGAAGAATGGCAGCCCGTTGCTCAAGCACACGCGCTTGATGCTGGTAAGCTGTGATGCGGAGGAAGCGGGACTGCGCGGGGCGCGGGCATTCGTGCGGCGACACAAGGAAGAGCTGCTGGCACTTCCCACGTATGTGCTCAATATCGATAGCCCTTACGAATTCCAGGAGATCCAGTTCCTGACCACGGACATCAACGGATCACTCAGGCTATCCAAGCAACTGGCGACGGAGTGTACGCAGGTGGCGGCGGAACTGGGTTACACGACCAGGACCGTGCCGATGACCTTCGGGGGCGGTGGCACCGACGCGGCTGAATATGCCCGGATTGGGGTCGAAGCGACTACGCTGATCGCGATGTCCACGAACATGATTCGAGATGGTCTCATCTATCACACGCTCGAAGACAAGGTGGAAAACCTGGATCCCAAGACGATCGAGGCCGCGTTCAAGATCGCGCACCGCTTTATCCTGCGCAAAGAAGGGGCGCTCAAGGGTTGATAAAGGGTCCAGCAACCGCTCCCGATCCGGGTCATCCGCAAAGACCGCCTCCCGCCGGTCGCCCCGATTCAGCACCTGATAACTCGCCCCAGGTTATTGAATGCGCAGCTTCCGAGTTCTGAACCCGTGGTTAGCGTCACCACCACCGCGGGGCGCAAGGAGTAATGACCTTTAGTGCGCATCTCACATTTTTCTGGAGCGCGGACATTCTTGTCCGCCGGTGGGTTTTCGGGCTGACCCTCACGCAAAGGCGGACAAGAATGTCCAATGCCGCTAGGATTTGAGGCTCGGTCTCACGCGT
>CAIWJG010000394.1 GCA_903912925.1 uncultured Verrucomicrobia subdivision 3 bacterium | reverse complement strand
TTGGGTGTTAATGAGAGGAAGACTCGGACTACGCTTGGCCCGTGAAGTCTTCCTGCTACTTCACTGGGCGGGTTTCGGATTCGGGAACCGGGCTTAACGCCGAGACGCAGAGGAACGCGGAGAAACGCAGAGATAAACTACTCTCTGCGGACCTCTGCGAATCTCTGCGCCTCGGCGTTAAAGGGTGAGCAGGCGGAATCGGCCTTCGGCTCTCGGATTTCCTTCGGGTTTCGGATTTCGGATTTGGGCTGACATGGCCATAATGAGAATTGCTGGTGATGGGCCGGCACATCCAGGCAGAGAAATGCTGGCATTTGGCCTCTCAGGTTGCCTGATTGTTAGGGCTCGTGTTCGCCGGCCCGGGGTCTGCGTCCCCGGTGTTCTTATCCCAAAGGTGATTTACCACCCAGAGCAGCACCACGCCGCTGATCACAAACACGCCGGTAAGGATCCACGCCGATTGCATGCGGCCATAGAGAAAGTTTCCAATGGCGAACAACGATGACCAGATCACCGCACAGCCGGACACCCAGCCCAGCGTGGCCTTGCCCATGTGATCGCCGTGCAGCGTAGCTTCCGCCTCCGTTACGCCGGCTTCCTTCCTTACATCCGTCCAGCCCGGCCCGGCGGGATGCACCTTCTTGTAGAACTCGATCAACTTCGCCCGCTCGGTCTGCGGTGCAACATACGCCGCAATCAGCCAGCAGATCGTTGTGAAGCCGACCTGCAGGATGGTCGTCTGCGCAAAACCCAGATGCGGCAGCACGCCGACTCGCTCAAGATAGGGGAATCCCGCCGCGCTGATGAGCGACGCTGCCATAGCGGCGACTTCGCACCACGCGGAGACCCGCGACCAGAACCAACGCACAATGTAGAGCAACCCGGTGCCCGCGCCGATGGAGAGCAGGACTTGGAACGCCTGTTGCGATGAACTCATCACCGTGCTCAACAGCGCCGCGAAAATGTACAGGAACACGGTGCATACGCGCCCCGCGTTCACATAATGTTTCTCATTGGCCGTGGGATGGATGAAGCGCCGGTAGAAATCATGCACCAGGTAGGAGGAACCCCAGTTGAGATGCGTCAGGATGGTCGAGGAGTTCGCGGCAATCAGCCCGCCGACCATCAGCCCCACGAAGCCCACTGGCAGGAATTTCAGCATGGCCGGAAACGCGCTGTCATGGCCGATCAGGTTCGGATCGGCATGGGGAAACGCGGCTTTGATCGAGGCGAGATCGGGGTAAATAATGATGGAGCAGAGCGCGGTAATGATCCACGGCCAGGGCCGCAATACATAATGCGCCAGGTTGAAGAACAGGGTGCCCCCGAGCGAATCCTTCTCCGACTTGGAGGCCAACATGCGCTGCGCGATGTAGCTGCCGCCGCCCGGCTCCGCGCCCGGATACCAGTTCGCCCACCAGCCGATGGCGATGGGCATGATGAAGATCATCAACGCCAGTTGGGACATCGAGAAGTTGGGCAGGATGTCGAGGATCGGCTGGCCGTGGCCGTCGATCGCCGACATCACCGGCTGGCCACCCTCGGGCAGGACCACTTGCAGGTGGCCGAGCTTTTCAATCAGCACGCCCAGGCCGCCGACTTCCTTCAGGGAGAAATAGGCCGCTGCCACCACCGCCGTCATCTTGATGAAGAACTGCACCATGTCGATCACCAGCACGCCCCAAAGACCGGAATGCGAGGCGAACACGGTGTTCAGAATGCCGCAAAGGATGATCGTCTGCCACGGAGGCAGGCCGAAGAGAATGTTGGCAATCTTGCACGCGGCCAGCGTCACCATCCCCATGATGAAGCAATTGAAGAACAGCCCCAGGTAAACCGCCCGGAAGCCGCGCACGACAGAGGCGGCCTTGCCCGAATAACGCAGCTCGTAGAACTCCAGGTCCGTCATCACCCCCGAGCGTCGCCAGAGCCGCGCGAAGAAGAACACCGTGGACACCCCCGTGAGCACGAAGGCCCACCATTGCCAGTTGCCCGCCACGCCAAACTTGCGCACCTGCTCGGTCACCCAGTTCGGGGTGTCGCTGCTGAAGGTGGTGGCGACCATCGAAAGCCCCGCCAGCCACCACGGCACGGAACGGCCGGAAGCGAAGAACTCGGAGGTGCTCTTGCCCGCTCGCTTGCCGAAGAACAGCGCCGGAACGAAACAAATGAGCAGAGTGCCTAAGACGATGAGCCAATCGATGAGCTGTAAATGCATAGCAGAATTCTTTTGACCACAGGCGGCTTAAGCGCCAACCGGCGAGGACGCTACCGGTCTTCGCCTGCGAGAGGGCCACGGGCTAAGGCTCAAGAATGCCCAAGTCGCGGCAGATCTTTCGGGCCAGAAACCGATTGACCTCCGTATGCCTGGGCACGGAGGAACGAAGGTTGCGTTGGGGACTACCCCACCAGGAGTGATCTGAGCCTTCCCGCACCAGGACACAGCCCTGGGCCGTTAAGTGCCGGATCAGCGCGCGGCGTTTCACGCGTGGATCAGGGCTTCCTCGTAATCACTCTGGGCGGCGGCCCGCGCCTCGGCCCGGTTGAACTCCACAGCCTCTTTGATCGCGGACTTAAGGTTTTTCAGCAGTTCGGCTTTGGTCTTGCCCTGCGAATTGACACCCGGGATCTCTTCCACCCAGCCAATCCACCAGCCCTCGTCCTGCTTGATGACTGCCGTAAACTCGCGCTTCATAAATTCGCCTCACCTTATCTCCCCGGCCAGCAGAACGCAAGCAAACTCAGCGCGACAGCAAACTCAGCGCAAACTCAGCGCAGGCGGAGCCGGCGCATGACGGAATTCTTCGGCTGAGCCAAGCACCACGGGACCGTTTCTTTCATTAACACCCGCCGAAACGGGATGATCCAGCGGGCCAGAGCGTATGAAACCGTTTTCAACGGCTTCATCTTCCTTATGCCACTTGAGCCCGTATCGCTCCACGAACATCCGCAGTTCTTCCGAAAAGCTGCGCTTGCGGCAATGCTCCTACATTCCTGGGTTCGACGAGGTCCGCTAGCCTTGGCCACCGCTAATCGATCAGGCCCCGGTGTAGGTCGCGCGCGCCGTGCAGCACACGCCAAATCTGGATTCGATCAGGCAACTCGCGATAGAAAAAAAGACGAGCTCGCCTTCATCCCAGCATGGAGTCATTCCAGGCTGGAGAGGATTTTCTGGATGTTGGAACGGTTGCCGAGCTGGAAGCGTCCTTTGGCCGCCTCGGCGAGCTTCTCGCGAACACCTGGGGGGGTGTCGCCTTCAGAACGGTCCCAATCAGGCCAGATCAACGTTTCCAGTTCGGCCCGCTCGCTGGGGGCGAGCCTCTCGATGGCATCTTTGATATCGCAGACCGTGCTCATAGTAGAAAATTAAGCGCGTAGTGCCGCAAATGTCAATTTGCGAAGGGCCTTTCGAGGAGAAGAACGACATTGGACTACGGACAACAGACCACCCCGGAGCGAATGCAGAAGGTAGAATGAAGAATGAAGAATGGCCGGGAACGACACCACGGCCCGTGTAAGGCCAAGGTTCTGCATACTTCTCCATTCCTGCGTGCGGGAGCCTCATTCGCAGGTCCATTTCAGGTGGAACACTTCCTGGGCATCGGACCATATCTTGCCACGCGCGACCGCTTCCGGCAGCGGCTGTTGGCAGGGATCGGTCTCTTTCCACCAGCGCACGGTCTCCGGGTCGGCGGCCATCTTCTTCATGTCCGCGTCGAAGTCCTTGCCGGTGTATTCGAGATACGAGAAAAGGTAGAGCTTCCCATCGATCTCCCGCTCGAAAATGGAGTAGTTCTGGACGTGGCAGTCCTTGAGTTGCTTCATCACACTCGGCCACGGGTGGGCGTGCAGGTCCTTGTAATACGCGGCCTTGTCCGGCTTGAGGCCGGTGACCCAGGCATAGCGGTGCGGTTCCTTGGGCGCGGTGGCGCAGCCAACCAGCATCCCGGCCAATAGTAAACAGGGGAGGTATTTCATATTCAACGGAAGATGATGTAGAGGACAACAAAGGTCCCCGTCACGAGGCCCGCCAGCACGCGGTAATTGCCCAGGCCGTGGCCGTGCGCCTCGCCGCGCAAGGGCTCGCGCCAGTCTTCCCAGACCAGCGACCGCGCCTCCGGCTTGAGTGGCTCGGGCAGGAGCTTCGAGGCGCTCCACATGATGCCACAGCAGATCACCAGCAGGTAGAAGGCGGTGAGCATGAAATCGTTGATCACATGACGACAGAACCCGTCGTAAATGCCCGCCCATGCCGGGCTGTTCTGTGCCAGCCAGCCGGCCAGTTCCTTTTTCCAGAAACTCAGCGGGAAGATGGCCGCCCCCATCCCCGCCCCCGCCAACAGTGTAATGAACGCTGCCCGCCCCGACGCCTTCTTCCAGAAGACACCGAACAGGAACACCGTCGTGATGGGCGGCGCGATGTAAGAGATGAGCGTGTTGATGCCGGAAAAGATGGTGTCGTAATGCCCGAACAGGGGCGACATCCCGATCGCAATGACCGTAGCAACTACTGTGGTGTATTTGCCAATGACCACCAGCCGATGGTCCGTAGTTGCCGGCCGGTAGCGCCGGACAATGTCGTAGGCGAAGAGCGTGGCCGCCGAGTTCAGCGCCGCCGAGCAGGTCTGCATGGCGGCCGCCAGCATGGCGGCGGCGACCAGGCCCTTCAACCCCACCGGCAGCAACCGCACCAGCATGAACGTATAGGTGTCGGCGGACGTCGCCGGGGCTGCCCCGTTAAACGCGCCTTGCTGCACCAGCGCCACGCAGATGACGCCCGGCAGCACGAAAATGAACACCGGCAGGATCTTGATGAACGCGCAGAACAGCGGCCCCAGCCGCGCCTGCTTCTCGTCCCGCGCCGCCAGCACCCGCTGCACGATGGTCTGGTCGCAGCACCAATACCAAATTCCCAGCACCGGGTAGCCCAGCAGCACAGAATACCACGGCTGTCCGCTGGGATCGCTCGCGCTGCGGGCCATGTGGAGGAAGTTGCTGGTGGTCGCGGGAAAGCCCTCCGCCCCCGCCATCGGGTGCGGATGCGTCGCCAGCGTCTGCACCAGCGCCGACCACCCGCCGACCTTCACATACCCCACCACCGTGATGCAGATTGCTCCCACCAACAGCAGCACCGTCTGGATGCTCTCCGTCCACACCACCGCCAGCAGCCCCCCAAGCATGGTGTAAATGCCCGTCAGCACACCCAGCGCGATGATGAAGAACATCAGCGCGTCAATGCCCAGGATAGTCGAGTGCGGTCCCAGGTTCAGAATCCCGCGCAGCACCCAGGCCGCCGTGTAAAGCGCCACCCCGATGTGGATCACGATCGCCGAGAAGAGGGAGACGATGGCCAGGTAATCCCGGCAATGGCGGTTGTATCGGCGCTCCAGGTAGTCCGGCAGCGTCGGCACCCGCGACCGCAGGTAAAGCGGCGCGAAGAACAGCGAGAGCAGGATCAAGGTAAACCCCGCCATCCACTCGAAGTTGCCAAACACCAGCCCGTACTTGTAGGCCGTCTCGGCCAGGCTCACCAGGTGGACGGTGGAGATATTGGCCGCGAACATGGCCAGGCCGATGATGGGCCAGGTCAGCGTGTTGCCGGCCAGAAAGTAGTGGCTCCCCTCGCCCCCGCGCCGCCGCAGGAACCCCGCCGCGATGCCAATGCCAACCACCCCCGCCAGATACACAAGGATGATGGCCCAGTCAAAATTGGTTACAGAATCGTGCATACGCTCAATCGGGCGCCGGATAATCGCCAGAAACGAGTGCCCCAGTCAAGATAGAGCGCATCCCGACACCACCACCAAGGCGGGCGGCCATGCGAATTCCGGGTAGAGCCGGTGGTTGCCCACCGGCTCCCCCACAGTCCCGTAATAGCCCAATTACTGAGGAGTCCGGACCATACACTACACCCAAAGCTGCCGGGGCTTCTCCCTCTCCCCTTCCGAAGGGGCGAGGGCTGGGGTGAGGGGGTGCTTCGGTGCTGCTCCCGTTGTTCCGACGGCGAGAGCTCCTGCCATTTCCCTATTTCGAGGCTCTATGACACGG
>CAIWJG010000393.1 GCA_903912925.1 uncultured Verrucomicrobia subdivision 3 bacterium | reverse complement strand
GCTCGCGGGCCATAATGTTAGGATTACGCCTAAGGTCTGGAAGTTGTTTTTGCACGAGCACTTAGAGCGTCCCTGGGCCCGACCTGCTTCACCAACCGCTCGACCGCAGTGGCAATGCGGTCTTCCACGTCCGGACACCAGCGGCTGGCCGGGAGGCCATAGACATCGAAGGCTCCGGCCTGGTAATCGCCCTCCTCCCACAACCGGCGGGAGGGGATGTAGGCCATCACGTCATTCGCGTACCCGGTTACCCAGGTGCTCGGCCCGAACTCCCGCTTGAAGCGCAGCGCGTAATCCACGCAAACCTCTCCCCCGAGTGCGATCCAGAGCTGGTTCGTCCCGAGCCGCCATACTTGGATAGGGTATTCGGCGTAATTGCGCTCGAAGACCTTGCCTGCCGCGAGTTCCTCCGAGAGCCGCCGCGCCCAGCGCGCGCGGTAATCGGTGCCTTGGCCGATGGTCTCCAGTTCGGCCTTGGTCGGCTGCGCCTCGAAGTCGAGCGAGACGAACTCGAAGCCGGCCCGGAAGCTGGGTGATACCGGCTGCATGGGGCCGGCGAGCGCGCTTTCGACAGCCGCTGCCAGGTTCTCACCAAGCGCCTGGCAGAGTTCGACGCTGCCGCGTGGCACGGCGCTCTGGTCGCTGCCGCACCCCTGGAAGAACATAGCGGCTGCACCTGGATGCCTGCTTTCGAGTGCGCGCTGGGCCACGCCCGCGTAGTCAGCCGACCAGCGGTAATTGTCATTCAGTGCCGAGGTGTGCGCCGCGTAACCAAAGACGACGGTGCGCAATTGGCCGCCCGGTGACCGCACCACAAGCACCGGCACTGTGAAGTCGGAAGGGCCCTTCGGCGCTTCGCCGCGCCGGAGCATCTCGGCCCGCTTGCTTTCGTCGTTGGCGCGGCGATTGTAAGCGAACATCGCCTTACCCTCACCCGCCCAAAGCGTCGCGGGGCTGCGCGAGGCGAGAGCCTTGGCCGCCGTGTCCAGCATCGTCGCCTCCAGCCAGCGTGAGTAGTCAGCTATCAAGCTGCGCTGCGGGTCATCGAGCGGATAGATGTCGCGGAGCGCGTCCGTCAGCACGGGACCCGAGTGAGTGTGGGAACTGGCGAACCGGATACGGCTCCGGTCAAGGTGATGCCGGCGTTGAATCTCGGCGCTTAGGTGGTCATACAACCATTTCGGTATGCCCACCAGGTCGGCGGTGACAAGGAGGCCCACGCCGCCGTCCGGCGCCTCGATCGCAAGCGCCTTCACGTACAGGTCGTCCAAGGTCCCAGTGGCAGGGTGTTTGCGCGCGGCAAAGCCTCCCATCCAAAACAGGTTAGTGGGGGTGATCTTCGCCTGGGCCACGCCATACTGCCAGGTCGCGCTCCTATCTCCCGCCGCAACGGCAGTGTTGGCGGCAACTATGAAACCTTCGGAAGCGCGGCTGACTGGCACGTTGCCTACCCCCTCACCCCGGCCCTCTCCCCCGGGGAGAGGGAGGGCTGTCGGCAGCGCGGGGAAAGGTCGAGCAGCCAGCAAATTATCCCCACTGGTCGAAAGCGGTTCCCTCTCCTTTGGGGAGAGGGTTAGGGTGAGGGGGAACGGAGCGTCCGACTGCAGAGATACGGCTAATATAAGAGCAAGCAGGCTATTCATAAGCACATGCCTATTTCGGCCAAAGCCTGACGCCACCGACCTGGATGCTCGCCACCGCCTCCACCGGCCCGGCGACCACGGGAGACTCGGGCCTATCGAGGTCCACTTCAAAGCTGGCCTGGCTGTCCCTTGCCTCGACCACCAGATCTCCGATGCGAAGCGACTTGCCTCGGCAAAAGAGCACTCGCTTGGGTCGCTTCGACTGATCCAACCGCACGAGGCAGAGATCTCCCTCGAAACGCGCGCCGCTCTCTGTCTCCGCAACGGCCGCCGAAACGCCCGCGCTGTTCTCAAGATCGGCGGAGATAAATAAGTCCCGTCTCCCGTCCGCCAGTTGCGTCTCGATGGCGACATACCCATCAGCACACGGCTTCCCTTCTGCGTCGCGCAGCTCCAGCCGCCGCGCCGCCTGCACCTTCGGCTTGCCCTCGTAAGGTTCCAGGACCCCCACGAAAGTCGAGGCCAGCGGAGGCTGGTCCGTGCGGCGGCGCACGAGCACGCTCGGTATCCACGCGTCCGCAGTCCCTCCGTACTGCGAGACTGACACCCACGCCTCCGCAGTCTCCACTTCCGCGCCCCGCGTCAGATCAGTGCAACGCAGATGGATGTCCGCCGGGTTCGCCAGGTAATGCAGGTGATCGTCTATCGTCCAATCCGTAGTCCAGCCTGGCGCGGGCTGCGGATCCCGCTGGAAATTGCGCATGACCTCCCCATAGCGCGCCTCGTTGGTCGCGGCCAGGGAGAGCCCCGTCGTCGTCAGCCGCCCGAAGCCGCCATGCAGCGAGCGCGTATGCTCTCTGCCCGCGCTCACGCGGAGCACGTCCACCACGTAGCTGTTTGCTGGGGATATATCCACCAGTGCCAGAGTTCGCTCGAATTGCCGCCCTCCGATGAGCTTCGCCGCCGATGCTCGCACCACGCGGAACTGGCTGCCCATGAACGTTGGCTCCATAGACGGCCCCCTCACCCCGTCCCTCTCCCCCTCGGAGGGGGAGAGGGTGCCCTCCGGGCGGGTGAGGGGTTCGTGCCTGGTCTTGATGCGCGGCGAAGAGCCAGAGCGGCTGCCATCGAACCACAGCGTGGTCTTGCCGCTGCCGGCCCGGTGATTCTTGCCGTCCACCGCGACGGTGTTGTGCGCCGCCGTCTGTGTGTACCAGACCGCGCGCGGGGCAGTCCAGCCACCGTATTGCACCGGCGGATAGCCGAAGTCCGGCAACAGATCGAGGCCCTTGGCAAACAGCCCGATGGTCAGCCCGTCGGCGTGGCCATGTCGCTCGCCGGAGTCATAATCCAGCCAGGCCGCCCGCGCGTTGGTTCCTTCACCTGACCGCAGGATAGCCATACCCCATTCCGTCTTGTTCACGCTGCCCAGCTTGAAACCGGCGCCGTCCTCGGTGACCACCTTCGCCACCTGCGCCTGAAAGCCTGTCGGGTCCGCCGCAAACAAGTCATAAGGCAGCCCCTGCACCGAGCCGCCGTTTGCGTTGTGAATGAGCCGCACGAAGTCCTTGTCGCCGGTCGCACGGTACAGCTCCCAAAGGAATGCGTAGGAGGATGGATCCACGCCCGGGTTGTGAGTGAAGGGCAAACCCATATACTGCGGCGTCCTCGCGGCGAATGCCCCGGTGTCTCCACTGCGCGGGTAATATTGCCCCAGGCACCAGGTATCGAGGTGAAATCGGAACATGTCGTGCAAGCGCGGGTGCCGCGCCAGCGCCTCTCGGATGAAGTTCGGGTCAGTCCGCGCGTAACGCCCCAGCAGGGACGCCACCGCATGAGGAGCGATCACCGCGTAGCCCGCCAGGCCCTTCTCCCCCGTGAGCCCGTCCACCAACGTCGCCTTGCCAATGATGCCGTCCAGCAGCGCCAGCACCTCGGCGCGGTTGCCCGGCCAGCCCAGCACCGTGTGCAGCATCGCGATGGCCGCGTCCGTGGTCGGATAGTTCGACTCGATCTTAGGCCGGTTGTCGAGCGTGTCCTGGAAGATGCGCTGCTCTATGTTGCGCTGAATATCGGCGAAGGACCCCTTCGGGTTCGCCAGCCCGCACTGCCGGGCCTTGGCCGCCAGGAACGTCACTAGCTCCCGGTCGCGGGCCAGCCCCTCAAACACCTCGTCGTAAGCCAGAACCATTTGTTGCACTTCCGCACAGGCGTCGTGCCACGTCGAAACATACCCCGAGCGGGGCGCACCTTCATACATCACACCCTCCTTGCCGAAGTCAAAGGTCGGGTAGAAATCCGCCACGCGGTCGAGCAGGATGCCGGCTTTGTGAGCGTAAGCAGGGTCACCGGTGGCAACATGAGCCGCGGCCAGGCAGCGGATGCCGTCAACGATCCCTTGCTTCCACTGGCCGTAGATGAGATAGGCACTGATGAACCGCCAGCGGTGGCCGTCCGCCACATAGCCCTCGCCGTCGTCCACGCCAAAGCCGTGCAGCGGATCGGACGGCGACGGGTGCTCGACGTTGAAGATGAGAGACCGGTCGGCGCGTTGCGGCTCGAAGAGCCCCTGAGCGTTCTGGCCCGACTGGTAATACTTGAGGAAGTCATTCTTGGGAAACAGCTCCTTGCACTGGGGACACCGCATCTTCCACGGCTGATTGAGCGCATCGGCTCTCCACTCATACATCGGCACCGGTTTCTTGCAGGCCGGGCAATAGCCGTCCGACCACACCTGCCAGGCTCGGCGCAGCGTGTTGCCGAACATGAGGCTCCACAGGTAATCGTCCGACAGCCCCGCCCACGGCTTGGCCGCCGCTACGAGCGAGTCGCGAATGGCTGCTGCCCAATCCTGTGTGCGCGCGTTGGCCTGAGCATGGGCCACCAGTGTGGCGGGAAGGAACACGCTTGCGACTTTTGCCCGCGGCGCGTTGGTGCCGGGCGCAGTCGGCTTCGGCGCGAATGCCGTCTCCAGCCACCGGTAAGCTTGCTCCCGGCCGGCTTGGGGGAACTTGTGCGGCCCCGGGAACGCCTGCCAACTCAGCGCGTCGGCGGCACCCTCAAGCCTGTAAACCGTCCGCACGTCCTTGAGGAGACCGTCGAGGTTGTCCGTATGCGGGAAGATGGTGTCCTGGGTGGCATACCATACGAAGAGGTGCCGCGGCGCCACGAGCGCGAGCACGTGCTGCCAGTCGAACGGGATGCTGGCCACGTCCGGCAAATAGAAGCCAAGTTGGGGAATGAGCGCCGTCAGATGCGACCAGCGCTCCGGGTTGGGATCGCTTCGGAATGTAGTAAAGCCGCAACTGGCCACGGCGGCTGAAATGCGCGGCTCAAACGCCGCCGCGAACAACGTCTCGTAAGCGCCGTGCGAGTGCCCGATGCTCCCGATGCGCTTCGCGTCCACCATGGGCAGCGTCTCCAGGAAGTCAATCGCTTTCCCAGTATCCCACACCATCTTGCCCATGAACGACCATCCCGGATGCTTGCGGTAGAATGCGGCACTGTCATGGTAAGGCGCTTTTCCGGACGGGATGCGTTCGCCGAAGCCGATGGCGTCCGGCGCGAGGCAGACATATCCTCGCTTGACCAACTCGACCGCAAAGGCCAGCTCCGGATCACCCTTGATGCCGCACGGTTCCTCCTTTCCCTGCGCAACCGTCTGGTGCAGGCAGAGCATGGCAGGCACGCGCGGTGCGGCGAGTTGCTTGGGAACCAGCAAGTAGGCGGGAATCCAGTCTTCCGGCTCGCTGCGGATCATCAGGTGTCGGCGGGTGTAGCCCTCCAGATCCTCACTGCCCAGTTCCCGGACCTCGACGGGCAGCCTCTTCAGGTTGGTTGGTGCGCCCAGGATTCCCTGGATGGTACCCGCATACTGCTTGCGGCGATCCTCCCAGTGGCGGAGCGACTCAGGCATATTCGTTGCGCTGTTCTCGCCGCCCAGCAGCGGTGCCAGATCTCGACGGCCGGCCTGATCGGTATGCGATGCTGGCTTCTCCCAGGTCGTCGCCTGCCGCCACTGGCTCCATTCATGGCCCTCCCACGCCCCAGCCTGGAAACCCAGGCACACGGCAAGGCCCGCGACTAAACAGGCCATGCGGGGGTTATTCTGAAAAGCGGGTCTGCGGGTTCGTAACATCATCGGTTTGCTGGCTTCGATCTTGCCCGCGCAGCGTACAGAGAGCCCGACGCAGCGTCGAGACCGCAATTCATAGAACGCCCACCCTTGGCACAATCCCAAAGGGTAACCCTGCGGCTCTACCGGTGGACTCGAAGAGTTTAATGCTCTCTTGCAGGCTGGGTGCCTCCACCCAGCACACCCATCTCCCCCATAATGAGTTGCTGCCCACCACAGCCCTGACTACATGCCTAGTACCTCCGTAGTACCTCCGTTATACCTCCGTTATACATCCGTAGTACCTCAGTAAGTCAAACGGAGGTACTACGGACGTACTACGGAGGTATAACGGAGGTACTACGGAGGTATCCTATATGCGCTGTGGTAATGGCATGGCTAGCGTTTTGAGTTGCTGCTTGCCCCCTTCGGCTGCTGTGTGGCAGCTTGCCGCCACGATGATTATGAGTAAGCTCGATGTCTTCCTCCCCCGCGCAGTGTCAAGGCAGGGGTGGCGTGTCAGAAGAGAGTTGTCCATCAGTTTGCCTCAGGAGGGAGGACTATGAGTTCCTCTGCCTCTGTGAACAATTCAGGAGTGGCGAGATCGGTGCTGGTCACCGCGTGCTTTCTGCTGGTCGGATTTGTGGCCACCTACGCGCTGCTGGCTCCCTCGCCGAAACCCGCGACCGCGCCGCCCACGGAGTTTTCCGCGGTGCGCGCCCTCGAACACAGCAAGGCTACCGCGCGGGTGCCCCACCCAATAGGAACGCCGGCCAACGACGCGGTGCGCGCCTATATCATCCGCAAGCTGATCGAGATGGGTGTGGAGGTGGAAGAGCAGCCTTTTCGGCACCGGGACGGGAGAACCATTGACGTATCCGCAAACATCATAGGTCGCATTCCCGGTACGGCCAACTCCAAGGCGTTCACGCTGATGGCGCACTACGATTCCGTGCGCTATGGGCCCGGTGCCGCGGACGACGGCGCGGGCCTGGTGGCCATGCTGGAGACGGCGCGGGCGCTCAAGGCAGGGCCGCCCTTGGCGAATGATGTCCTGTTTGTCTTCACCGACGGCGAAGAGGATGGAGGAGAGGGTGCGCACTCGTTCATGCGCAGCCCTTGGGCTGACAAGGTGGGCTTGATCCTCAACTTCGAGGCGCGCGGCACGAGCGGCCCCTCGCTGATGTTTGAAACCAGCCCGGGCAACGGATGGCTTATCCCGGAGGCGGCGAAGGCCGGCGTGGCCCTCCGCGCCTGCTCGCTCATGTACAGCATCTATAGTCGCATGCCTTTCGGCAGCGATTTCGGCTCGGCAAAACGCCGGGGCTTGAAAGGGTTCAATGTTGCCTTCATTGACGGCTTTAGCTGGTATCACACCAAGAATGACACGCCGGAGCACCTAAGCCTGGCCAGCGTGCAGAACCACGGATCTTATGCCCTGGGTCTGGCACGGCATTTTGGCAACCTGCGGCTCGACGGCGAACTGGCAAAACCCGACGTGGTGTATTTCAACACCCTGGGTTCACGGCTGGTGTATTACCCTATGTCGTGGAGCGCCCCCATCGCGTGGACAGCGGCCCTGGTCTTCCTGTGCATGGTGATCCTGGGCATAGTTCGCGGCCATCTGACTATCCTGGGGTTTCTCGGGGGTGTCCTCGGCTTTGGGCTGACTGCGGCAGCATCCATGCTCGTCACGCTGGTGGCGCTGGCGCTGGTCTATGGACCCCAAAAGATTTACATCCAGTACACCACCGGCATCCTCAATCTGCCGGACCTGGTCGCGCTGAACCACAACACGCTCTACGGCTGGGCCTTCGTCGCGCTGGTGATGGGCGTTTTCATGGCCTGCTATCAATGGCTTTGCCGCCAGATTCGCCCGGCCGGGCTGGCGGCGGGGGCGCTCGTGTGGTGGTTGGTTGCTCTCGTGGCGGTGCATCGGTTCATGCCGGGCGGAAGTTACATAGCCGCCTGGCCGCTTCTGTTCGCATCGCTGGGCCTGGCGGTTTCGTTTCTGTGGCGGGCGGACACCGCTGCGCCGGTGCTGCGCGTCTTCGCGCTGGGGGCCTTCGCGGTGCCGGGCCTTGTGCTTGTCGTGCCGGCCTATCAGATACTGCTGACAACGATCCTGATCATGATGGCTCCCGGACTGGCGTTGCTGATGGCGCTGATTCTGGGTCTGCTGATTCCGCAAATTCCGCTGATGACCGCCCCCAATCGCTGGTGGTTGCCGGTCAGCGCAAGCAGTGTGGCGGTGCTGATGCTGGCATTCGGCGTGGCCACCAGCGGATACACCACCGAACGGCCAAAACTCAATTGCCTGGCTTATGGGCTCAATTTCGACACCGGCAGCGCCTCATGGTTCAGCTACGACACGCAATTGGATGAGTGGACCTCCTCGTTCTTCCGGCCAGTCAGTTCCAAGCCGTCGCGCGGCACTATTAGCGAGTTCATTCCGGACGACAGCCGGGAGTATTGGAAAGCTCCCGCGCCGGTGGCCTCATACGTGGGACCGAAGATCACCCTGGTCAAGGACAGTTCCGGGCCGAAAGGCCGAAGAGTCACGGTCCACGTCGCCTCGCCGGAGCGGACGCGGGAGCTAAGGATAAGGCTGGTATCCGACAACACCGTCCATTCTGCTAATGTGTTCGACCATCATCTGGAGGGCGGCGGCAAGGACTGGAGCATGAGTTTTCGGGGATTCCCGGCAGAGGGCGCCGACATTACGTTCGAGGTCAATCCCGCAGCTCCGCTTGCTTTCAAGGTGGAGGCGGAACTACTGGGCTTGCCGAGCTTGTCTGGAGCGCTGGTCCGGCCCGACTACATGGCGGTCGAGCCGAATACCATCCGGCGTCCCTGGTCGTTCCGCAGTGACCAGGTGTACCTGGTCCGGACCTTCGATTTCCCGGCCGGGACCGCCGTTAGTGGAAATCCGAAACCCGAAGGAAGGCCGAAATCCGAGGGAGGCGCGCAGACACTCTTGTCCAATGCCGCTAGGAATTGAGCGACATGTTGCAGTGGCGATGAATCTGTCGTTTCCGGTAATAACTTTCCCCAAGACCCCTCATAGCCTCGACCAACTTCCACAATTTGAGACGCCAAAGGCGCCATATTGAGACGCCAAGGGCGTCGTTCATACCAGCCCAGGGCAACGCCCTGGGTTCATGGTCCCAAAAACCATCTGGAGCGCTGAAGGCGCGGCTCATCCTCGCCTGGCATGAGGCAGGCCGTTGGCCTGCAACGGCAAAACGGGCGATGAACCCAGGGCGTTG
>CAIWJG010000392.1 GCA_903912925.1 uncultured Verrucomicrobia subdivision 3 bacterium | reverse complement strand
TGTCCCGAACAAAATGCGTTCCCCTGAAAATAGTTTATGGAGCCGATGTCTCCGCCAGAACTCCGTTTTTTTCGTTCACCGAATATTTACCGTAAAACCCGGCCAAGTCCTTGTCCCGGAGGGACATGCGACAATAGCCCAACGTTTCAACGTTGGGAACCCGCCTCCGAAGTCGGATAAGTCCCGAAGGGACGGCTGACGAATCGCACAAAGTTTCAGCCGTCCCTTCGGGACTTGTGCCCATCTAAACTCGCGCCCCCAACATTGAAATGTTGGGCTATTATCGGCCATCCCTCCGGGATGATGAGAGTCAAATCCTAGCAGCATCGAACCCCAAGCTCGGTTTGTGCTTTCCCAGTCGGGAAATCGAGGCAAACTGTTTCTGAGATCAACGAATCAATCTGACACAACCTATGAAGACAAGCTCGACTCTAACCTTTCTCAGCCTGGCTCTGCTAGCCACATCAGCCTTCACCCCACCAGCCTTGGCCGCCGAGGGACCCGCCAAAATCAAGGTGCTCCTGGTGACTGGAGACGACGTGCAGCCCGCCCATAACTGGCGCGAGGTTTCGCAGGCAATCCGGGAGACCCTCGTCGCCAGCGGCAAGTTCGACGTGCGGGTATGCGAGGACGCCGGCGTGCTCGATTCCGCCGCGACGCTGGGCCGTTATGACTTGGTGTTCCTCCACCTGTATAATGCCAAGACGCCCACGCTCTCGGCCGGCGCGAAGGAGAACCTCGCCAGCTTCGTGAAGGACGGCAAGGGGTTGGCCGTATCACACCTTTCGAGCGCCTCGTTCAAGGAGTGGGAGGAGTTCCGTAAGATGTGCGGCCGCTATTGGGTAATGGGCAAATCCGGCCACGGGCCGCGCTCCACTTTCAAGGTGCGGGTCACGAACAAGGACCACGCGATCACCCAGGGCCTGACCGACTTTGAAGCGGATGACGAGCTCTACGCCAAACTCCTGGGTGACGCGCCCATCACCGTCCTGGTGGAGGCAGATTCAGACTGGAGCAAGAAGACGGAGCCACTGGCCTTCACCCTCGAGTACGGCAAGGGCCGGGTATTCCACGAAGCCTTCGGCCACGACGGTAAGGCCATCCAGAATCCCGCCGTGCAGAAGCTCATCCAGCGCGGCTGCGAATGGGCGGCAACGGGCAAGGTGCAATAGCGAGAAAAGCTTCATGCTGTGGCGGTTATGAACCCCTCTAAAACCCTCGTAGCACCGGACGTCAGTCCGGTCTAACATTTCCCTCAGCCGATTATGGGCACGAGCTATACACCAGAGAAGGTTCCGCTGGCCGAGGCGTTAATCGCCGGGGGGGAAACGCGCAGCCTCGAATTGGGCCAGGGCGTGCTGGGGAGGACACCAGAGGTCTTCCGGCAGCATTTTGGCGACAAACCGGCCCTGCTGGTGGCCGACACGAACACATTTGTCGTCGCCGGGCAGGCCGTTGTGGAGGCGTTTCGCCGCGCCGGCCAACCCTGCCGCGAACCGTTTGTCTTCACCGACCCGCAGCTCTACGCAGAGCACAAGTATGTCGCCGCGCTCGAAGCCGCGCTGCAAGGGAACGACGCCATACCCGTGGCGGTCGGGGCAGGCACAATCAATGACCTGACCAAGCTCGCAGCGCATCGGACCGGGCGGCGATACCTGACAGTGGGGACGGCAGCCTCAATGGACGGCTACACGGCGTTCGGGGCCTCCATCACTTACCAGGGCTCGAAGCAGACCTTTAGTTGCCCGGCACCTTTGGCAGTGGTGGCCGACCTGAATGTGATTTGCGCCGCGCCTGAGGGGATGAATGCCTCCGGTTACGCAGACCTCCTGGCCAAGACCACCGCAGGGGCCGACTGGCTGGTGGCCGATGCGCTGGGCGTCGAGGCGATTGACCGGAAAGCGTGGAATATCGTGCAGGGAGGGCTGCGCGAGGCGGTGGCCGATCCAGCGGGGGTGCGGAGCCGAAGCCGCGAGGCCACCCGGCGGTTGACGGAAGGGCTGATGCTCAGCGGCTTATCCATGCAGTGGACAAAGACCAGCCGTCCGGCTTCGGGCGCGGAACACCAGTTCAGCCATCTGTGGGACATGCAGCATCATGTGCATAAGGGGCAAACTCCGGCGCATGGTTTCAAGGTGGGCATCGGCACGCTGGCAGTCACCGCTCTCTACGAGTACCTGCTGGGGCAGAAGCTTGAGAACACCGACGTGGAAGACTGTTGCGTGCGCTGGCCGGACAATGCGGCTCGCGAGGCGAGCGTTCGGGCACTGTTCAGCCAGGCAGACCTGACCAGGGTGGCGCTCCAGGAAAGCCAGGCCAAGTGGGTCGAAGCGGCGGGCCTGCGGCGGCAATTAACTTTGCTACGGACGGTCTGGCCGGTGCTGAAAGCACGCCTGGTCCAACAGCTCATCCCCTTCCAGGAACTCAAGGCCATGTTGCGCACGGCGGGGGCCCCGGTCGAACCGGAGGAGATTGGGATTTCGCGCGCGAGACTGCGTGAGAGCTTTCTGCAGGCCTATTATCTGCGACGCCGGTTCACGGCGCTGGACCTGGCGGCGCGTTGTGGCCTGCTGGAGCCGGCGCTCACCCACTTGTTCGGCCCGGCGGGCCCTTGGCCGGTAGCCAAGGCATGAGCTTACCCGCGCCCCTGCCTGCCAAGCGGTTTCATTTTTGACTGCGGTTGTT
>CAIWJG010000391.1 GCA_903912925.1 uncultured Verrucomicrobia subdivision 3 bacterium | reverse complement strand
CTGCGTTAATGGGTGAGCTGGCGGAATCGGCCTTCGGATCTCGGATTTCCTTCGGGTTTCGGAGTTCGGGTTTCGGATTTGGGCTGACCTGGCCATAATGAGAATTGCTGGTGAGCCCCATTCCCCCTCACCCTACCCTCTCCCCAAAGGAGAGGGTTACGAACCCCCGTTAGGATGGGCTTTCGGACGTCCGGCGGGGAGGAAGATCTTGAAGGCGGTCCCGACGTTGGGCCGGGTGACGACCTCAATCCAGCCGCGGTGCTGCTGCACGATGCCATAGACGGTGGCCAGGCCCAGGCCCGTGCCCTTGCCGACCCCCTTCGTCGAGAAGAATGGCTCGAAGAGGTGCGGCACGTTCTCCGGCTGAATGCCGGTGCCGGTGTCGCGGACGATGAGGCAGATGAACTCGCCGGTGCCAGCTTCGGTGCGCGCCGGCGCGTCCGCCGGGCTGATTCTGGCGGGCTCGGTGGTGATCTGCAATTGGCCGCCGTGGGGCATGGCATCGCGCGCATTGCTGACCAGGCTGAGAATGGCTTCCCCCAGCAGGCGGGCATCGCCGTGCAGCCCGGGCAACGTGGCCGCGCATTGGATCCGTACCTGGATGTGTTCGCCGACGAGGTTCTTGATTTTCGGGGTCAGCCCGGCCAGGACCTCATTGAGCGACATCTGCGCGGGTTGGATGGCGTGGCTGCGGCTGAAGGTCCCCAGTCGGCGGACGAGGTCCGCGCCGCGGTCGGCCGCTTTGATGATATCGGCCAGCATTTCCCTGGCGGGGGACGTTTCGGGGCCGGAATCCAGCAGGAGGATTTCGGCGTTGGCCCGCACCGGGGTCAGCAGGTCGTTGAAATTGTGCGCCACGCCGCGGGCCAATTGCTCGATTACCTTGAGCTTTTGGGCCTGGAGCAAATGCGCCTTGGCCGTTTGCCGGGCCTGCCGGCATTGGTGCTCGCGCAGGGCCCGCCGCACGGCCGGGGCCAGGTGGTCCCGGCGGTCTTTGAGCACACAATCCGCCGCCCCCAATTTCACGCTCGCGACCGCCACTTCCTCGCCGATGGTGCCGGAGACGAAGATGAAGGGGATTTCGGGGCGCTGCATCCGGGCCGCCTCCAGGGCGGCCAAACCGCTATAGCCGGGGATCGTGAAATCACACAAGATGACGTCGCAGGCTTCGTTCGCCAGCGCCTGGAGGAATTCAGCGCGGTTGGTGGCATAGGTGAAGGCGCAGTCCAAGCCGTCCGCAGCCAGGGCCGCGGCGGTCAACTCCCGATCAAGGACGTTGTCTTCGAGGTGCAGAATGTGGAATGGGGTTGGCATAGGTTTGGTTATCCTTTCAGCAATTCTTCATTATGGACGAGATGGGGACGCCGGCCTGAGGGTGCCCGCTAAACTCGCGAAATGACGCTAAAGAAAGACACAGAAATGAAATCCCTAATTCCTTTTAGCGTCTTTTAGCGTGTTTAGCGGGCAACCGGTTTCACTATTGGCAAGGGTTGACCGAGACCGTGTCATCCAGGCACCGCCGCACGGTTTCCAGAATGGTACGCGAGGCGCAGGGTTTTTGCAAGAAGCATCCCCCCAGCCGATGAACAAAATCGGTCTCGCCGCGGGCGGCGTCGGCGCTGTAGCCACTCATGAATACGACCTTGAGCTGGGGGTTTTCGTGACATAATTGCTCGGCCAATTCACGACCCGTGAGGCTGCCCGGCATCACGATGTCGGTCAGCAGCAGCTCCACTTCGGCGGCATGGGCGTGCCAGATCTTGAGCGCCTCCTGGGCCGACGCCGCTTTCCAGACGCGGTAGCCGAAGGTCTCCAGCAGCCGCTGGGTTGCCGCCCGCACGCTGAAATCGTCTTCCACCAGCAGGATCTGCTCGGTGCCTCCGCGCGGTCTTTCGCTGGTCTCGGGCGCGTCGGCGGCGGCCGCGGGGGAGGGAATCGTCGGCAGCAGGAGGTCAAACCGGGCGCCGGCGCCCGGCTGGCTGGTGACTTCGATCCAGCCCTGGTGTTGCTTGACGACCCCATAGACAATGGACAGACCCAGCCCGGTGCCCTTGCCCACCGCTTTGGTGGTGAAGAACGGTTCGAAGATGCACGGCAAGTCCAGGGGCGCTATCCCCGTGCCGTTGTCGCTGACGGACAGGCGGACAAACTCACCCGCACGAGCTTCGGGATGCGCCCGCACATAATCTGCCTCAAGGGTTAGCCGTTCGGTCGCGACCTGCACGTTTCCGCCGCGGATGATCGCGTCGCGGGCGTTGATTACCAGGTTGACCAGGGCCTGCTCCAACATGCCGACATCGCCAAAAATGAAGACCGGCTCGGGGGTGTAGTCGCATTTCAGGTCAATATTCTCGCCGATGATGCGCTTCAGCATCCGGGCGAGGTTGGCGATGGCGTCATTGAGGTTCAAGGGCCGGGCCTGCATGATCTGTTTTCGGCCAAAGGCGAGGAGCTGCCGGGTCAGATTGGCGGCGCGTTCGGTGGCGGTCACAATGTGCCGGAGGCCGTCACTGGTTGCCTCTGAATGTTGCTCGGAGCCCGCCAGCAACAGCTCGGCGTTGCCGCGCATGATCGCCAGCAGGTTGTTGAAGTCATGCGCGACCCCGCCGGCGAGGAGGCCGATCGCCTCCATTTTTTGCGCTTGCCGGAGCTGCTGCTCCAGCAGCTTGCGGCCGGTGATGTCCTCGAGGCAGACCAGCACTTTGGGCTGGTCCTGGAGCCGGACGAGGGCAGTCGAAACCGACAAATGCACTTTCCGCAGGCCGCCGGGTGAGGGCACCCGGCCTACAAGGCCGCCGGCTTGCGACCGAGACGTCTCGGCCTCGACCTGGCAGCAAGGCTGGCCGGTCTCGGAAGTCCTGGCTATCGCCAGGCGCAACGGGCAGGTCGCACAGGGCTTTCCAAAGCCGCAGCCGCGCGGGTCTTCCTGCGCGTGGATACAGCCCAGCAGGCTGCCGGGAGGCAGGGGGGCGTCGAGCGTGATTGGGGAAACGCCAAACTCAGCCATAGTCCGGTTGACGCGCTCGACCTGATGCCGGGAGTTGACCAGGCAGATCATCAGCGGAATGGCATCGTAAATGGCAGCCATTTCGGCGTGGTTACGTTCCATACTGGCTTCCGCATGCTTGCGCCGACGCTCATGGTCAATATTCTCCAGCGCATAAGCCAGGTCACCCGCGAGTTCACCCAGCAGGCCGAGTTCCTCCCCATGGAAAGCGCCCACCCTTTGCGAATAGACCGTGATGGCGCCCAGGGTGCGGTCACCTCGAATCATCGGCACGGCGGCCACGGAGGCCAGCTCATTGGCCCGGGCGACTGCTTTCCACGGTTCAAACCGGGGATCGGTGGCGATGTCCTGGCAGACCCAGGGCTGCCCGGTGCGGATGGCGGTGCCGGTGGGTCCCTGTCCGGTGGGCGCGTCGTCCCAGGTGACCGTGGCCGCCGCGAGGCTGTCGGCTCCTTTGCCGGCGTGGGCGGCCGGCGCGACGCGTTTGGAATCGGGGTCGGTCAGGCCGATCCAGGCCGCGTGGTAACCGCGCGTTTGAACCAGGCTGCGGCAGGCCTCCGTCAACAGCCGCTCGGGGTCTCGTTCCCGGACGATAAGCCGGTCGATGTCACGGATGGCGCGCAGCAGGAGGTTCAGTTCGCCAATCCGCCGCTCCGCCCCTTTCCGGTAGTGGCGTTCCGCGGCCTCACGCAAGGCGCGGCGCACCACCGGAGCCAGGCGTTCCAGGCGATCTTTGAGCACATAATCGGTCGCGCCCGAGCGCAGGCTCTCGACCGCGCGCTCCTCGCCGATGGTGCCGGAGACAAAGATGAACGGGGCTTCCGGCTGCCGGTTTTTGGCGGAAGCCAGCGCTGCGGCGCCACCGTAGGAGGGCACCGTGTAATCGCAAAGGATCAAGCCGATGTTCGGCTGACCCAGGGCGGCTTCAAACTCTTCCCGGTTCCGGGCATCGATCATTTCGCAGGCCAGACCGTCGTCGGCGAGCGTGGCGGCTACCAGTTCGCGATCACGCGGTTGATCTTCCAGGTAGATGACTCGCAGAGGATTCTTTTCGGGATTATTCATAAGACTTGTGTGTGGGGGGGACGTTTGCGGAGCGGGTGGTGGCTCCATAGTTCCTTCAGGTTTGGGGCGTTTTCGGGGGCGGCGGCAATTCATTGAGAATGGCCCAAAAGGCGCCCACCTGTTTGACCGCCGCAGCGAATGGGGGAAAGTCCACCGGCTTGACGACATAGGCGTTGACGCCCAGCGCATAGCATCCGGTCAGGTCTGGCTCTTCGCGGGAGGAGGTGAACATCACCACCGGCAGGGCCTTGAACTGCGGGTCGGCTTTGATCTGGCGTAGCACCTCCAGGCCATTGAGCCGGGGCATCTTGATGTCCAGCAACACCACCGCCGGCAGGCCGGGTGGGCGGGCGGCGAACTTGCCGCGGCAATACAGATAGTCCAGCGCTTCCACCCCGTCCCGCGCCACGTCCACGACATTGGCCAGATGGAATTGCTCCAGCGCCGCCAGCGTCAGCTCGGCGTCACGGGTGTTGTCTTCTGCTAGTAGGATGCGTTTGATTGTACTCATATTGGTAACGAGAAATAGAACGTCGCGCCTTCATTCACCTTGCCTTCGGCCCAGGTGCGGCCGCCGTGGCGGGTGATGATGCGCCGCACATTGGCCAGGCCGACGCCCGTGCCCTCGAACTCATCATCCGCGTGCAGCCGCTGAAAGACCCCGAAGAGCTTGTTGCTATACTCCATGTCGAAGCCGACCCCGTTGTCGCGGACGAAGATCACGGTTTCCTGGCCGGGCTCGCTCGCGCAGCCGATCTCGATCTGTGCCGGGTCCCGCGGGCGGGTGTACTTGATTGCGTTGGAAAACAGGTTAATCAGCACCTGCCGCAGCAAGGGCGGATCGGCATGCACCGCGGGCAGCGGATGCTTTTGCCAGAGGATATTCCGGCCGTTGATTTCGGGCCGGAGCTCTTGCAGGCAGGCTTCGACCAGCCCGGAGAGCTCGATCCGCTCCTGGCGCATTTCGGTCCGGCCCATGCGCGAGAATTGCAGCAAATTATCGATCAGGCGCCCCATTTGCGCGGCTGCCCCGGTGATCTCATCCAGGTAATGCCGGCTCCTGTCCGGCAGGCTGAGGCCGGCGGAGCTTCGCAGCAGGCCGGCAAACCCGCTGATGTGCCGCAGCGGCGCGCGCAAATCGTGCGAGACGGAGTAGGAGAAAGACTCCAGTTCCTTGTTCGCGGCTTCGAGCTGGGAGGTGCGATCTCGGACGCGTTCCTCCAGTTCGCCGGCATGGCGTATGTTCTTCAGGTTCAGGCGGGACTGTTCCATCGCAACAGCAATCTGATTTGCCATCTCGTTCCCAATCTCCCGATCTTCCGGGGTAATAGCCCTGGCCGCTTCCCAGGCAATTTGCAACGCCCCGATCAATCCCTGTTTCGTAATAAGGGGCTCAATTATGGAGGACCGCATTCCGTCTGCCCGCAGGATCTGGGCCGCGACCGACGGCGACGTCACCCCGGATGATTCCTCAATGATTTCCGCCCTGCCTTGCCGGAGGATTTCCAAGTCCCCAAAGGCTTCTATTGGCAGGTCCTTTCTCGTGGGCGTGGCCTTTTCCCTGCTGACATCGGACGCGAACAGCCGTGCCTGCCTCTCTTCCAGATCAAAGATGACGACGCTGGCGCGCGAGCAATGCACCAGGCCGGGGAGATGCGTAAGGACCGACTGAGCGATCGCTTCGGGTGACTCGATGGCCTGCAGAATCGCCCGGTCGGTGCGGTGCATGCTCTCCAAACGCTCGGCCTGCCGGCGCAAGCTCTCCTCCGCCCGCTTGCGCTCGGAGATGTCGCGGATGTTGCACTGGATCACCTTCACCTGGTTCGCCAGATAGACATTGCTGATGAACTCCACCTCGTGCCGGCCTCCGTCGTGGCCTTCCAGCGCCATGTCTTCGTAACGGACGTAGCCCTTCCTCTGCAACTCGGTGAAGTTGGCCTCGTTGGCGACGACGTCCTTGAAGAATCCCAGTTCCCAGACTTTCTTGCCCAGGAACACTTCACGCGTGACCCCCAACAACTCGACCATGAACGGATTCACGTCCACGACCATCCCGGTCTCGGCGTCGAGGATCAGGATGCCATCCCTGGCGGCCTCGAAGAGGCGGCGATAACGGAGTTCGGAAGTGCGCAGCGCGTCCGCCGTCTCCACGCGTTCTTGGTAGAATCGGACACGCTGTTGGCGCCAGAGCAGGCCCACGCTGGCACCCGCGCCCAGGAACAGCGCGACCATGAGCAGCACGGTCAGCCACAGTCGATCCCTGATCGGGGCATACACTTCCTCAGTGTCCATGCGCGCGACCATCGACCAGGGCGAGTCCGGAATGGCGTGCAGGGCCGCCACCACCGCCACGCCGCGATAGTCGATGCCCTCCACAATGCCTGCCTGCCCCAGCACGGCTTTCACCGCAGGCACGTTTGTGCTCGTCAGGGGAATGCGACGTTTAAAGGCGGTGTTGGTCTGAAACCTGAGTGCGTTCAGGTAGAGGGCGTCGTTGCCGTCCCGGCGGACGAGCAGGGTCTCGGCGGTCCGGCTCTGCATCGGCCAGAACTGGATCAAAGGGTAGAGCTGCTTTTGGGCGTTGATCTGCAGGACCAACAAGCCCGCGCTCCGGTCGGCCGGGGACGAGCCTTTGCCCGCTGCCGGGACGTTTTCCCCGGTGCTTTCCCGGCGGACGACCAACGGCACCATCAGGCTCAGATAGACGGGGCCGCCATCCGTCTCCTGATCCAGGTCGGCCAGGACGACTTGCTGGGAGATCAAGGCCTGTTGGGCGGCGCGGCGGGCCGGCTCACCCAGCACCCCGGAGGCGCCCTCCGGGTAAACCAGGCCCACCTTCAATCCCTCATCCAACAGGATCACCCGCTCATACGACTCGCCGGCCAGCAGGGGCTCCAGCCAGGAAGTGAATATCTGCCGGGGAGTCAGCGCCGCGGGTTGGGCCAGGACATCCAGGGCGCGCCGGGTGACATCGGGGGTGCGCCGGAGATAGTTTGCGTCCATCAGCGGCTGACGGCGCCATTCGACGATTTGGGCCACTTTCAACTCCGCGATGGCGACAAGCTGTTGCTCGATCCCGGTGCGGAAGTGCCGCTCGTAATTCTGGTAGGAGAAGATGCCCCCGGCGAGGATTCCCAATGCCAGGACCGTGAAGATCGGGAGCAGCAGATACGCGGCGCGTCGTTCGGCGTTTTCTACGGCTGTTCCATCTGCGCCGGGCGTCATGTTCTTTGGGGTTTTCATGCTGTGTTGTTCGCTCGCGCATTGCTCGGGCCCGGTTGGGCACGCTGGGGCGGTAGTTTGATAACTGCTTTGGCGGGTCTGGAACGGCCCGCCAGCGTGTGGTTAATGCGCACAGGCCGGCTTGGCTGCGGATCGAGGAACCAGATACTGAGGCGGCGGGCGGGTGGGTTCATTCGTTGAGTCCCCAGTGGAGGCAGGATTCCTGGGTCACCCGCAAGGAAACGCCGGGGCCGTCCGGAACCTGGCCAACGGGTTGCAACATTTCGGCCACCCTGGCCAACAACTCGCCGGAGGTGAAGGGCTTGGGCAGGGCGCTGACCGGTTGCAGCCGAGAACTCGCGGCCACCTGCTCCGGGACGATGTTGCCCGAGGCGAAAATGACCGGCAACGCCATCCGCGCGGATCGCAGCCTCAGGACCAAGTCGGTGCCCGAGAGGCCGGGCATCTGGTTGTCGGTGATCAGCAGATCGTAGCTGCGCGCTTGCAGCGCCTCCCAACCGGCTTCCCCCTCCGCGACCGCATCTACGTGGTAGCCGGCGCCGGTCAGCACGAGGCTGCTGCACTGGCGAATGACGCGCTCGTCCTCGACGAGGAGAATCCGGAGTGATGAATGGACCGTCGGCGGGCCGGTCGCCGGCTTGGCCGGGGCAGGGAATTGGCAGGAGCGTTCAGGCGGCGGCGCCGGCGCGAACGTTGAGGTGGGTGTCTGGCATGTAGTGGATGTAGTTGTAGTCATACAGGACGTCGGAACGGGGAAGTTCCGAGCTGTGGTTGTTTTCCATAATGATTTCATCGAGCGGGCAGGGCTGGCCGCTCACCGCTGGCGCGGGAGGAGGGTCAGCATCCCGCCTTTCAAGTAACCTGGCGCACGGCGTTCTCGGTGCCGTAGGGATTCGATTCCCGCATCGGGCATTCCGGGTCATCGCACCACTGACCATCGACGATGAACCGGTAGCTATAGCGGCCTTGCTCGAGTGTGACCGTCGCCCGCCAGATGCCCTCGAGGTCCTTTTCCATATTGATGGGACTCTCGGTCCAGCGGGTGAATTCTCCCACCAACTGCACCTGGCTTGCTTCCGGGGCATCCAGGGAGAAAGTCTGCTGCCTGCCGGTCGTTGTTCGTATCATCGATTTCGCCATAGAACTGTCCTTTCATCTATGATGTTTTCTGCATTCTCTAAAATTCCAGCCCACTGCGATCCACACCGTTTAAGCCGCGCCGCATTTGTCGGCACGCGTGCCGGACGGATGACCAAGCTCTCCAGTATAGTCCCGCCGGGCAGGCAGGCGCCATTGGGTTGATGCTGTAGTATGGACTCAGGTGTTTTATGTAGGGGGGGAGGGGGGGCGGGGCGCTAAATGGGACAAATGGGACAAATGGGTCCGAATGGGCGGCCCGCCAAGCCACCCCAAAGCCACCTAATGCGACATCAAAGCCACCTCAAAGCGTGTTGGTAGCCAGGCGGTAGCCACCCCAAGGCTACCCCAATGCGTCCCCCATGCGACCCTCATGCGACCCTCATGCGACCCTCATGCGACCCTCATGCGACCCTCATGCGCCTACAAAGCCTGGGCAACTCGCTCGGCGGT
>CAIWJG010000390.1 GCA_903912925.1 uncultured Verrucomicrobia subdivision 3 bacterium | reverse complement strand
AGCCCTAGCGCGGTTCGCCGACCTGCCGGATAAATCCGGCGTTCCGCTTGGCATGGCCGCCCGACTTGGTGGTGGTATCGGGAAGCGCTTCCTGACACCCCCCACCGGAACGCCGGATTTATCCGGCAGCCCTAGCGCGGTTCGCCGACCTGCCGGATGAATCCGGCGTTCCGCTTGGCATGGCCGCCCGCCTTAGTGGTGGTGTCGGGAGGCGCTTCCTGACACCCCCACCGGAACGCCGGATTCATCCGGCAGCCCTTGTGCGGTTCGCCGGCCTGCCGGATAAATCCGGCGTTCCGCTTGGCATGGCCGCCCGCCTTGGTGGTGGTGTCGGGAAGCGCCCGGCTTCGCCTTCCACACCATTCTTCTCTTTCCGATGCCTTGAAAAGCGGTTACTTAGACTGTTGGACATAATGAAGAAAGCGATGGCCAACATTTTGTGGATCCTGGTGGCGATTGCGGGGGCGTGGGCCTACGCGACGCTCGCGTTTCATCGTGGGGAGGCGCTGAACTCGGTCTATATTCTCATTGCCGCGCTGTGTACTTACACCATCGGCTACCGGTTTTACTCCAAGTGGCTGGCGGTGCGAGTCCTCATGGTCAATGACCGGCGGGCGACACCTTGCGAGGTGCATGACGACGGCAAGGACTTCGTAAAGACCAACAAGTGGATCGTCTTCGGCCATCATTTCGCGGCCATCTCGGGACCGGGACCACTGGTTGGTCCGGTGCTGGCGGCGCAATTCGGGTATCTGCCGGGCACGCTGTGGATTCTGATCGGGGTGGTCCTGGGCGGGGCGGTGCAGGATTTCGTCATCCTGTTCTGCTCCATCCGGCGCGACGGCAAGTCGCTGGCCCAGATGATCAAAGAGGAATTGGGCACGACCGCCGGGGCGCTGGCGGTGGTGGCGGTGGTGGCGATCCTGATCATCCTGCTGGCCGTGCTCGCCCTGGTGGTCGTCAATGCGTTGGGGGAGAGCCCGTGGGGCGTGTTCACCGTCGGAGCGACGATACCGATCGCGATGTTCATGGGCGGCTACCTGCGGTTCTGGCGGGTGGGGCGAATCCGGGAAGTCACCATCATCGGCGTCGTAATGCTGTTGCTGGCGGTCTGGGGCGGGCAATACGTGTATCACCAGCCGGAGCTGGCCCGGCTCTTCAGCGTGGGCAAGGAGTCCATTGCCTGGTGCGTCATCTTTTACGGCCTGGCGGCCAGTGTGCTGCCGGTCTGGCTGCTGCTGGCGCCGCGCGATTACCTGAGCACGTTCATGAAGCTCGGCACGATCTTCGCGCTGGCGTTCGGGGTGCTGGTGGTCTTGCCGGACCTCAGGATGCCGGCGGTCACCAGGTTCATAGATGGCTCAGGGCCGGTGGTGCCCGGCGGAGTGTTTCCGTTCTGCTTTATTACGATTGCCTGCGGCGCGATCTCCGGCTTTCACACCCTTGTGGCCAGCGGCATTACGCCGAAGATCATCACCCGCGAAAGCTACGCGCGACCGGTTGGCTACGGCGCCATGTGCCTGGAATCGCTGGTGGCCATCATGGCGATGATCGCTGCCTGCACGCTGCAGCCGGGCGTGTACCTCAGCATGAACGTGGATGTGGGCAACCTGCCGGTGGCGGAAAAGGTGGTGGCCACAGTGGCGAGGGTCAACGGCGAAGGTTTCTCGGTGACGGCCGATCAAATGACCCGCCTGGCGGCGGAAGTGGGCGAGCCAAGCCTCGTCGGCAAGACCGGCGGCGCGGTAACGCTGGCGGTGGGCATGGCCGGCATCTTCGCGCGGGTGACCCAGGGCCGCTGGCTCGATCTGTGGTACCACTTTGCCATCATGTTTGAGGCGTTGTTCATCCTGACTACGATTGACGCCGGCACGCGCGTCGGCCGCTACCTCTTGCAGGACGCCCTTGGCCATCTCTGGCAACCGCTGCGCCAGACCGGCCACTTCGGCGCGAACCTGCTGGCCAGTTGCGGCATGGTGCTGGGCTGGGGCTTCTTTCTGATCATGGGCGTGCGCGATCCGGAAGGCGGGGTTAAGGCGCTGTGGCCGATCTTCGGCATCTCCAATCAGATGCTCGCCGGCATCGCTCTGTGCCTGGCCACGACCGTTATTTTGAAGCTCAGTCTGCAAGGTGGAGATGGCGGGGCGAAGCCCCCCCGTTCCCCAGCGATTGCCCTGATCACCCTGCTCCCACTCGTGTGGCTGCTCAGCGTGACCTTCACGGCGGGGGCGCAGAAGATTGGACACTCCAAACCGGGCATCGGGTTCCTGGCCGCCAACCGGGTGTTACAGCAACAAGTTCCGAAGCTGCAAGCTGCGCTGACGGCCGCCCGGGCCGGCGGTGACGAGGCCGCTATCGCCAAAGCCAGCAAGGACCTGCACCTCAACCGCGTCAAGCGGTTCAATAACACCGTGGATACGGCGGTCACCGGCTTGTTCATGGTGCTGGTCGCCGCCATTGTCGTGCTTAGCGTGCGCGAGTGGCTGCTGCTGTTGGGACGACGCAAACCAGCGGTGTTATGCGAGACCGAGGCGGTCTGGCTACCGGATTACGCGGTCAGCGAATCCAGGCCGCTCGGCGCCGCTGGGGTGGCGGCGCTGGTGGTGGCGCTCACGAAGGAGCTATCGGGTGAGGCCGAGCTCGAACGAGCAGGCCAAGCGGCGAGCCTCTGTGAATGCCGGCATGACGGAGCCAGCGGTCTGGCAGACCAGCAAGGAATCCAACCTCGCAAAATATCCGTGCAGGTTTACCTTGAGGTCGCGGAGAAACGGTTTAAGGGTATTAAGCGGTGCTGTTGAGTCGGAAAGCTTAATACAGGTATGGAGCGCATCGGTCTATTTGGCGGCTCATTTGATCCGGTCCACCTGGGCCACTTGCTCGTAGCGCAGGCGGCGCAGGAGGAACTGGACCTGGCGCGGCTGTTCTTCATTCCGGCGGCGCACTCGCCGTTCAAGCCGGAGAGCGCGCCGACGCCAGCGCCTGAACGGTTGCGCCTGCTGCGACTGGCCTTGGCGGGCAAGACGTGGTGCGAAATTGATGAGCAGGAGATCCGACGCGGCGGCGTCTCCTACACCATCGACACCCTTCGCGATTACGCCGTCCGCTTTCCACAAGCGCAACTCTTTTACCTGATCGGCGCGGATCACCTGGCGCAACTGCCTAAATGGCGCGCGGCGGAAGAATTGGCACGGCTGGTTGAGTTCGTGGTGATACCCCGGCCCGGGCAGTTAGAGGCACCGGTCCCCGCGCCGTTTCGCGGGCGCTGGCTGGCGGGGTTTCCGCTGGGCATTTCCTCATCCCAGATTCGGGCGCGGGTGAAAGACGGCCGTCCGGTTGATCACCTTATGCCGGGTCTGGTGGCCGAGGCTATCCGCAATTATCGGCTTTATCTTTGAGCCAGCCTGGGGCATTATAACCGCAGATGGATGCAAGAAAACTGGCTTTGGCCTGCCGCGAACTGGCAGACGATAAAAAGGCGGAAGACATCGTTATCCTTGACGTGCGTGAGCTATCGTCGGTCACGGACTACTTCGTGATTACCTCGGGCACGAGCGAACCGCACCTGCGGGCGATTGTGGATGAGATTACGGACGGGCTGCGCGAGGACCACGACACGCGGCCCCGGGCGATTGACGGCACCGCGCAGACGGCGTGGGTGGTGCTCGACTTCTTTGATGTCATCGTCCACGTGATGCGCCGGGACGTGCGGGAACGCTATGACCTGGAGACGCTGTGGGGTGATGCGCCGCGGGTTAAGCAACGAAAGCGCGCCCCGGCTAAAGCGTAACGCTCAGCCAAGCAGGCAGGCAGACGCCGCGACGGGACCGCTACGCTACTCAGCCTTGGGGGGCGTTTCGGCCGAAACCTTCGCCATCTCGTCCAATACTTTTTGGAACTCCTCCAGCCCCGGGGCGGGGATGATAATCGTATCGTGGCGGCCACCGACATCCTCGGTGATGCGCAGGAACCGGCCGCGCGGATTTTCTTTCAAGGCGAGGATAAAGGTCTTACGTTCGATCTGGATTTTGACCGACCTCAGGGTCTCCTCATTCACCGGCGGCTTAAAAGGACCGGAAGGCCGGTCGCCGTGCGGGCGGTCGCTGTAAGGCCGGTTGCCATAAGGCGATGGACGTTCATTCGAGATCATAGACTTTCCCAATCGGGGCGCCTGGTGAGGCAACCCAAGCTGTTAAACTAACACTCAAAACAAGGTCAACGACAATACCAGATTGTCAACCCCCCAACCTCAGCGCATCGCGAACTTCGTCGCACTTACGAACCGGGTCGGGTCTGAAGGATTGGTGGCCCGCCACAAATAGACGGTTAGCCCGCCAACCATGAGGAGGTTTATCACCTGCGACACACCATGCCAAGCCCTAAAGGAGTGGTCGGCGGCGGCGCGGATTTCGGGGCGGTTCTTGAGCCCGTACTTGGTGGCGTGCAGCACTTTCATCTTCGGCTGGAGCCAGCCGCCGCCGATCAGGAGAGCCGCGGCGAGCCCGATCAGCAGCCCTACCTGCAATTTCTGCGGGTACTTGCCGAGGTAAAGCCATTCCGCCAGCAGATGCAGCACGGCCACCATCGCGCACCCGATCTGGAAGTAAAAGTAGCGGGCAATAAAGAGCTGGGCGATGGCCCCCGAGAAGTAGGGATAGTTGGCCTGGCCGAGCAGGCTCTTCATATTCTGAGAAAACGGAACCAGCCCCGTGCCGAAGGTGAAAAAGATCGCGGCGCCAAACCACGACGCAGCGTTCAGAATACCCACAAATCTTAGGAAGCCGATCACGGGTTTACGGTAGGAAAATGTAATGGCAATGCCAAGCTTCGATTGGAGGTGACCCCAGGCGACCAGCATGCCCTCTCCGTGCCTAACACGGGGACGTGACCCTCACCCCCAGCCCCTCTCCCTAACACGGGGACGTGACCCTCACCCCCAGCCCCTCTCCCAGAGGTAGAGGGGAGGGATAACACGGGGACGGTCACAGAATGTTCGCGGCCAACTCGGCCAACTCGGATCGCTCGCCCTTCTGCAACTCAATGTGCGCGGCGATCGGCTCCGCCCGGAAGCGGCTGACGACATAATTGAAACCATTCGAGGACGAGTCCACGTAGGGGTTATCAATCTGGTACGGGTCTCCCGTGAAGATAATCTTGGTGCCGTGACCGACGCGGGTGATGATGGTCTTGGTCTCCAGGGGGGTCAGATTCTGCGCCTCGTCGATAATCATGAACTGATTGGCGATACTGCGCCCGCGAATATAGCTCAAGGCCTCGACGACGATGTGGCCGGAGCGCAGGAGATCCCCGCTGCGACGGTGCTCATGGCCCATATTCAAGTCCCCCAGCATTTCGAGGGCATCGTGAATAGGCTGCATCCACGGGGCGAGCTTCTCTTCGAGGGACCCGGGCAGGAAACCGAGTTCCTTGCCCATGGAGATGGTGGGGCGGGCTACGACGAGCCGACGGAACTCGCGGTCGAGAACCGTGCGCTTGAGTCCGGCGGCCAGGGCCAGGAGAGTTTTGCCCGTGCCGGCTTTGCCCATCAGAGTGACGAGCTTGACCCGGTCGTCGAGCAAAGCGTCAAAGGCAAAATGTTGTTCGCGGTTGCGCGGCTTGATGCCCCAGACGCCTTCGCGAGCGTCGATGACGGGGACCAGCTTCGTGCCGGTGAGGTCCACTTTGGTCAGGGCGGTTCGCTTCGGATTAGCGTCTTCGATGAGGGTGCAGAATTCGTTCGGGAAATACTGTTGGCCTCCGTTCAATTCGAGTTCACCGCTGGCGCGGAAGGAGGCCATCTTAGCCGTGGAGACGGTCATCTCGATCATCCCGGTATAGAGATCTTTGAGCAGGATTCGGTCGTTCTCGTAATCCTCCGCCAGCAACCCGAGCGCGTCGGCCTTGATGCGCAGGTTGATGTCTTTGCTTACCAGGATGGTTTGGCTCTTGGGTTGGGACTTCTTGATGCGCAGGGCCAGAGACAGGATGCGGTCATCCACCGAGTTCGTATTGAAAACAACTTGGCCATTCCTGGCGGCAGCAGCCCTTTGAAATATGATCCGGAGGTGCCCTCCGTTAGGAAGCGCAACGCCTTCGCTCAGGCGGCCCGAGCCACGAAAGCCGTCCAACAATCGGGAGACAGACCTGGCGTTCTGGCCCAGTTCGGTGGACTCGCGCTTAAAGCGGTCGATTTCCTCAATGACCTCAATGGGTAAGAGGACGTTGTTATCCTCGAACTTGAGCAGGGAATTGGGGTCATGGAGCAGAACATTGGTATCAAGAATGTAATTCTTCTTCACGATGGAGTGATTTGACTTGAATGCGAGTCATCCGGCGGTGCCATTTCCTCAGGCGAGTATGCGCGGCGGGCAGCCGATAGTGCCCCGAATAAAGGAAGTTGGCGAGGATGCCGTAGAGATCGAAGTCCACAAACCGTGGCCGCTGGTCCAGCAGGAAGGGCTTGTCCAGCAGCATTTCTTCAAACGGAACCAGCCGCTGCTCCATCTGGGACAGCAAATCCTTTTGCTGCGCCCGCCATTGGTCGAGGCACCCGCGCCCGAACTTACGTTCCTTGTAGCGCAGAAACGCCAACTGGTCGGAGGGCGGGACCACCTCCTGCCAGTAAATGTCGTTGAGCTTGAAGCCGATGCCTTCGATCTGATTCTCGATGTATTGCCAGAGAATGGACTGCACGCCTTCCAGCCCCCAAGGGAACAGCCCGAGCTGGAGCTTGGTGTCGAGGTACTTCGCGATAACCTGGGTATCCTCGCCGACCTCGAAAATAACGGACTTGCCATCCCGGATGATCGGCACGCCGTAGTAGCGCTTTCGGGTCAACCGCCAGACCAAGGAGCGGTCACCGCTGGGAATGTCGGTAGTCGTAAATCGGGCACCCGAGAACTCCAGGATGTGGTGCTGGACGAGGCAGAAGGGGCTCCAGGCAAATTGGATGAGTTCAATCATGTCTTGCGGTGTGTGTGCGCTGATATTGGCACTGTAGAATCGACGGTGGGAGCTGACAAGTGGTTTATGAAGGGCGCAAGGGCGCTCAAGGTTGGGGTCGTGGCCCGGGCATGGGCAGGTCCCCGACGCTACGGCTTCGACTCGCCAGGTTCACGCATCCCGAAAGTATTTCAAAATAGTTGTGGCACTTTTTCTTTGCTTTGCTACATTCGCACGCCCTCAAAGGGACCAAAGAACTCCCCGATGAGGCAGTGAATAGTAGCAGTTTGACAGAATCGAGCCGTTTGCATTGTGATTACGAAGAAGAAGATCATCAGTAAGGCGAAGGTCCACAGCCGACCGCATGGGTTGGCGACCGCCGCCGCCATTCTTGGGCAGTCGAGCTCAAGGGTAAAGCAGAATGGCGAAGTGAGGGTAAAGCCGCAATGGGAGGAATACTACAAGCGGCTGCTGGAATTACGCGAGCAGTTGACCCGGCAGATGGATGGCTTGGCCAAGGAATCGGCCCAGGAAATGGCGGGTTACAGCCTCCACATGGCCGACTCCGGCACAGACAATTTCGATCGGGATTTTGCCTTGAGCCTGCTTTCCTCTGACCAGGACGCCGTGTACGAAATTGAGGAGGCGCTCAAACGGATTGAAAAGAATACCTACGGTATTTGCGAGCTAACCGGCAAGCCCATTCCCGAGCCGCGCCTGGAAGCCATTCCCTGGGCACGGTTTACGGTGGAATCCCAGGCCCAGTTGGAGCGCGAGGGCGCTCTCCGGCAGCGCCGCCTCGGCACCTTGGGCAGCGTGGATGCCGTCGGAATCGCCGAAGTCGAACCTGAAGACGAAGAAGCGGAAGAGAAACCAAAAGAAAAAGAATAGCCATGGCCCGCGAAATCATTACCATTGAATGCACCGAAGCGCGCAAGGAGGGCAAGTCCCCCTCGCGTTACACGACCACTCGGAATAAGAAACTCAAGACGGAGAAGCTGGAGCTCAAGAAATACAATCCAGCTTTGCGCCGCCACACGGTGCACCGCGAAATTAAATAGCCACTAGACTCTACGTATGCCTCGCAAAACTCGCCCAGACAAACCGGGAAGAAGCGGCTCCCGTGAACGTTCCTCGTACGGTGAAACGCGCACGCCGCGCCCGAAGCCTAAGATTGATTTCACGGCTGACGCTCTTGATTTCAAGAATGTCACCCTGTTGAAGCAGTTTGTGACCGACCAGGGCCGCATCCTGCCTCGCAAATACACTGGCTTGCCGGCGCATTATCAGCGGCGGCTCAATTGCGCCATCAAGCGCGCACGCCAGATGTTGTTGATGAAGTGAAAGAAAAAGCCACGCTCGCGCGTGGCTTTTTCGGTTTAAGCTGTAGGCTGCGTGCCCTCACGCGGCGTTCGAGGGCTCAGGTTGCTTCGCCTGCCATCCATTCCCCGAGATGCAGGTAGGATCTGATCTTCCTGCGTTCGTAGCGATGTTTCAGGGGTTTGTTCGGCTGGTTATCCACCTTGCGGAAGGGGTGTTTGGGATGACGAATAGCTTCGCTGATAACTTCCAACGATTTGGTCATAGCTTGATGTATTTCTTTGTTCAAGTTTAGCCACGCGTGAAGATCGCTATCGGGCTTGCCTTGGTTAGGCCCTCTGCCCAACAACATCGGCATCTGCCACTTCCAGCGATTCTTCCAGCGATTCAAAGATACGACCATTTCTGGGGAAAAGTATTCAAAATAATCCCCAGTTGTTGTGAACCAGGGCGGAAAACCCTTCCCTCCCCTCTACCTCTGGGAGAGGGCTGGGGGTGAGGATCTGGGCGACGTGCGATAAGGTCGGGGCAGGGGGCTCCCCTCTACCTCTGGGAGAGGGGCTGGGGGTGAGGGTCACGTCCCCGTGTTACCGCCAGACGAAAGCCCCGGAGCGCCATTCGTTCTGCGAGCGGCTGGTCGTTAACCTCAAACCGGCACTTTCGAATGCCTCCCGCACCTGCTCAAATTCCGCCTTCAGGATGCCGGCGGCGACCAAAGTGCCATCCGGGTGCAAATATGCTAGAATCCGTTCCCGTTCGGCAATCAGCAGGGTCGAGATCAGGTTGGCGCAAACCACCGAATACTTCCGCACGCTTCGGCGTGGCAGCTTGGTCAAATCCTGGCAGAGAATGCGAATTCCCGCGAACACGCCATTCCGACGCGCGTTATCGCGGGCAATCCGGATCGAATCGGGATCGCAGTCCAAGGCGACCACCGGGCGGTAGCCAAGCTTGGCGGCAGCGATGGCGAGGATGCCGGACCCGCTACCTATGTCCAGGCAAGACGGTGCTTCGCCCCGTCGGCGCAACGCCGTCAATTGGCGCAGGCAAAAGGCCGTGGTCGGATGGCGGCCGGTCCCGAAGCTCAGTCCGGGATCGAGCACGACCATTGCTTGTCCTTTGAGCGGGCGGCGCCGGCTCCAGCTCGGCTTGATCAGGAGCGCGGAACCGATCAGCAACGGCTTGAAATGCCGTTTCCATGACTCTGCCCAATCTTCCCGGCGGATTTGCTTCATCGAGACGCGACCGGCGCCGATGTCCAAGCCGTCGCGGGCGATCCGTTCCAGACCCAACGCGAGTTCCCTGCTTGCGGCGACCGCCCGAGGCGGCCTTTGCGGGAGATAGACTGATACGGTTACTTGTCGGGTCTCAGCGTCCGTGTAAGAGCAGGCCGGTTGACAGAAAACGGTCCCGAGCAGTTCTGAAATTGCGTCTTCTGCCTCGGGAGCCGTCCTCACCGATATTCTCCAAAGCTTAATGCCTTTCATTGTTTTGTATGTGACCGCAGTCGAGGGGCCCCACCCGATGAATTCGCGGCTGGGCCAGAGGCTACGAGGCCAGGTCTCGCCAGGGGGCAAAGTTCAGCAACTGCAAGCTGGGTTTATCTGGTCGCCAGACAATCTGAGTAAGGCTGGCATAGTCGATTTCGAACCTCGCCATCGACGAGAGTGGCCAGCACAGCAGGATACTGAGCACCATGCGGATAACGCCACCGTGACAAAAGACGGCTACCTGCTCGCCGCTCTGGTCGGCCAGGATACGCTTCAGGCAAGGCTCGACTCGTTCGCGAAACCTCACGCCACATTCCGCATTGGCAATCCCATCACATTCCAGGAGCTCCAGCCAGGAAAAAGCGCTGACTCCGAACTTCTCCTGCACCTGGTCCCAGCTCAGCCCCGTCCAGTCCCCGAAATCCACCTCACGCAAATCCGGTAGAATCACCGGCTTTGGCGCGCCGTTGCGCAGGAATGGGGCCAGCGTCTGCTGGACGCGCTTCATCGGACTGGCGTAAATCGCACTTAGCGGCTTCTCGTAAAGATACTTGGCGAGAGTGGCCGCCTGATCATGGCCTCTCGGAGACAAATCCATGTCAATCCGGCCGCCGAAGACGCCTTGGTAGTTCGCCTCGACTTCCGCGTGGCGGATGAGCAGCAAGCGAGTAGCAGGCGGCGCCGCGGGAGGGAGGGGGAGCGTTTGGGCCTGGGCAGGCAGAACCGGGCCTGAAGGATCGGAGGGCTTCACTAAGGGGCTTTGCGTATGGTCACATTACCGGCTGGTTGCTGAGCTCATTTTAGCATTCAGCATTCAGCCTTTAGCCTTTCTTTCGTGCGCGGTCACGTTACGGGCTGGTTGCTGAGCTGGCCCTTGTTGAGATGCACCGTCCGGGACGCGCGCGCTGAGGCATGCGGGTCATGCGTGACCATAATAATGGTCTTGCCATGCTCGCGATTCAACCCTTGCAGCAAGTCCAGGATCTCGTCGCCCGCCTTGCGGTCGAGGTCGCCCGTCGGTTCGTCGCAGAGCAGCAAGGTCGGGTCGGTGACGATCCCGCGCGCAATGCCCACGCGCTGCTGCTCGCCGCCGGACAACTGGCGCGGATAATGTTTCGCGCGTTGCGTGAGGCCAACGATCGCCAGCGCGGTCGCGACATGCCTTTTGCGCTGGGCCTTGGTTAGGTTCGTCAGCAGCAACGGCAGTTCGACATTACGCTCAGCCGTAAGCACCGGGAGCAGGTTGTAAAGCTGGAAGACGAAGCCGATGTGCCGCGCGCGCCAAGCGGCCAGCTTGCGATCAGACAATTGGTTAACGCATTCGCCCGCGATGCTCAGCGTGCCACGGGTCGGTCGGTCCAGCCCGCCAATCAGGTTCAGCAGTGTGCTTTTGCCCGACCCCGACGGCCCCATCAGCGCCAGGAACTCGCCCGCCGGCACCTTCAAGTGCAGGTCCTTGAGAACATGGATGTCCTCCGACCCGCGGTGAAAGACCTTCTCCACCCCGTCAACATTCACCAACGCATCGTTGGTCGAATCAGTCATGCGCTTTCACGGCTTCAATGCTTCTCGACCACCGCCGCGTTATCGGCCAGACCGGATGCCGAGTCCACGACAACCCGTTCCCCGGCTGCCACGCCCGCACTGATCAAAACCTCGTCGAGGAGCATCTTGCTCACCGTCACCCCTCGGCGTTGGACGCGTCCGCCCTGCACCACCAGCACTACGTCGTGCCCGTCCCGCTGTTGCACCGCGGTCTTGGGCGCGGTGACCGTGGGCCCGACCACTGCTCCGGAGCCGCCCGCCTCACGGAAGGCGACCTTTACGCTCATCTCCGGCAGGATGCGCGGATCCAGATGGTCGAACCCGACACGAACCTTCACGGTGGACTTCTGGCGGTCGGCGGTCGGGATAATGGCAATCACCTTGCAGGGAATCTTCCACTCCGCATACGCGTCGAGACTCGCTTCCACCGCCTGTCCCGCTCTGACGCGGTTGATATAGCTCTCGTTGACATCAATCTCGACCTCCAGGGATTCCATATCCACGATCGTGCAGATGCCGGTGCGCGTGAAGCCGCCTCCGGCGGAGATGGGCGAGATCATCTCGCCCGGCTGCGCATTCTTGGAGGTGACGATGCCGGTGAACGGCGCGCGGATGATCGCGTCATCCACCTGTTGCACCCAGGAGGCCACCTGCTTTTCGGCCACGCTCACATCAGCTTGTTGTTGCCCCAACCTGGCCTTAAAGGCCAGCACCGACGCCTCGGCATGATCGTAGTCAGACTGCGTGGCAATCTTGTTCTTTATCAGCCCGTTCACGCGGTCCATCTCTTGTTCAGCCTCCCGGAGGCGCACCCGGGTTTCGGCCAGTGCGTTAGTCGCGGAAATCAATTGCGCCTCCGCCAGGCGCAGGCTGGTCTTGATATTCGTATCGTCCAGGCGCGCGAGGAGCTGTCCCTCCTGCACTTTCATCCCCTCCTCGACGAGCACCTCCACCACTTTGGCGGTGATCTTGGATGAAACGGTAGCCTGCCGTCGAGGTGTGACGTAACCCGAGGAATTCAACACCGTGCGCTCCGTGCCGTCGCCGGTTGTCTCCCGCACCAGCACGGTATGCACCGGGATGGGGGCCGGACGCTTAAACCACCAAACCACCGCCACCACTAACGCGAGTACCAAAATGCCAACGACCACCGGCCAGAATTGGGATGTCGGCTCTGGCTCAGGGCTTCGCTCGATCCGCAAGTCATCCAGCGTAGGTTTTGGTAAACTCATAGATAATGGCCGACTACAGGAAACTACTATTTCTAGTCAGGGTCAATTAGATAGTACCCACAGTTCACATTTTGGCTGGTCTGGGAGGTTTGGAGTCCACCCTTTAGCGTGTTTGGGCCCCTCGCTACTGGGGGCGGCTGCTGCCAGCAGGACCGTCCAGGCTGTCCCCGTGGTCACACCCTTGCCTCACCGTAGATAACAATGTTACCTACGGCGAGGCTACGGTGAGGCTACGGCGAGGGTCCGGGGCAATGCCGGGGCGGGTGGGGTGTGCCAGCGTCGTGGGGATAGCAGGTTGCGAGTCTGGGGCGCCGAAAGGGGCGGAGCGGTTCCAGACTGGGCATGAGGCGCTGGGCCGGGGAAGGCGGCCCCAGCGCTGAAACTCGAGGCATATCTGCAAGTGACTGCCGCTGATCGTTTTACGACTTATCTAAGCGCCATTCCCGTATGAACCCAGAATGGCCGGGGCTCTCTTCCAATGCGTATAGAGTGCCGCCCGCTTAAGCGATTCCAACCTATCGCGTGCTCACCCGGGACAAATGCCCTCCACCCGGAGCCAACTCCTTCAACGCGGCTATGATCTGCTGGATCGGGCCTTTCCAGTCGCCACGAACGCCTTATCGAAACAGGCGAATAGTCACGGCCTTGTCATAGCGTCCGCCTCGGTAGGCCTCCCAGGCTGCCTGCATGAGCTTAAGTCCGACAGGCTGCTAGCGCGAGCCTATGGTGAGGGGCCGGGGGCACGTTTGCTACTCCCGGGTTGCGCGCACACCCGAGGTTTTGGCATGGTGCATTCATGCATTCGCTTAAGAGCGCCCTTCTTGGCGCCGCGGTCGTGGTGGTTTGGCTTGCGGGGCCTAATTCGACGTGCCGGGGGCAGGCCCGTCCTGAATCACTATTCTTGACCCGAGAGAAGGTCGGCCAGGTTGGCACGAACTCATACTACACGCCGGTCAACCAGGTCGTGACGCCCGCTGGCCGGCAGGTTGAGTTGCCGGGCATGAGGCCGCAGGCCATCGCCCTCAGCCCGAACGGCCGGGTGCTTGTGACCGCCGGCAAGACGCACAACCTGGTGGTGCTGGACCCGAGGACGGGCGAAGTCGTGCAGCGCCTGGCGTTGCCGTCGGTCAAGGCCACAGACGTTACGCCCGATTCCGTTCTCGAGGAGATTCTTCACCCCGACAAGGAAGGCCAGGTCAGTTTCACCGGCCTGGAGTTTTCGCCCGACGGCACCCGCATCTACCTGGCCAATGTGGAGGGCAACGTGAAAGTGTTCGGCGTCCGGAGCACCGGGAAAGTGGTGGGGCTGTTCTCCATTCCGCTGCCGCCGGCCAAATTGCCGGGGCGTGGAGCCGAAATCCCGGCAGGGCTGGCCGTGTCGCCGGACGGCAAGCGCCTCTACGTGGCGCTCAATCTCTCGAACCGGCTGGCGGAGCTGGACACCGCCAGCGGTCAAGTGCTGCGGCTTTGGGATGTCGGCTTCGCTCCTTTCGGCGTTGCGCTAGCCGGCCAGAAGGCTTATGTGAGCAACTGGGGCGGCCGGCGACCCGATGGTCAGTGCGTCACGGGGCCGGCGGGTCACGGCACGCTAGTGCGCGTGGACCCGGTGCGACACATTGCCAACGAAGGGTCCGTGTCGGTCATTGACCTCGCGCAAGCAGACGACAAGGCCGATGTCCGAAGTGCGAAGTCCGAAATCCTGACCGGCGCGGGAGCCTGCGCCATCGCGACGTCGCCCAACAGGCGCTGGGTCGTGGTCGCCAACTCGGGGAGCGACACGCTCAGCGTGATTGACACGCGCACAGACAAGGTAGTTGAGACAATCTGCGCACGGCAGAACCCGGCGGATTTGTTTGGGGCGCAACCCAACGCCCTCGCCTTCGATCAGTCCGGCGCCAGGCTCTTCGTCTGCAATGGCAGTCAGAACGCCGTGGCCGTATTCGATTTCAACCCCGGCAAGTCCACCCTGCGCGGCTTGATCCCCGTGGGATGGTTCCCCGGTGCGGTGGCTTACGATCCCGGCCGCAAGGCGATCTGCGTGGCCAATATCAAGGGCATCGGCTCAACCAAGCGCCTTCAGCCCGGCGAGCCAGTCAAATTCAACTCGCATCAGTACTTCGGAACCCTTTCGCTGGTGCCGGTGCCGGCCCGGCAGGAGCTGTCACGCCTGACTCGGGCGGCATTGCAGAACTTGCGCTACGGGCTGTTGCAGGAGGCGAAACTGCCACCGCGCCCGGACCAACCACCCCGCCCCGTGCCCGAGCGCGCCGGTGAGCCAAGCGTCATCAAGCACGTCATCTACATCATCCAGGAGAACCGGACTTACGACCAGGTGCTCGGCGATGTGCCCCAAGGCAACGGCGACGCATCGCTTTGCGTCTTCGGCGAGCAGGTCACGCCCAACCACCATAAGCTGGTGCGTGAATTCGTCCTGCTCGATAACACCTATTGCTCGGGCATTCTCAGCGCCGATGGGCATCAATGGGCGGACAGCGCGTTCGCCAATGATTACATGGAGAGGGCATTCGCCGGTTTTCCCCGCAGCTATCCCTTCGGCGGGGGCAGTGGCTCCGTGGATGCGCTGGCCTATTCTTCGGCCGGCTTCATCTGGGACAACGTCATCGCTCATGGGAAGACACTGCGCGACTACGGCGAGTTCGCCATCACCGAGTCGCATTGGCGGGACAAAGCGAAGAGCCGCGGCCCCGGTGCCCAGGATTGCTACCAGGACTTCGTCAACCAGACCGGCGCGATTGACATTTCCAGCCGGCCCTCGATCGAATCCCTGCGGCCCTACCTCGCCACCAACACAGCGGGCTGGGGGCTGCACATTCCCGATGTTTTCCGGGCAGCGCAGTTTATCAAAGAGCTGAAGCAGTTCGAGCAGACGGGGAACTTCCCTAACCTCAGCATCATCAGCTTGCCGAACGACCACACCAGTGGAACGAAGGAAGGTTGCCCCACCCCGGCGGCCATGACGGCGGACAACGACCTCGCCTTCGGGCAAATCGTGGAGGCCCTCAGCCACAGCAAGTTTTGGAAGGAGACGTGCATCTTCGCCATCGAGGATGATCCGCAAGCTGGCTGGGACCACGTCAGCGGCTACCGCACCACGTGCTACGTCGCCAGCCCTTACACGCGGCGGGGCGCGGTGGTGAGCACCCAATACAACCAGACCAGCCTGCTGCGCACGATGGAACTGATGCTCGGCCTGCCCCCGATGAACCAGATGGACGCCACCGCCACGCCGATGAGCGCATGCTTCACCGATACTCCCGACTTGACCCCGTTCACGGCGCTTACGAACAACATTCCCCTGGACCAGATGAATCCTGCGCCGAAGAAGATCTCCGACCCTCTGCTGCGCAAGCAGGCCTACGCTTCGGCGCGCCTGCCGCTCCATGAAGCGGATAAATGCCCCGAAGGCACCCTCAACCGTATCTTGTGGCACGCGGCCAAGGGCTCCCAAACCCCTTACCCCACCTGGGCTGTCACCGCGGTCCGGGATGAGGACTGAGCTGGAGCGACCTAACGGTCGCGTCGGTTAGTTGGACTGAGAGCCTGGCTGGAAAACGGCATACCCGGCCTCGGGCGCGCGCCAGCCGATGACCCGCCCGCAAGGCAGCTTCGCCACCTGGGTCTCATATGCATGCATATTGTTCATGCTCTGGTCTTTTGCAAACGCCCACCGCCGGCTGCGCACGCTGGCGTGCATCGGCGCCCTAAAATCCATTTGACGCGGGGCTTGCAGGTTTGTAGATTGCGCCTCTCTCGTGTATCCAGAGTAGCTCAATGGTAGAGCGTCCGGCTGTTAACCGGAATGTTGCAGGTTCGAGCCCTGCCTCTGGAGCCAACCTCGTATGAGTTTGGCGTTAAAGCACTTACGCTTCCAAGGCAGGTTCAAAACAGCGCTAGTTTTAGAAGAACTTTCAGAAGAAATGCCTTCAAGGCACTATGTCAGAACCATTTCCGCATAGCGGCCAAGAGGCATTTAAAAGGCGTTAACGCGTTATGTCTCGTCCTGCGTATCATAGACGAGATTATGAAACAGCGGTTCTACCTTTTTCGGCGGGCCAGCGGCATTTACTTTATCTGAGCCTTCACAATCTCGCTTTTGGTCTTGGCTGGCTTCCTTGGTGAGGTTCTCCAGCTTTCGCGGGGCCAGCGAGTCGAGTTGTTTGAGCAGACGAGCCAGCGTAAGGGCATCGAGGCGGTCATGCGAGCTCCGGTCGCTGGTCAAAAGGAGCCGGCAGACCCAGCAGGACTTTGGGGTGAACGTTGAGACGGCCGAGGTTCCTGGGCGTATAGAAGCGCCGCGGCTCTCTGGCGCAGCCGGGGGCGCTGTGGCTCGGCAAGCTTGTTCAGCAGCGGCCGATGTCTCTCGACTACCGCAGTAACAGGTGCCTTAGCCTCAAGCGCGGGCTTCGACGGCTTCAGGGAGAGCTTGTTGGTGCGGAGCGTTGTGCGGGCGCTGCAATTGCAGCCCGTCTTTTTCGAGGCGGCATTCAATCTGGCGGCATTACTCCAGGAAATTGGCCAGGAGGACGAGGCGATTGCCTGCTACCGCCAGGCGTTGCACTTAAAGCCGGACTATGCGCCGGCCTGGGGCAATCTCGGGGTGGCTTTGCGGGACGCCAGACCTCCTGACATACCCCAACTTTTCCATTACGTAGGTTGCATGGCTTGGTCCCGCACTGAGAACGGAGTTCCTGGCAACGAATTCCTCATGGCAGTAGATTCTTAAACACGATCCGCAATTGGGTGCCTGGGAAAAGCGGGTTCCGTTGGTTGAACCTAAAAACGGCAGT
>CAIWJG010000389.1 GCA_903912925.1 uncultured Verrucomicrobia subdivision 3 bacterium | reverse complement strand
CGGCCAGGGGTAGTTATTGTAAACTATGCTGCCGGAATAGCGGTATCGAGATTCCAACCGACCGCCGATTTGGCGCATCCACGCCATGTGCATTGCTGAAGTGAGGACACCGAACAAGAAGAGGCTGTCCGACGGCACAAGGAAGTTGGTGTTTGCAGAAATCACCTTGGGCGGCATGAAGCCGATGGGAATGTAGTTGCGTCGCTCTGACGACACTTCCGGGATGAGGATGTACCTTGTTGCCGGTTGCGAGATGTAGAAGAACAGCGTTGGCGACTGCGCAGCCTTGCGCGTGGGCGCGGCGGTGCTTTTCGCGCGGAATGCCTTCACGGCTTGGACGCGCTTCATGACCTCCGGCAAGGCGCGAAGCTCGGCCGGGCTGGCGTCCGTGAGCCAGAGACACCAGCGCATGTTGCCATTGATGAACTCTTCGGAGCCGGTAAAGCGCTTAAGGAACCTCGCGGCTGCGGGCTCGGCGGCAAGGAGTTCCTTCTTCTCGGCATCGGTGAGAATGAAGTTGCCGCCGTCGGAGGGCTTGTTGCCGCACCGCATTTCCGGCACGTCCCCGAGTGGCTTGTTGCGCTTGGTGACAAAACTATCGGAGCCGGGCGTCAGATAAGGGCTGATGTTGGCCGCCTCGCTAATGAGCGGATGCTCGGTATCAGTGTCGTAGTCATAGATGTGCTTGACGGATGCGTCGAATACCGCGAAGCCGATAATGACAACGTGGACGTGCGCCTTGCCGCGAGCCTCGCTTTCCCATGCAAACGTGCGGTGAGCAAAGTGAATCTTCACCCGGTGGCGACCAAAGAGCAGTCCCCAGACGACCGGCACTTGCTCGCCCTGGGTGATGGAGTTGGTAGCGACGAAGCCTACGCGGATTCGCGTTCCTTGAATGTAATCGGCGGCCCGGTAGAACCATGCCGCCACATAGTCCATGTCCCCGGTGTTCTTGCACTCACGGAAAACGATGCCCATATCCGCCCGTTGATCGGCACTCTGGTAATGCTTCCCGATGAACGGCGGGTTGCCGAGGACGAAGGAGCATTGCTCGGGCGGGAGGACGGTGCGCCAGTCGGTGCGAAGGGCGTTGGCGACGACGATGTGCGGCGAGGCTTGCAACGGCAGGCGGTCGTAGAACTGGCCGAACGCCTGCGAGAGCGCAATGTTGGCCTGGTGGTCGGTCAACCAGAGGGCGACCTCGGCAATGCGGCCCGGGAACTCCTCAATCTCAAGGCCGTAGAATTGATCCACGTTGACCTTGGAAAGCTGGGTCACGTCGGCGAGGGACATTTCGTGCTGCTGGCCGTAAAGCTCCAGCAGGACTTCGAGCTCCAGCTTGCGCAGTTCGCGGTAGGTGATGACGAGGAAGTTGCCGCAGCCGCAGGCCGGATCGAGGAAGCGGAGTTTGGCCAGCTTCGTGTGGAACTCCTGGAGACGGGCGGTGCGGCGGGTGGAGCGGTCGGCTTTGAGGCTCTCAAACTCGGCGCGGAGGTCGTCGAGGAACAGGGAGCGGATGACTTTGAGGATGTTCTTCTCCGCCGTATAGTGCCCGCCGATGCGCCGGCGTTCCTTGCCGTCCATGACCGCCTGGAAGAGCGACCCGAAGACAGCGGGGGAGATGGTTTCCCAGCGGAAGGCGCAGCAGGCGAGCAGGCCGTTGCGCATGTCGGTGTTGAAGTCGGCGAATTCGAGGCGCTCGGTGAAGAGTTCGCCGTTGACGTAGGGGAAGTCGCGGAGATCCTCGTCCAGGTTCTGCTGGCGCTTGGGGGCAGCGGTGTTGAGGACGCGGAAGAGTTGCTCCAGCCGGAGGCCCAGGTCGGAGCCGTCCTCGGCCGTGCGGTCGCGGATGAACAGCTCGAAGGCTTTCTGGGGGAAGATGCCGTTGTCCTCGGCGAAGAGGCAGAAGAGGATGCGGACGAGGCAGCGCTTGAGTTCGTGGCCGGCGTAGCCGCCGGCCTCCAGCGCATCGTGCAGGTGGCACATGAGCTCGGTGGCTTCCAGGTTGGCGGGGTCTTCGGGGTTGAGCCGGTGCTGGGTGTAGCCGGCGATGAAGGCGAAATGGCGGACGTGCTTGTGGAGATCAGCCAGCGGGAACTGGATACTGGGGGGCAGACGCTGGAGCAGCGGGGCCTCGGGATCCTGCTCCGGTTCCAGGTCGTGGAGGGCGATGTGGGCGAAATCGGAGACGATCAACCAGCGGGGAATCTCGCGGTCGCGCTTGGTGTCCTTGAGGCCGCGGATGTAAGCCATGCCCTGCGCGTGGGCCTTGCCGAGGTCTTCCCCAGCGGACTTGTGCTCGGCCAGCAGGCGGCCCGGCCAGAAGAGGTCAATGAAGCCCCAATCGCCGGAGAGCTTGCGGACGGGCTCCTCGAAGGTGGCGACAGTGCGGCGGCGGACGCCGAAGACATGGAAGAAGTCGTTCCAGAAGGATTGGCGTTCGGCGGCCTCGCGCGTCTCGCCCTGCCATTCGCGGCTGAAGGCGATGGCGCGGTGGCGAATCTCATTCCACGACAGTGGCATGGTCAGAGGCTACCACGCGCCGCTATCCCAAATCCAGGGAAAAGCTGAAACGGGAAGTGTGGCGGGCATTTTTTGGCTTTCAGCATTTGCCTGGATACTCGCCACCCGTTCCAATTTCAGCATTTCAGCGTTTCAGCATTTCAGCTTTTGCCCCTTTGAGCCCCTTCCGGGCCGGTTTGGCGGCGGCGACCAGCGGGGCGGTGAGCTGCTCGTAAAGGGCGAAGAGGTATTCGACGCGGTGGCGGTCGCTGGGGAAGGGCTCGGGCCGGTAACAGCGGTCCACCGCCCGGTCCAGTTGCTGATGCGCCTTGAGCAGCGGCG
>CAIWJG010000388.1 GCA_903912925.1 uncultured Verrucomicrobia subdivision 3 bacterium | reverse complement strand
CCGCCGGACTGACGCTGTCGGCCAAAACGGCTTTGGCATGCGTGAGACCGAGCCTCAAATCCTAGCGGCATGGGACCGGAGGTCTGCCCCACACCTGAGCAGTTACAGCGAATGAGCCACCGAGGAGGATGTTCGATAGCGAGAGATGACGGTTCTTCGCGTCTTCGCTGTTAGTTTAATGCGTAACCTTCAGCTCGATCAACGCTCTGAGCTGCGGACGCATCGCCTCCGCCCAGACCGCGTAGCCGCCGGGGCTGAGGTGCACGCCGTCGGGAGAGATTTCGGACGGCAGCGTGCCGTCCCTGCTCAGAAACTTGGGCGTCAGATCGCAGAATCGAACATTCTTTCCGTCGTCGAATTTGGCGATGAGCGTATTGATCTCCTGAATCTTGCGCCGGTCTGGCGTGGTGGGCGCTCGATCTTTGGGGAATGTGGCCAGCAGCAAGACCCTGGTGCGTGGAAGCTTCTCGCGCAGCCTCGCGACGATGGTCGAGATGCCGCGCGCAATGTCCGCCGCCGACTGTGACGGCGATGCCACGACATTGTTCACTCCGATCATCAGCACGACCACCCGCGGGTTGATCCCGTCAATAGCGCCGTTTTCAAACTGCCAGAGGATGTGTTGGGTCTGACTGCCGGCGATGCCGATATTGACCGCGTGGAGCGGAACAAACTCCTTTTCCCAAATCGCCTTGCCAATGTCGCGCCAGCCGCCGGTAATGGAATCGCCGACGAATAGCACCTGCAAAGCGTCGGCGTGGCTCCGCACGTCGGCCACCCGCTCAGCGTGCCTCATGCGCCACTCCGCATTGGGTTGTTCCGGTATTGTCGGATCACTCATGAGGGCCTGGGCTGGTTGCCTGGCCTGCTGCTGTTCAAGCCAGGGTGCGACCTTCTCCACCCAGCGCGCGGCGTGTTCGTGCAAGCCGGGGCCGCTGAAGTGGACGCCCTTGCCGCCATTCTCGCGGAGTTCACCCTTGAGGGCGTCGCTGTCGGGACCGGCAAGGGCGACGCCGTCCTTCCATAACGAAGCCTGCGCCGCGCGAATGTCGGGCGAGGCTTCATCGCCCGGCACATGATAGCTCACCTGCGCCACGAACCAGGGCGCGTCCCAGCCAAGCTCACGCCGCGACTCGCGGATGACCAGCTCCAAGTACTCGCGGTAAAGTTTGCCCGCCAACGTGCGCGTCGGGTCCTGCTGATTCGCATCACTCTCGCCCTGATGCCAAAGCACGGCGCGGAAGCCGTGTGGCCCCATCTGCTTCATCCGCGCCACGAACATGGCGAAAGCTTCGCCTTTGCTCGCCCACTCGCCGGAGGGAAGCTGCTGCACGCGGCCGGTGAGCGTGGGCGGATTCGGGAATCTCGTTCCTTTCGGCAGCCATTCGCGCACGCTGGTTGCCCCGATTCCGCAGGCGACGAAGCCCACCGGCACATTGAAGCGCTGCGCCATAGCATCTCCAAACGGCGGCAGGAAACTGCCCGCACCCCCGCTCGCGCCGGGTTGGGGATCGTTGGACAACTGCCATCGCCTGCCATCGAACGTGACGACTTTGCCGGATTTCGTGGACTGCTTCTCCTCCCCATGATTGGCGGAGTTCGACTGTCCGGCGATGACGAACACCTCACCCACGCCGACGTGTTCGACCACAGCTTCTGCGAGGACTTTATCACCGCTCAAAGCCCGCACTTCCAGGCGATGCCAGCCTCCTGCCGGGGCCTCCATCGTGGCCGTAAACGATGTGCCCGTGAAGGTGGTGCTCAATCTATGCCAGGCGCCCGCTTTTTCGCTCGCCACAATCCGGGCTTCGACAATCGTGGTCTTGGAGTCGGCATCGGCGAGATTGCCGCGGATTCTGAGGGTGCCCTGTTCCGCGGACTGCCGCTGGTTAACTTGATAGTCCAGTGGAGCAGAGAGCATTAGCGTGGCCGCGTGCAATCTGCCCATCGCCAGGATTAGCAGTGAGACAATAAGTTTTGATCGCATTTCAAGGATTTCCTGAGAAACTAAGCTTAACCGCCAGTCCGAAGCGAGCCCATACCGCAAATGAGGTGTGGAATTCGCTGAGCTGGAAAGGTATTCCTTGTGCGCTGATCAATCAGCTATGGCCCCGTTGAGTTTATGATACAATCTGCTATTTGGCGAAGGTGTGGCTCCCAGCGACAGGTTTGGAGCTTTGGTGAGTTTGCCTGCTACGCGTTCGTCGTTGCCTGGCTGATCGGAGGGCCGTTCGGTTCGGCGCAGGCCGGCGAGCCGATCCGCAAGGAATACGAGTTGCTGCTGAAAATTCCGAGTCCGATCGTCAAACCGATGATCCCCTCAAGGCCTGGCACCATGATTTTTGGTCGCGGCGGTTGCCGGTATCTCACCGCGGCGGTCGTTACGGGCGACCAGGCACGGGCCGACGATGCGTGGAAGTCAATCGAGGCGACCTTTGCGCAGCAGGCGAAAGACGGGGGACTGGAGGGCGGAGGCGGCCCCTGGTACAAGGCGTTCAACGCCCACGGGGTGCGAGTGGAAAATATGTATTTTTTCCTGCAGGAACTCGGACACGCCTTCCTGGTGGTCCAGGCTTCCCCCATGGAGTCTCACTTTCACGATCGCATCGAGGCCGTGAAGCCCAAGCTGCGCAAGGCATGTGATTTCATCCAGAAAGGCTATCCCACTATCATCCCCAAGGTAGGGCACACTGCCAACCGGCTCTTAATTGCAGCCAAAGCATTCGGGCTGTGCGGTCTGGTGCTCGATGACCCAAGACTCGAGGCGTCTTCGAGCCTGCTGGTCAAAGCCGCCCTGAAACGCCGGGACAAGGGCGGTGTCTTCATCGAGCGCGGCGGACGGGATTCGAGCTACAACGCCGTATCAATCCTGATGGGAACACATCTCTCGCTCTACCTCCCGAACCCGGAACTGGAGGCGGCTTTCATACCCGCTATGGCGTGGCTGAAAACCCGGATCAAGCCGACCGGCGAGATCGAGGTCGAAGGGAACACCCGAACGGGCGTCGGCAAGGAGCGATCCAAGAGCGGTGTCCCCAAGAAGGTGAACTACGGCGAGGTGTCGCAGACACTCTGGTATTATGGCGCGCTGCACGACGACCCTGGCGCCATCGCCCTGGGGCTCAAGGTGGAGGAATATCGGCGATCCAATCGCTAATGTTTGTCGGCAACAGTTTTACCTGCTAGCACGGATTGGAACCGGTAGGTTCCGGAACCCACGTCATAGACGGCGGTGGCGCCTTCCATCCGCAGGAACTTCACGCCTTTAACCTTGCCGGTTGGCTTGCCGGACTCGGTCACTCCGGCAGCGTTCTTCGCTGGAACAACCACGGTCGCGGTGGTGTTGGCGGGAATCGTGACATCCATCGCCAGTTTATCGCCTTCACGCTTCCAATTGCTGACGATCCGTCCGTGGATGGAGTCATAACTGCATTTGACCCACGTCAGATCGCCCACGATCGCCGGCTTGATGAGGATCTTCTTGAAGCCAGGTGCGTCAGGAAGGCCCGCCCCCTGTAGGCCGCGTGCCCCCACGCGGCGTTCAGGACAAGGTCGGATGCCGGCGAGTATCTGGTACAGGTATGCGCCGATTGGACCTCCAAGGGAGGGCATTTGCACCTGGCCGCCCGCCCAAGTCTCCATTTGCACGCCGTCTTTGACGAGGGTGTTCCAGCCAGGAAGATCCTGTTGCATGACGATCTTGTGGGTCAATTCCTCCTGTCCCAGCCCCGGCAATCCCAGCAACAGGTGCAGCGTGCCAATGAAGCCGGTGCTGAGGTGATCGTGGCGTTCGTGGACGTTAGCCACGAGGTGGTCGGCGACCAACTGCTGTATGTCCGGCGGAATCATGCCGAGGTAGAGCGGCAGGATCTGTGCGGTCTGACTGTCGGCATTGCTGCCGATCTGCCCTGTCTGCGCGTTGAGGAATCGCCGGTTGAATCCATCCTTGATTTCGCCGGCAAGCTTCGAGTAGTGCGCGGCATCAGCGTTCTTGCCGAGAATCGTCGCCGACCGGCTCAGGATGGTGGCGTAGAGGTAATAGCCGCAGGTTGAGGTGATGGAGACAGCGGTGCGTTTTGGCGTCGGCGAGCTGCCCGGAGCCCCAACTTCCAACCAATCGCCAAGTCCCCATTGGATGACCTTATCCTTGTCGGCCTTGGTCGCGAGCCAGTTCACATAGGCCGCCATCGCCGGGTAGCTCTCTTCCAGAAACCGCCTGTCGCCGTAGTATTCGTAGAGCTTCCACGGTGTGTAAACGATCATGCCGCTCCACCAGACGCAGTTGCAGTCGTCGAGCACGCGATTGACCAGCGGCACCACCGAACCGAGATAGCCGTCCGTTCGCTGGTTGTCGCGCATGTCCTGCCACCAATTCCAATAGAATGCCGCCGCGTCGAAATCATAGACGGAGGCATTGATCATGGTCATCACATCCTGCGTCCACCCGGATTTCTCGCGCGTCGGGTCCATCGGGTAATCGTAGTTGTAGTTCCGCTGCGTCCGCAGCAGCGCCGCGTACTGCTGGTTCAGAAACTCGCTCGAACACTCGAACCGGCCTGCCCGTCGCAAATCAATCTGCGCCGAGCAACGCGTCAGCGTGTCGCGAGTCGGCGGCTGCCGCAAGCCCTCGACCGACACCACCCGGTCAATCGTATGAAACAGGAACTTCGGCTCGAACACCTCCTCGCCGCCGCCCTTGAGAATACACTCGGTACTCACCCCGTAATCGGCCGGCCGATAATTCACGACCACCTTGTCGCCGGCCTGGCCGGCGATTTTCAGCCGCAGCCAGCCCGCGCCCACGCCATCGAAGGTGAACTTGTTGCCTTCGATCTTTACCGGCTGCGCCGTCTCCAACACCCGGATCGGTGGGATGGTTCGCGCGGACAATTTCCCGCGCGGCGCACTGACCCGCACAGCGAGATGCCAGTCTGCGGCATCAAACCCCGCCCGGTCCCAGCCCGGCTTCGCCAGGCGATGATCAATCTTCTCGCCCTGCCACAGGTCGTTGAACGTGATCTCGCCGGTCTGCCACTTCCACGATTCATCGGATACCACCGTTTGCCGCGTGCCATCGGCAAACTCGATATCCATCTGCAACAGCAACCGCGGCGGCCCGCCGTTGCCGTACCACTTGCCATAACCCAGGCCGGGGGTCGCCGAAAACCCGTTGCCGAGTATCGCGCCGAGGGCGTTGATGCCCGGCTTCAGACTGCCGGTCACGTCATGGACGACATACGGGACGCGCTTGTTGTAGTCGGTGAACTCCGGCGACAGCACCGCGTCTCCCACCTTCTTCCCTTCGATGGACAGCTCCGACCAGCCCAGGCCGCTCATGCAGACGATCGCCCGCTTGACCGGCTTGGCGACATTGATTTCCTTGCGCAAGAGAATCGCCGCGTGCGGATACGTGGCCAACTCGGCTGGCGGCGCGAGCTGCCTCAGCCCGTCGGTCAAATGGGACTTGCTCCAGCCAAACCCTTCCACGCTGTCGCTTGCCGTTACCGGCATATGCCGCGCGACATTTGTTCCGCCTGAATAAACCTCCAACCCCGCCAAGGTGATCACATGCGGCAGGTCCTTGCCGCGAGGCCAGAGCTTCGTCACTGTCAGCCGCACATGCCGCGCAGTGACGCCGCCGGCCTCGAACACCACCGGCGACTGGCCGGGATTCGGGAAGTCAGCGCCGCTCTTGTCGGCGATCGTCGTGAACGCGGCCGAGCCGGCATCATCGGAAACATCCAGGCGAAACCGCACCGGGAAGCCGTAGCCCTTGAGCCAGCCGCCCGCTGCCGGATCATTGTGAAACTGCGGTTGCAAGACTACGCGGTCGATCTTGCGCATCGCGCCGAGATCCACCTGCACCCACTTCACATCGGACTCCTGCTTGGCTTCCGCCGCGAAACCCAGCGTTCCGGCCGGCGCATCTTCGCTCGCCCCGATCCATCGGGCGTCCCATTCACGCAATCCGGTCGAGAAAGAAGCCGGCTGGCTCCAATCCGATCTCTTCCCCTCGGCGTTCCAAACGCGCACCTTCCACTCGTATCGCGTGCCGGAGACGAGCGGCCTGCCAGCATACTCCGCGTTTGCTGACTGATCCGACTCGACCTTCCCACTGTCCCACCAGTCGCCCTTTCCCCGCTTCAACAACGCCTCACTCGAAGCCACCAGCACCTGATACGCCGTCTGGCGCTGCCCGCGATGGTCCGACGTGATGATCCAACTCAGGCGCGGCCTCGTCGCCTCGATGCCCAGCGGGTCCTTCAAATACTCACAGCGCAGGTTGGTCAGGCCGACGGCCGAAGCCCCCGGGAGGCCGGAGAACATCGCCAGGACGGCGGCGAGAATAAACGCCGGGCGGCGTGTAGGCTGGTCTTTCATTTGATGTTTTCTGAGAGCGTGGATTGGAACCGGCAGGTTCCGGACTCCACGGCATAAACGGCAGTGTTGTTTTCCATACGCAGGAACTTAAGGCAGAATTGATGCAAGCACTCTTATACCGTCGCCGCCAGGGTGCCAACAGCGTTTTCCTCGACCTTACTTGCTCCCGATCCGAATCTCCAGGGGCTTCGCATCGAGTCGTAATGGCGGCGTGAACCGCACTTCGCACTCGGTGGCATTCACCACTCGGAGGGAACACGGCACCGCGGTGTAATCCCGAGTGGCCGAAACGGTTGGCTTGCCCGAATTGCGGACCCCCAGGAACTCCAGCTCGAAAGGCTGATCGAAGGCCAAGACGATTTTCTGGCTGCAGTCTGGCTGGACGCATGAGTAGTCCAAGCTACCCCAGGTAATGGCTCCCGGCAGAAACGCGCGGAGCTTGCCCTGGAACGATTCCGGCAGAGTGGGCCGGATCCACAGTTTTCTTTGGGGAACGTCCCAGCTCAACCCCTCCAGCCCCAGCAGCAGGTGCCAGGCGCCCGGGATGCTCTGATAATGGTTGCCGAAGCGGGGTTGCCGCTCAGTGGAGATGAGCATGGGTTGGTTCCACTCGCGCCCGAGATGTTCGAAGATCACGTCGTAGAAGCATCGGGCCACCGTCATCGCCCCTTCTGGCCAGCCGCGCCACAGGGCCAGCGCGCAAAAATCTCTCAATCCCTCCGCGTTGGACATGCTCGCTCCCGGCTCAGCGCCGCCGGCCAGGCCCGGCGCGACCAGGAAGGTCTTGCCGTTGTAATGGTGTTCGAACTCGTATTTCAGGTGCTGTTTCACGCGCTCCTCGTTGAGCTGGTGGGGCAGACAGAGCAAGTCGTCGCTGTGTTCTCCGTAGAGTCCGCTGGAGATGAGGGCGTCCGGGTGCGAGCGCCCCACCGAGTAGAACCCTTTCGGGTTCCAGAGCCCCTCGATAGCCTTGGCCATTTGCTCGGAACGGGCCTGGTAGGTGTCGTGAGCGGCATGGTCGCCCACCACCGCCGCGATCTTCGCCGCGGCTTGGAAGGCCGCCCGCTGCAGATCGTTGATGTACATGTTCTCGGGAACGGGAGGGAAGCAATCGTACGTTTTCGGGTCGTCATAAAGGCCGTTGTCGTCCTTGTCGCCTCCCAGCATGTAGGCACAGCACGTCCGGACAGTTGGCCATAAGGCCTTCAATCTCGCGACATCGCCAGTCCACAGGTAATCGCGATACAGATCGAGTATCCATTCCGGGGTGTTGTCGCCGGCATCCCACCAATCGAAGCGGCCGGCGGCCGCCGTGACTTCCTTCCGTTCGCCGCGTTTGCCCGGATAGGGATCGAGACCGTGATCGGGCGAAGTGCTGGTCGCGGTCACACACATGTTGCCGAGGTCGTGCCGAATCGCGCCATCCGGCGTCAGGGCATCGGCGAAGATCTGCAGGTTGCCCCACTCGGCCACCGGCAGAAAGATCAACTCGCAGACTGAGGGGTGGAACTGTTCGTCGTAGGTGCCCACCAGCGGAAAGCAATCGCCCTCCTTCATCGCAGCCTGCCCGTTCTTGAAGAAAACGCCGTTATAGGCCAGGTGTGACGTGCTGATGAGAATCTGCCTCCGCATCCATTCGGGCAAGTTGCTCTCATCCCACATGCGGCGGAACCAGGCGTCAACACCGGCGCGGATCGCCCGATACTTGACCCGGCAATCCAGCGCGATCGCATCGGCACCCTGGTAGAAATTGCTGTGATAATGCCCGAGTTCCTTCCGCGGCCACTTCTGCCCGTCGCCGGAGACGTAAACCGGGAAATCCCAGGCGAAGAGGAACACGATGTGCCGCGTTGATTTCGCGGGCACCACAATTGACGACGCCAGCAGGTTCCCCTTCGTGCCGCTGAGTTTGCCCTTGGCGAAATCAGCGCCCCAGGTGACCCGGGCGGCTCCGTCATTGCGGACCATCCCGCAAAGCGTGCCGCCGCCGGCCCGTTTGGATTGCAGGAGGACGCCGGCCACCTGGCCTTCCTTCTCGATGACGGGCTTACCATCGTCGCACTCGGGATTGGGGACCATGAAGGCGAGGGCAACCGTCTTCTCCGCCGCATCCGGATTGGTGAGCTGGAAGTCAAAGAACAGCACCGGCAGGCTGCTCATCTTGCTGTCGCCGGGGGTCCAGGGTGCGAACGCCTCCATCTTCACATCCAGCGGTAGCGCGTCGTGCGCGAACTTGTAATGGCATTTGGGGAACAGCGGCAGGTATTCCGCCCGCACGCCCGTCGCGGCACTGGCAACCAGGTCGCCGCTCCACTCGCCCTTGGGATGCCGCACGTAGAGTTGGAAAAGGTAGGGGCCGCCAAACGATGGCCCGTAGAACTTGAGGCCCAGTTCTCCCGAACGGATCTCTCCGTTGCCGTAAGTCCCGTCGGCGTTGACGTGGAGGAACCCGGTGCCGAATCCACCATAGTAAGGGGTGTCGTCCATCACGCCGCGGTCACCGGTGCCTGCGTTCACCACCTGCGGCGTCTTGGCCACGGACTCTCCGCCGTCGAGCCCCAGCAGGCACGCGACTAGCGCGATCGATCCGACCAGTGAGGTGCGATTCATGCGTATCTCCTGCTATTTTATTATTTCACCTTTTCCCCTGATAATCCTTCGCGAGCGGAGGTCGGACAGTATCGGAGGCGTTCTCCGCGTGATAGATTTTGACCAGTTCGGCAAAGGCATCGCTGCACCGGTCATTCGGCCTGCCGCCGTTGGCCTTGAGCTCGGTGTCCAGCAGAGCGCGCAGGTAGAGCTGCCGCCAGCGCCAGGCTTTCTTCGCCTGAGGCGTCAGCAATCCATCAACCCGCTGCATCGCCGCATAAGCCTCCTCCGCTCCGGGATCGGCCTGCGGCTTTGCGCCTTTCGACGGGAACCAGTCCATTTCAAGCTTCACACCTTCCAGCTCGCCCGGCCACCAGCGCCAATGATGGTTCTGTTCGAGCGTCTTGACAACGCCCGCAATCTCGCCGACCACGTCAGGCGAAAACTCAAAGGCAATGTACTCACGAACGGTCTCCGCCGCCGGCCTGTCGTTCCAGTAGAACTGACTGTAGGCCGCCTTGGTAAGGTCTTCGTAAATTCCCTCGGAATAAGGGAATCCGCCGCTTGAAATGGCCTTGGCCGCATTCCACTGGTCCTGCGCGCGGGCGGTGAGCGGTGTGGCGCCGAACCCGCCCCACGGGAATGTCTCGTGCATACTGATCTCGGGGAAGCCGAAGATCGGCAGGCCTGGATTTTTCGGGTCCATCGCGGGGCCGACGGAAGGCTCAAAGAGAATCTCGTCCGCCAGGCCCTTCGTCCGCGCGAGCTGTTCCAGTATCCCGCTCCATTCCCCTTGATCAATCATCCAGGTGGAGAGGACGATCCGCGCACCAGGCATCTTCTTACGGGCGAGATTGCCGACCTCTGTGACGCACTTCATGAACCCTTTCGAGCCCCACGGCTGGCACTCCGCGCAGCCGCAGCCGCCCTGGTCGTAAGGCCAGATACAGACTGACCTGGGCTTGAGATCGGCCGCCCAGTCAAACTCCTCACCGAGGAGCTTCAGGATATACTTCATCCCCTCCGGTTTGCTTGGGCAGACTGCGCACGGGTAGTAGCCGCCGCGCCCAGCTCCAGGCGTAGCCCGCAGCTCCGCCGGCGAGTTGCCGTAGGCCTCGTTGCCGATTACCAGGATAGACACGTCCATGCCGATCCGCTCGGCCGCCGCCATGATGTCATGCAGTCGTTTCCGGAACTCCACGGCTCTCGGATCGTCGGCCCCGTTAAAGTGGTGCGCATCGTACCACACCGCTAGCTCGTTAAATCCCCACAGCGCAAGGTCCTCGACGTAGCGTTCGATTTCCTCGACCGGGGCATCGTGGTAATAATTATGGAAATGGGTTGCGAAGTAGATGCCGCGCGCCTGCCTGGTCGGCACCGATGTGCCACGCCACGTCCCGGGCGTGAAGCCGCCCGTGTCATAACGAGACGTCCTCAGGAACTTTCCGACCCCGGCGACCAGACCCCGCTCGTCATTGCCCGCAATGCGGACACCGCCGCCCTGCCGGTCCTGGATCAGGTAGCCTTCCGCGCCGATACCCTTCACTACAGCCAGTTCCACCGTCAGCGGTGCCGCGCCGGCCATAACAACCTTCGCCTCGCACCTCTGCCGGACCTGCCGCGTAAAAACCTTGCCCGTATTCTCCGTCACCGGTCCGGGTCGCGGCGGCAGGATCAGCCGTAGCGACTTCACTGCGGCAGCCTGAACCTCAGCCGCCAGCAAGTTCGAGCTCAACAGGCCCAACCCGATCAAAATCGATATTCTCATATTCATTCTTCTTCCCGCAGTCCGATAAGTCCCGAAGGGACGGCTGACGAATCGCACCGGGTTTCAGCCGTCCCTTCGGGACT
>CAIWJG010000387.1 GCA_903912925.1 uncultured Verrucomicrobia subdivision 3 bacterium | reverse complement strand
GCCCTCACCCGGCGCCCCCATCTCATGCATAATGAGAATTGCTGCGGGAGCAACGCGTGCGGCTCTAGCCACGGGGCTCAACTACTCATTGGGGGATTATGCAGCCGTGAGCCGGCGGGGAGGTCTCTGGTAGGCGTGCACCGGGACCGACGGAAAGCGTGAGTTGCGGCGAGCCCGCACCCAGCGGATAAGATTCCGCCAAAGGCCCCGGGGAGCCGGCTGAGTTGAAATATCCATAAGACTGCCGACCGGGCCGCTGACTTTGGGCCTCGCATAGGGGCTGAATTGGCTTTCGTGCCGCTCGTTGTCTATCACCCGCCCGTGCCTGGCGACACTGATGAGCAGCCCCAGACAGGTGAACATGCAGACGAGGTTCGAGCCGCCGTAACTGACAAACGGGAGAGCGATGCCTTTATTCGGCAGAGTGCTGGTTACGACGCCGATATTGATGAAGGCTTGCAGGCCAATCAGAACGGTGATGCCGGACGCCAGCAACTGTCCGAAGGGATCCGAAACCCGCCAAGCGATGCGGGTGCCGCAAAGCAAGATGAGCACGAACAGCGATAACACCAGCACCACACCGAGAAACCCCGCTTCCTCGCCAAGCAGCGACAGAACAAAATCAGTCTGCTGCTCGGGGACAAAGCCGTTCTTGTGGCTGCCTTCGCCGAAAAAGGCGCCGAACCAACCGCCACTGCCCAATGAGAGCAGAGAATGCCATCCCTGCCAGCCAACGCCGTCTTTGTATTGCTCAGGGTCACGAAAGGCCAGGAAACGTTCCATCCGGAGGGGATTCTTGAGCAGGAGCAAGGCAAACAACTCGGCACCGGCAATGCTAGCGGAAAGAAGATAGCCCCAGTGAGTGCCGGCGACAGCCAGCATGGCGAGGGACACGGTGGCAATCAAAGCGGCGGTGCCCCAGTCCGGCTCCCGGAACACCAGCACGACAATCATGCCTGCCATTACGCCGGGATAAATGAAACCGGCATTTCGCTCCTGCATGCGACTTTGGCGGGTGGCCCCATAATCGGCCAGGAAGATGATGAGAGCGAGTTTTGCGAATTCGGACGGCTGGCCGAAGAACAGCCAGCGGACCGCGCCGTTCCTGGCCACGCCGATGCCCGGCACGAGAACGGCAACCAGCAGGATGCCAGCGAGCCCGAGCAGGCATTTCGAAAGGTGAAACTTCCGCAGCCACGCGTAGTCGGCCAGACAGGCGAAAGCGCAGCAGATGCCGCCGATCGCGCTCCAGCAAAGGTGCAGCCAAAGCCGATCCAGCCGGGGCTGATAGGTCGTCGTGCTAAAGAGCGTCACCGTCCCCAGCAAGAGGAGGAGCGCCACCGCCAACAGCAGGATTGCAGTCAGCTTTCTCATGGTCTCGAAGCGCTGGCAAACGTTTGCCTCGCAACCGGCGCTTTGCGGGACGATCCCCCCACCACGAGCCTAACCGATCGAGCTGCCGGCGGCGCTGGTTGGACCGCCAGATTTCCGGCTGGCGCCCGCTCAACTTTGTCGGGAGGAATCGACAGGCAGGTCGCGATTTGCTCGGCAATCGTGCGGAATACCGGGGCAACCACCTTTCCGCCGTAGTAGCCGTTCTCAGGTTCGTCCAGGGCGACCGCGATGACTACTTGAGGAGCGTCGGCGGGGAAGAAGCCGATAACCGAAGAGTAATAGCGGCCAGGTATGAAACCCTGCGCGTTCGATTTTTGTGCCGTGCCGGTCTTCGTTGCGGTGGTGTAGCGATCCAAAGCGGCAAGAGTGCCCGTGCCACCCGGCGCCACGACCGCCTTCATAGCCTCCTTCACCTGCTGCGCTGTTTGGGGGCGCACGACGCTCCGAATGAATTGCGGTTGAAACTGTTGGAGCACGCGGCCCTGCGGCGACTCGATGCGGCTGACGAGCAGCGGGCGCATGAGGCGGCCTTCATTCGCGATCACGCACACGGCAACGGCCATTTGAAGTTGGGAAACGCACACTCCCTGTCCAAAGGCGGCCCGGGTCAACTTCATCGTGGTCCAGTCAGCGGGCGGCCCGATCCAGCCCGAGGTTTCGCCCCCCATGGGAATACCTGTGCATCTTCCGAAACCGAAGTTGGTGAGGTAGTAATAAAGCCGCTGGGAACCAAGCTCCAAGGCGGTCTTGGCAAGCGCGATGTTCGAGGACTTGGCGAATCCCTGCCGCAGGCTAAGCAGCCCGTAGGGCTCATGGTCGCGCACTAAGACATGATTGACGACGTAGCGCCCTTGTTCACAGTAAACCCCGCTATCCAGCGTCATCAATCCCAGGTCGAGCGCGGCGGCCAAAGTGATCACTTTGAGGGTGGAGCCAGGCTCGACGCGGTCACTGAAAGCGGGGATGCGCCAGGTTTCAGCCGGAGAAGCGCCCGGGTCTTGCGGATTGAAACTCGGCAAACCGGCCACGGCAAGGACCTCAAACGTGCGAGGGTTCATGACAATGGCCGAAGCGCCCCGGGCGCGATATTTGGTCACGGCTGCGGCCAGCGCGTCTTCGACGATATCTTGCAGGCGCAGGTCGATGGTAAGGACAATATTCGCCCCATCGGACGGCAGCTTGTATTGTGTCCGGTGCAGGGGCAGCTCGTTTCCGGCAGCGTCTTGGGCTGAAACGCACAGGCCATTCTCACCCGCCAGGACTTTGTTGAAAGCCCGCTCTACTCCGCAGACCCCTTCCAGGCCAAAACCATTCGTTGGGGGCGAGGCAAAGCCCACCACCTGGGAAGGAGTCTGTTCGTAGGGATAGCGGCGGAGCTGGGTGTCCCGGGCGAACAGGAGTTTGTGGCGGAGCTTCTGGAGCTGGGCCTTCTCGGCTGGCGCAAGGAGGGGTTTACCGAAACCGAAGGACTCCAGGGCCAAGGCGCTGGAAAGCGCTTGCCAATCGGCGACCGGCACATTGCGCTTGAGCACAATGGCTTTATGGTTACCTGCGCCACCGCCGGTTGATCTCTGGACGGAAGCGCGCAAGCGGCCGGCCAGTTCGACTGGCGGGATGCCCAGCAGCGGGCCGCAGGTCTGAGCGATTTGGTCAACCCGGTTCGAACACAGCGCCAGGTTTGCATAAATGATCTTCGTCGGAACCGAGTTCGCCAGGACTCGTCCGTTCCGGTCCAGGATCTTCCCCCGGCGGGCCTCGAGAATGCGCGTTGTCTCGGTGAATTGGCGGGCCTTGGCCTGCAACTCCACATGGCGAAGGATCTGAATTTCAAACAGGCGGTAATACAGCCAGCCAAACCCAACCACCATCACGAGGATGATGCCGGCCAAACGTTTATATTGAAAAGTTGAGAGCATAGGACATTCGCATTCGCCTTGACTGAGTCGCAACCAATTCAGCCCCGCGTCGGCACCTTCCGCGCCGTAGTCTTTGCGATGACCGGGCCGGCCTCGACGCGGCGAAAATCATCGGCGGCTTTCGCCGCTACGCAGTATTCGAGTGAGCGGTAGGCCTGGGTGACAGTAAGGAGTTCGACCTCCTTTTGCCGCAGTTGCCGGCAAAGCGCATTCTTTTGCCGGACATAGGCGATGTGCTGGATGCCAAAGCCACAGCCGATGCAGGCGAGCGCAAGTATTATGACGATGAGCTTCAGAACCAAGGCTTCGACCTTCTCGGTCCGTCTAAGCAATTGAGGTGAGCCGGCCTCTGCCGACTGGCGAGCGTGCGTGGCTGGGGTAGAGCAGATGCTGGTGAACGAGCCAGATGCTGAACCATCCCCGGCTCGCAACGGAGTGCGAGCCCTACCAGCGGCGTGATATTCCCCAGCTTGCTGGAGGACATGCAGCGCCGGCTGAATTGGTTGGGTGCTAATCGGCTTCACGGAAACCAAAACGGGCGAAGGACCCGGTTTTGCCGGGCGAAAGGGGTTCTTTCTGAAACGGTGGAAAGTGGTTCCCTCTCCCAAAAACAATAGGCAGTTCAGACTCATAGTTTTATCGATTCCAGGGCGGTTGCGATCAGTTGCGCATCGGGGTTGGCGAGCGTGGCGGCAAAGCGGGAAGGATTCCACACCTCGAACTTATTCAACCGCCCGACCAGCATGGCCTCGCTTTCAATCCCGAGGCTCTTGGCGGCTGCTTCCGGCAACGGGAGCCGGCCATAAGTGTCCACCGACCTCATCGAGGTGCTGGAGCCGATGAGCCTCTCGACCATCGCCGCCTGTTGGTCGGTCAGCGAAAGACCTTCCAGATTCTTCTGGAGCACCTCCCAGCGCGCCGGCGGCAGCACCAGCAGATACTCCGGTTTGGTTACCGGCCAGACGAGCACGATGAAATCCATCGATGAATGAGCCGGGCGCCACTCAACCGGAAGAATGACGCGCCCATGGTCCACGACACGAAGGTGCTGGCCAAAATACGGAATGGCTCCGTTATTGACCGCCGTCGCTCTGGTTTTAGCCGGTTTTGCCATGGTCTCCACTTCTCACCAATACTCACCATTAAACACCATTCCTCACAAAATGACAATGAAAATATGCTCGAAACTTATTCACAATGTTATTCACAATGGGGGAAATGTCCCATTCAAGCCGCGGACAAACCCACACTGTCCGTGGACCTGGCATCGCATCAACCCGGTTTGCCGCTCAGGTTATGTGGATTCTACACGATTGCCGAAGCCCAGAACTTCAGAGGTAGCTGGGGCTTGAGTGACGAAAACGACGTGGGCAGATATTGACCCGCTTTCGGCCAAGGCCTAGAATTACCACCGCCATGACATCAAAACAAACCAAGACCGGAAAGGTTGTTTCGCCCACTCCAACAAACCTCAAAACTCAGGCACCTGCCGTGAGCGCCGCGGCGGGGGATCCTCGAATCCTCGTGCCCATAGATTTCTCCGAGCCGTCCTTGGGAGCGCTGCGCGCGGCGGTGAATTTTACCCGGCTATATGGCGGGCGCGTTACGCTGCTTCATGTCCTCCAGCCACCCGCACTGCCCCGGCTTTGGCAGTATCCGCAGGTGATGAAACTGGGGATCATCTCGGCGGAAGTGACCACTCAACTGACAGCGCTGGGACGCAAGCGTGTTGGTGCCGAGCATTTCGACAAAGCGCTGGTCCAGTGCGGCGAGCCTTTTGAGGAAATCGTCAAAGCCGCCCGCACGCTCAAAACGGATCTGATCATCATCGCCACGCGCGGCCAAACCGGGTTGAAGCGACTGTTCCTGGGCAGCACAGCCGAACGGGTGATCCGTTATGCGCCCTGTGCTGTGCTGACGGTAAACGGTGAACAAAAGCAAGGCTGGCCCAACGCCAAACGCCAAGACGCCAGAGCCTGAACCGGCTCACCTGCTCCGGTTCCGCGACCAGCGGTGCCGGTCCCCGAGAAGAACGACGCAATTGAGGCGCAGTGTCACCGCCTGGCAGCGGGTGATCACCGGCGGCTGCACCTCCTGCTCGCTCTCGACCAGGATGGTCTGGATGTTGCCGCCCTTCACGCCGATAGCGATGGCGATCTCATCGCGGCAGACGCCTGGATCGCGGGTGGAATGTTTCGAGAGGAAGGACAGGACGCGGTTGCTCCCCAGAATGCCGTCGGTGATGGAGTGCCGCCAGTCATCCCCGAATTTGATCTCGCTCTTGTCGAACCAGACATCATGCCCGCGGTTTACCAGATCGGTCTTGATGCGCCGGACCAGTTCCTCGTTGGTGTCGTGGCCGTAGCTGAGAAAGATCCGCATCGGCTTGACGACCTTCTCCAGTACGAATTCATGCTGACAATCCTCGCAGATGTGCAGGTTCCACTTCTTGCTGCACATCACGTTTGCGGACCTGCACTTCGGGCACTGGACTTCAGTCGGCATGCGCAAAGAATTCTATGCCTTCCTCAGCAGCCCGACCACCTGCTCGGCAAGCGCCGGGTCCTTGGCAGCGACAAAGGCAGTGCGTTTGGGATGTTTCGAGTCGCGGCGGAAGGCGGCGAAGATGTCATCAATGTCCAGGCACGTGGTGATCGGCTTGCCGGACAGGTCGAGGATGGTCAGGCCGGTCTTGAGGCCGATGTAGAACCCCGGCAGGATGTCGTAGGTGGCAAATCCTTTGGCGAATTCAATGGCCACATCGGCGTAGCCCGCCGCCACCTGGATGATGGTGTTGGAGCCCCAGGAGAGATTGACCCGGCCATCGGCCTCCCGGATGGCATTCATCAGGGCGGTTTGCTCCGACAAAGCCCGGTAGCGGTCCACCTTGGTGGTCAACACGTTCACCCGCGCTCCCGCCAGGCTGGACCTGGGGTTCGCGCCGCCATCCAACCGGAACCACGAATGCGTGATGAAATCCAGGCACTCCGCGTAGCCGCCTTTCGTTGCCCAGTAAATCCGGTCCAGGAAGATGTCACCGGCCACAGCCGCGATGACTTCATTGCTCCGCCGGTCATACACCGCCATCAGCGACCAACCGCCCTGGAGGGCCTCGACAAACTCCGTGCCGTCAATCGGGTCAATAAAGACCACCAGGTCCGCCTCCGATTCCAGGGCGCCCTCGGGGAAGGTTCTGATTCCCAGCTCCTCGGAGAACACCGTGTACGCCTTGATCTCCGGGAGTTTGGCGAACTTGTATTGGAGCGCACCGAGGATGAGGTCTTCGGCCTCCTGATCAATCGCCTTGGTCAGGTTCTGCTCTGACTTCTCAACCTGCTGATGCTGCACGCAACGTCGCAGGTAAGGAAGGTTCTCCTCCCGCATCCGGCTCCGGACATGGTCCATCGCCTGCATGATGATCTGCCGGCAGTAACGCAACACCAGGTGGTCCAAGGACAATTCGCTCATACGCTTGTCAACGGTGTTTCTCGCCCTCGCCGACAAACCTTCTTGCCGACGGCGCGCAGCAGTTCGGGAATGTGCAGGACGGCGTCACGGTCATATTCGCGCACATTGTCCTTCAGGTCATCCCAGGGCACGAGGTTCGGGTTCTCCCGGCGCAGGATGCTTTTCTCTTTGGCAAAGGTCCAATTCGCAATCAGACGCTCAGCTACCCAGCGGGCGTGCTCCATCCGGGCCAGCAGCTCCAGCTCCTCAGCCGAGAATTTCTCGACGGCAAGCCGGTCAGTATCGACCGGGACGACTTCGCAGCCGATAGCCCGGAGCTTGAACACGAGATGGGCCGCCTGCTGGCGGTTGGATTCGCGCAGATCCTCGCTCAACAGGTCCCAGTCGCGAAGCTCCGGCCTTGCCTTGGCTTTCTCCAGGCCACCGGGTTTCTCGGCTGCCCGGCGCAGTGAAAGCTCCACGTAGGCACGGTGAACCTCCCGCGCTGACCTCTCAACGGACTCGGTCCCGGGGTCCGCCAAACAACCAAATCGTTCTTCCATGCCAAACGGCCGGAGGCGAGCCAGGGCTCTTCGTGCTTGGAGATCCTCCTCGGTGGGATTCCCGCTTCGACCACCGGTGGCAGAATGCTCCGCCGGTGAGCTTTCCCGGAGTTGACTCAACAAATGAGCCAGACCCGTCTGGCGGGAGAGCCGCACCGCAATGCGGACATCGTTCGGCTCGAACAGCGGCAGCAGACGCAAGGCGAGCTCCAGCGAGAGCGTTTCGTCACCGAAGCAGAAGGCGATGCTGGTCAGCGCACCGGTTTCGGCGCACCAGCCCTCAACGAGCCGCCGCGCCTGGGGCGACGCCGCCTCAAGCTGGTGAAACTGTAAATCCGCCACCGCTTCGATCTGCGGATGCCGGAACAGCAGATCCGCGCGATGGGTCTCAGCCCGGCCGTCAAGGACGGAGATGCGCAGACGTTTGCCATTGGCAAACACCCCCAACTGCGCGGCGCGCATCGCCAGTGCCCGGCCCATTCTGCCAAACCCAAGGATCACCAGGTGCGCGGCACGACTATCCCGGGGCCCGATGCCCTCATGGTCCAGGGGCAGGCCGTAAAGGAGCAAGTCCAAGGCCTCCGGATCGAAGGCATCCACGAAGTGCAGCTTCATTGAGCCGGGATCGGAATGCGCGCGGATGGTATGTTCGAGCGCTTCGCGCAGCTCGGCGCGGCTGACGTGGATATTGCATTCCAAGGCACTTGTCGCCTTCATGGATCGCAAATGGCTGGCCTGGGCGGCTATCTCGCAATTGGTGGCGTCTTCGGGGCAGACGGCGAAAAGCCTGGCGGCTTGGCCCACTCGAGCCTCGACCAGGGTTTCCTGACGGGTGGCGTCTCCGGCGAGCACCACCACCCCCAGTTCTTCACATTCTGCCAGCACCTCGGCGCGCGGGTTCTCGTCAATCGCGACCACCGCTCGCCTTCCTGCCGTCTTCCGTTCCCGGCACAAACGGCGGATTAGCTCACCACCCTTTTGGCCAAGGCCGCAGACGATCGTATGCCCCTCCAGCCGGCTCAGGGTATGGTGGCTGATTTCCTGCCGGAGAACTCGCCGCACGAACTCGACAAGCCCGAGGAGCAGGGTCATGGGCGCCAGCCAGCGGGCGACTTCCAGCGTCAGGGGCACCGGCTCCTCAAAGTGGGGACTGTGCAGCATGAAAAGCTGGGCCGTGTGATACAACGCGTTACCATAACTAACCCCTTGCTCGGAGCGAGGTTGATATTGCACGTACCCAATTATCCCCAAAACAAGGGCCGTGATTGCGCATAGCGCCAACGTTCGGCGCAGCCAGTGGCGGCGCAGGGACAGGAGGGGAGAAGCACCGTCTTCCGATGATGCAGCATGCTGGAGGCTCATAGTTTACTTAAATCGGTTTCCTTCCACGGGCGGCGGCTCGTCAACCGTCCGCCGATGGACTTGCGAACTTGTATCCTCCGCGCACAGGCAGGTCGAGGAGGAAAGCCCCAACATGAGGAAAGCACACGCACGGTAGCGGGTGAACGCCCCGGGGTTGGTATCAGCCTGTCATTTCGTATAGTGCGCGGTTTCAACTGCTGCTTCCAGGCTCACCGCTTCACGGTTCACGTGCAACGCTTCACTTCAGCAATGCCTCGATCTTCTCCATATCCGGGTGGGTGTGGCCTTGCTCACGGAAGAGTTTGAAATCGTTCAAGACTTCGGTGTTCCATTTGCGACCGTCTGGGAAAGTCGTTCCTTGGTGTTTCTGGTAAATCGCCGCCGCCTTGACATATTGCCCGCTGACAAGCAACTCACGGGCGAGCCATAAATGCAGTCCAGGGGCAACCGGTTGATCCATCGGCTGATCCAGCAAGGCAAAAGCACCATCCCATGCCTGGTTGCGGCAGTAGTGCTCAAACAACAGGCGGTTGGCTTCTTGCGGGGATCTGGCCGACTGCAGCACACCCACATGTGTCCAACGGCCGACGTTGATGAAACCATAGGTGTGCTCCTTGTAAAGGTTGTCCAGAACGGCAGAGGCTGGGTGAACGTCGCCGGTCGCTTCGGCAAATTCATACCATTTGCCTGATAGATAGGCACTCAGATCCAGGGCAGGCGCTGCGCCATCCCACAGCTTGATCGTGCTGTCCTCAGACCCGCTGGCCAGGGCCTTGCCATCCGGGCTAAACGCCACGCTATAGACCGACTCACTATGCCCGCTCAAGCTCGCGCGCTCCTGCCCCGTGGCCACCTCCCACAGCTTGATCGTGTTGTCCCAAGACCCGCTGGCCAGGGTCTTGCCATCCGGGCTAAACCCCACGCTATTGACCGGCTCACTATGCCCGCGCAAGGTCGCGCGCTCCTGCCCGGTGGCCACATCCCACAGCTTGATCGTGTTGTCCCAAGACCCGCTGGCCAGGGTCTTGCCATCCCGGCTAAACGCCACGCTAGAGACCCAGTTACTATGCCCGCGCAAGGTCGCGCGCTCCTGCCCCGTGGCCACATCCCACAGCTTGATCGTCTTGTCCCCAGACCCGCTGGCCAGGGTCTTGCCGTCCAGGCTAAACGCCACGCACTTGACAACATCACCATGATGGTTGGCAACCGGGCTGGACCAGATTGGCAGCAGGGGCTTGACCGCTCCATCCATCGGCTGCCGGAGGTCTTGATACAGGTCAGGGTGTTCCTTGGGATCAAAGAGGGCTGGAAACTTCTCAGCGATCGTATGTTGTTGTTCTGCCGTCAGGCTTTCATACCCATAGCCTCTGAACCCCAAGGCCCGGGCGGCATACAACACATTCTCGGGAAACTGCCGGTCCACCGTCGCCTTTTGGGCTTTGGCCCGCCAGGTGATCATGGCTTCGCGCAGTCGGGTTTCCTTTGTAATACGAATTTGCTCGTTCTGCAAACGAACGGCCTCCATGCGTTGAGCAACGGCATTTGTCTCTGCCGAGACGGCCCGGTCGCGCGCGCTGGAAGCCTCCCGTTGCTTGATCATCGCCCAGCCGGCCATGCCGACGGCCATGAGGAGCAAAACTGAAAGCCCGGCGATGACGTATTGGCGGAGCCTCTCCCGGCGCAGCCGGCCCTGCTGCGCCGCGCGTAGGCACTCCTCGATGAACGAGGTCTGCTCCGGGTTGAACCCGGCCGGGGCCGCCGCCAGTTGGTGCCGCGCCGCTTCCAACAACGGGTCGCCGTCCAGCAACCGGCTGCCTTCCTTCATCCGCGCCGCCACCCGCGCCCGCACCCGCAGGAACTCCCGGTTGTCGGCAATCCATTGCGCCGCTCGGCTCCACACCCGCAGCAAGGCCTCGTGCGCCACCGCCACCGTGCCGGTCCCGTCCGCCCCCTTTTCCGTGGCCAGGAAACGCCCGGCTACAAAACCGTCCACCAGCGCGCGCGCTGGACTATCCGGCGGGAACGCGGTCAGCGGCACCCGCTGCCGCACCACGCTTTCCTCCTCGTCCCCGCTCAGGCTCACCAGGGCGCGCAGCACTGCGGACAGCTCGCTTTGCGCCGCGTGGGGCAGGCTGCCAAACACGGCCTCCGCCCGCTTGGCCAGGGCTCCCTCGACGCCCCCGAGCTGTTCATAAGCGGCAAAGGTAAGCCCGCCCGCTGGAGTGCGCTGCTCGAAGAGTTCCCGCAACACGTACGACACCAGCGGCAATAGCTCGGCGTGCGCGGTGGCGTCGGTCAGGATGCGGCCCGCCAGCGATTGGGCATCCCGCTCCTCGAAGCTCAGGCCCGCCAGCCGGGCCGGCTGCTCGATCAGCCGGCGCAGGGCATCGGCGGTGGGCGGCAGTAGATCAATCTGGCCGGAGCCTTCCTTCATCCGCATCAGCACCGGGAGACGCTGGCAGTGTTGATAGAAATCGCTGCGCACCGTGGCCAGCACCCAGACCGCGCCGCTGCGGGCCAGGGCTTCCAACGCTGCCATAAACCTGTCGCGGTCCGCGTCGGTGAGGCGTTTGCCGGTGAAGAGCTCCTCCAGTTGATCCACCAGCAACAGCAGCCGGATGGCACCCGGTTTGCCCTGTGCCGCCCGGACCAGCGCCGGGCGCACGCTTTGGTTCACCGTGGCTTTGGGGGCGGTGGCCAGGTCTTCGGCCAGCACGGCGAGGCTGTCGGCGCTGATCCGCAGTTCCGGCAGCACGCCCTCCGCGCAGAGCAGCCGCGCCAGACCGCCGCATAAGTCGCCCGCAAACTGCGACGGCGCGCAGACGGCATACCGCCAGCCGCTGACCGTGCTGTCCACCTCATGCTCGACCACCGCGGGCACTACCCCGGCCCGGGCCAGCGAGGATTTTCCGCTGCCACTCGCGCCGGAAAGCAGCACAAAAGCGCAGCCTTCCCGGGCCTTTCGCTGCAAGGCCCGGCGCACTTCCAACACTTCGTCCTCGCGCCCGAAGAACACCGGATTGTGGGCAAAGTCAAACGCCTCCAGCCCGCGGAAGGGCGAGCCGAGCCTGGCGATGTCCCACACCGGTTCCCCCGCCACACCGCCGGCCAGGGCGTCGAGAATCTCCTGCAAATGCGTCCGCAGGCGCTTGGAGAAGGTCACTGGCTGATCGAAGGCGTGGTAGGCGCGCACGTTGGCGCCGCTGGCCGTGTCGTGAAACTCCTCCTGAATGAAAGTCTCGACCAGCTTCTTCTGCGCCAGGAGTTGGTTCTTCTCGTCGGTCAGTTTGCCGCGCAGGCGTTCGTCGAAGCTGGCCTCGTCCTTGCGCGTGTAGATGAGGATTTTCGGGGCATCGCTCGCGGGATCGCGGCGCTTGTTCTCCTGGCGTGCCGCCAGCATGAGATCGAACTCGCGCTCAGTGCCGGAACGGTAGGCTGAGCCGTCGGGTTTTCGGACGAACGCCCCGGTGGGCGACCCCAGCCGCGACCACAGGATAAAGACGGCGATGTCAATGCCGCGCTCTCCCGAGAGCACCAGATCAATGCCCTGCTGAAAGGACGTGTCGGCCTGAAGCGGCAGGTCTTCCCAGAGCACGGCCTTGAGGTCGAACTGCCCCGCATAACGCCGGCGCAATTGCTCGACAACTTGCCGGGCGCGCTCCCGCTCCTCGGCCACATCGCCGGGCGAGGAAATGAAGATGCGGATCGTTTTCATGGCTAGCTCTGAGTCGTGATACAGGCGTTCGACGGAAAAGGCAACGCCTTGGTTCGCCGAAGCAGGAGCAGGGGCGCATCTCACATGTTTCCAACGTTGTTGGCACGGGTGACTGGAGCGCGGACATTCTTGACCAATGCCGCTAGGAATTACTCCCAGAGAAGCCCCGTAAAACCGGGCCAAGTCGGCCATCCCTCCGGGATGATGGGGGTCAATTCCTGGCGGCATTGGAGCTCGGTTTCCCGCGTGCCAAAGACCTTTTGGGCGGCAGCGTCAGTCCGGCGACCCAGTTCCCCCTCACCCTACCCTCTCCCCAAAGGAGAGGGTGCCTGGCCCCAGGAGTGGGAATGCAGAATGCAGAATGTAGAATGCAGAATGTAGAATGCAGAATGCAGAATGCAGAATGAGAACCGCCGGCTGAACGGGAGCCCCTCCCCTTTCTGCATTCTTCCTTCTTCCTTCTGCATTCACCCTTTGGGGTAGTGTATCCCGCTGACTCCCCATTACTTCTCGCGCAACTGCATGATGCGCGCTTTGGACAATTGATATTCCATCCAATTGCTCTGCGCCGATTCGAGCGCCTGGCTGTAATGGCGAAGGGCGGACGCCTTGTCGTTGATCGCTTCGGCTTGCAGGCCCAGCGCGGTTTCCAGCGTGACTTGATAGGTCGGGTCCGACCCGGCTGCGGCGGCCAGCGAGTTGGCCGCAATTTCTCCGCGCAGGAGCCGGGCCAGCTTGCCATACCAGGGATCGGCGGTTGTGCTCTGGAACGCTTTCAGCGCGGCGGCAGCGTCTGGTCCTCGCCCGGCCAGTTGCAGCAGTTGCGCGCGAAACAAGCCCAGACCCAGACGATTGCCGCTGGCCCGGCCACCGCGCGCCAGAAACTGATTGGCGTAAGGCAGCGCCTTGCTCCACTCGCCCGCTTTGGCGCAGGCAAAGACCACGGCAACCAGGTAGTTCTGATTCAGGGGATCCACTCTGGCCAACTGGCGGTAAAGGGCGAGTTCGTCCTCCGGCTTGCTGGCCTTTGCCAGACGGCGGAAAAGTGGTTGGAGTTGCTTGGCCAATGAGCCTTTCGCTTTCCAGCGCAAGTCGAACTGGCTCTGCGCGGCCAGGTATTGGGCCCGTTCGCTCCCGTCGGTCAGGGACTTCAGGCGCAGCGCCTGGAGCTTTTCCAACTCGGAGCGGGCCAGCGCGGCGGGCCAGGTCGCGTCCTCCGCGTGCAGGAGCGCCTCCCGCAATAGGTTCTCCGCCGCCTCGTATTGCCGCGCGTCCTCATACTTGAGCGCCACCACATAGTCCAGCAAGGCCCGCTCCGACCGGTCGTCCCAGCCGTTGAGTGCCTCCGGCAGGGTGACCTTTCCGGTCAGCACCCTGGCCACGTAGCCATAGAACTCATCGCTGGACCGCCAGTCCAACACCAGGAGTGGAGCGGCTTCGGCGCTGGCGTTAGCCGCCTGGGCGCGCCAGTCGAATAAGCATTGCAGGAAGCGGGCTGGCGTGAATTCGGGGTAAATGGTCCGCAGCTTGGTCAGCCGTTCGCGCGCTCCCGGCGCATCGCCATCGCAGTAATGAACCGTCGCCGCGGCCATGAGCAGGTCAGTATCCATGCCCGCCTGGGCATCCACTAACCGCCGCGCCTCGCGCCAGCGGCTTTGGTGCGCTTCCTGATAAATCCGCTCCAACTTCGCGTCCAGGGCCGGGTCAATCATGCCGTCCCACTGCGGCTGGCCGGCCTGAAGTGCGTGGAGAAGATTCGTGGCCCGTTCCACCGGCAAGATCAGGCTCAGGTCCGATTGCGGCGCGGCGAACAAACCGCCACCGTCCACGGAAATCGCCGACGCAATCCCCACCACCCCCCCGTCGCGATCCAATACCGGCCCGCCGCTGTTGCCGGGATGCAAAGACACGTCGGCCTGCATGAGGTTGTGAAAGCACCGCCGGATGTGTCCCATCGTCGCGCTGGCGTTGACCTGCGTGCTGGGAATGGATTTGATCCCCAAGGGAAAGCCCAGGGCGAAAACCGGCGCAAGCTTGGCGGTCTGCAATTGACCCATCCGCGGGGTCAGCGGCATAGGTTCCAGGCCCTTGGGAGGCGGGGTGACTTGCAGCACCGCCACGTCGTCTCCGAGCGGAGACTCGATGAGTTGAGCCTGACGCGAAGGGGCCTGGGTCACGCCCACAGTCGTGACGCGCGGCTGGCCATCGGAGCAATAGGCGGTTTCGGGATGAAACAAGTCGCCCAATTCGCTGCTTCCGAACTGCTCGCGCACTTGCTTGAAGGCTTGCGCCCCCTCGAACCACACCAGCATCCGATAACTGAACAACGGCTGTCCGCCCGCGTCCTTGATCTCATTGATTGCTTGCCCAAAGGCGGCGTCCTCCAGCCAGGGACAGGCCACGTGCCGGTTGGACAAGAGCCGCCCGGCCCGGTCCACCAGGAAGGCGGTGCCGGTGGAAATCTGGCGGTAGGTCGTCTTGTTGCCGTGCTTCAACCCGTATTCCACCGCCACAAATGCGACGCTCTTGGAATAGCGTTGCGCGTGTTGCACCATGACCTTGGTGTCATTCCGGCTGAAGGTCCCGAAAGCAAGTTGCAGCGCGATAACACCCGACATCAGCAGCACCAGCGCGATGGCCACCGTCCAGACCAATCGCCGCAGCCGGGTGATTTCCCGGGTCGGGGTGGCTTTCCTTTCCCCGGCCAACCGTTGCGCCTCCTGTAGTTCCTCATCCGTCACGGCGCTGAACTGGGCGGCCACCTGGCGCAGTGACTGCACGCGCTGGTCCGGGTCAGAGGCAAGCATTTTGCGCAACAGCAACGCGAGGCGAGGCGGCAGCGATAGCTGGTCCAGAGCCTGGTCGTAATCGGCGATCTCCTCCGAGCCGGTCAGGATTTCCACGCATACCTTGCCGAGCGACCAGACATCGCTGCGCGCGTCCAGCGGCCGCCGGCAAATGATGTCGGGATGCTTTTCCAACAGCCGGCGTAATTGCGGCGAAGGCCGGGCCAGCACCGGGTCCAGGAAGCGGGATAGCTTGAAATCCACCTTGAGAGTCAGCGCCCCACCGGGATCACCGCTGACTATCAGGTCGGACAGGATCAAGTGCGGAATGATATGACCGCTTTCGTGTAGATCGGCCAAGGCGGTGGCCATCTGGGCAAAGAGCGCGAAGCAGCGGCGGTGGTCCTGTCCCAGACCAGCCGCCGCCAGGTCGCTCCAACTTACCGCCTCAATCCACTCGCTGACCCGGTACCATTGGTCCTCGCTGGAGCGCCGGATGGCGAAATGACGGACGAAACGCTCCGGGGAAAGCTTTTGCAGCTCGGTCAACTCCCGGCGGAGCCGCTCCGCCTTGGCTTCGTCCATCTGCGACTGCGGCTTGAACAGCCGGAGCAGGACCGGCTGGGCTTCGCCCTCTTTCTGGGCGCGATAGAGAATGCTGCCGTAGCCTTCGCGCAGGAACTGAAGGTTCCGATACTCATCAAGGCTCTGCCGCCCGCCCGGCAAAGGCTCGCCGCAGTTCGGACAGAGCAGGACACCCTCAGCGAGGGCTTGTTGGCAGGCGGGACAAAGTTTCATGGGGAAGGCGGAGATTGGTTCGTAGCGGCACTCTGGTGCGTGCCGGTGGAAAAAGAGCCGTTCAACCACAGATGAACACAGATGGACACGGATTTGCAGCCGATTGCCGAGCAACCCCGCCTCACCCGCAAGGTGAACGCCTTCGTCGGGGTCTGCATCAGTGTTTATCCTTACTACTATCGGTGAGAATTTGCGCGGCCCGCGCAAATTCTCCTGGCCCCATGTAACCTTTGCAACTCATTTAACCCATTTAACTCTTTGGTTGCGGCTTTGCCGCGCTGTGTCCATCTGTGGTTTCAACTGCTGCTTCCAGGCTCACCGCTTCACGGTTCACGTGCAACGCTTCACTTCAGCAATGCCTC
>CAIWJG010000386.1 GCA_903912925.1 uncultured Verrucomicrobia subdivision 3 bacterium | reverse complement strand
CGCGCTCGTGCGCCTGTGAAGGCGCTTACATGGCGGGGTGAAAGTCCCCGTCAGGCCGAAGTATCACCGGCCTGTGACCGAAGGCTACTGCGTCGTGGCGACACGGGGTGGGGAGCTGCCGGAGGTGAACTGCCAGTCCGTAACAAGAATCATCGTAGATGATCAACGTGAACTCGATTCGGCCAGTCGGTGGGACGAGCCTGCGAGCGCTGTGCGAAGTCCGCCCTGTGCCGCCGGTGGCCAAGAAGGTCTACATCCAGGTCAACCAGGCGGTGGATGGGTGGGAAAGCCTGCCCCGAACCTTCTGGGGCATCGTCCCGGCTGCGGCCTGAGCATGTAGCGCAGGCATCCCTGCCTGCGAGTAAATCGGGCGTCCCGCCCGGTGACCCCTCGGGGTCTTGGCGCGGGACGCAACTACCCCTGCCCGCCACTTCGATGCAACCTATCAGGTTGACCAGGGAGGGTATCCCCCCGCTTGTAGTTGGGCCTGCAAGCGACGAAGCGGGGGCATCCGGCTGGCAAAGGGTGTCACAAATCCATCCTGCGCTGGGCTACGGCGCGCACAGGCTGTTGAGATATTTCTCAAGGTTGGTGTAGCCGTCCACGTCCCGGACGCCGTTGCGATCGGTGGGATCATCTGGATTCAATCCGTGCGCCTTTTCCCACTCGTCCGGCATTCCATCGTGATCAGTGTCCACGCGTGCCGGGAGGTTGCGTAGCACGGGCCAGCCCCCGACCTCCTGCTGGGAATCAATGACTCTTCCCTGGCGCTTGCGAACAAGGTCAGTGACCCGCCGGTCCGCACTGTCGCGGTGCAGCGAAGCGCCCGCCTGCGCCAGCACGAGTTCGGCCGCCTCGGCGGCGGGCTGCGTGCGGGGCGCCGCAGCGCCCAGGTCCGCGGCCTTGTCCACCTTCCAATCGGCGAGGGTGCCGCGGTACTTGTAATTGCTGCCCTCGTGCAGCCAGCGGTGGAAGTCGAGCGCGGCGTAATTATCGCCGGTCAGATCGGCCCGTCCTTCGAACACGTTGCCCTCCATGTGGCCTTTGGCCAGGTCGGGCAGGCTGCCCTTCATGGCAATCGGGAGCTTCGCCGGGTCGGTCATCGGCCCGGGACGCCAGAGGTTATTGATGCAATTGATGAAATGGTCGCAGAAGTTGGCTGTGGCACCGTCGCTCCAGTTATAAATGACGTTGTTGCGGAAATCCACGATGAACTGGGGTGGTTGGTCGGCGCTGCCCAGCGTCGGGTGCCGGTCACGGCAGGTCGAGTAGAGATTGTGGTGCAGCGAAATGCTGGCCGAGGGGTTGCGATAGGAAGCCGCCATTGCGTGCGAGCCTTTCTCGTGGAGGCTGTTGTTTAGCGCTTCGCTGATGATGCTCCACTGCATGGTGAAGTTTCCCCCGCGCCGCAGGTCATGGGTTCCGTCAATGGCCCAACTGAGCGAGCAATGGTCCACGATCACGCGGTCTATGTCCTCCGTGTTGAAGGTGTCATCACCGCCCTTCGCGCCTTTCGGCTTGTTCTGGTCGCCCAGCCGCAGGCGGAGATAACGAACAATGACATTCGTGGCCTGGCGGATCTGGAAAGTATAATCCCTGAGCGCTATCCCGTCACCGGGCGCAGTCTGGCCGGCGATGGTGATACTCGACTTGTCCAGCAACAGCTTGCTCTTTAACAGGATGGTTCCCGACACGCCAAAAACCACGGTCCGCGGCCCCTTGGCCGAACGAAGGCCTTCCCGCAGCGAGCCCGGACCGGAGTCGTCCAGGTTCGTTACAATATAGACGCCGCCACCGCGCCCGCCCGAGGCAAGCCGTCCGAAGCCCTCGGCGCCGGGGAAGGCGAGTGTCTCCGTCGCGGCAGCCACGCCCGGGGCGTAGGTCCCGGCAGAGACCAGGAGCCCAAAAGCAGTGGTGCACACTAAGCGACTCAAGCGGGAAGCGCGCACGAAACGTGCGCTGTGGGCGAAGCATTGGCAGGCCATATAACCCCAGATTGCCATTTCGCAGGCTGGCGCGCAACGCCCGCCAATGGGCCTGTGCGGAGACCGAAACGGCGCAATGGGTCTCCCGCCGGCCAGGCAGTATGGTGGCTGATGCAATTGGGCCGCTTCAGTGCCACCTGTCGCTCAGCGAGACTGCCACCCTGAGACCTCAGAATCGAAGGGGCGCTTTGCAGCAAGCCAGGCGGTATGGGGGCGGTATGGTGTTGGTCTGGGGGGGGCCTGACGTGAGTCACACAAGGCATTGATATTTAGCAACTTAGGAAATTAGCAATGTGGCTCTGCGTGCGCCTGTCTGCCCCGCGCATAGCCGGGGCGGGGACGGTGAGGGCCCGGCGAGTACCTGACGTGGGTTGCGTAAGCCATTTGGCCAGTGAGCACGCAACATCCACGCCACCGTCAATCGCCCCCAAAAAAGGCATGTGGAGCGCGGCGCTTTATGGTAGGGCTGGAGCAAGATGAAGATCAAAGCAAGATGGATACTGCCCCTGATGCTTGGCGTGCTGTCGGTGATCTGTGCTGGGGCTGCCGACCTGGTGATGACTCCAGCGGAGCTGGCCGAGGCGCACCGTTGGGCAGCCGCGAAGTTTGAGGGGGTGCAGCAAGCGGCTGCGACTGAGCCCGCGCTGATCGTTCTCGCCAATAACGGCCCGGTCCAGAAGAACGCCCGGGGAGGTCACCCGATGCATATCGTGGATAAGGAATACACGCGCGGCCTCTACTGCCATGCACCCAGTAAGATTCTCGTCCGCCTGCCGGGACCGGGAGCGAAGTTCACCGCCATTGCCGGGGTGGACAGTAACGACAACACCAGTGGCGGACGCGGGAGCGTGGACTTCTCAGTGAAGGTCAGCGGCGCGGAGAAGTTCCGCTCGGGCGTGATGCGCGAAGGCATGGCCGGCAAGACTGTCGCAGTCGAACTGGACGGCGCTGCCGAGTTAATCTTGCAGATCGAGGAAACGCCCGACGGCATCTCCTGCGATCAGGCGGATTGGGTCGAGGCGAAGATCGCGCTCAAGGACGGGACCGAACTCTGGCTGGCAGACCTGCCCTTGCGCGATGGAGAACGGCCCCCCTGTTCTACCGAACCGCCATTCTCGTTTCTCTACGATGGCAAGCCATCAGTCGATCTGCTCAAGCAGTGGAAGTGCGACCGGGCCTCCCGAAAACTGGATGAGCATCGCACGGAGCGAACCTCGGTTTGGACCGATTCCGCCACCGGCCTGCAGGTGCGCTGCGTCGGCATCGAGTATAACGATTTCCCCACCGTCGAGTGGGTTGTCCACTTCAAGAACACCGGCACGAATGACACGCCGATCCTCTCCGACATCCAGGCGGTGGACCTTGCCCTGACCCGCAGCGGCTCGGGCGAGTATGTCCTGAACCATCACGCGGGCGATGATTGCAGTCCGAACAGCTACGCGCCGCAGCAGTCTGCCCTGGAGCCGAAATCCGAGCATCGCTTCGCGCCCGCAGGAGGGCGGCCAACCTGTGCAGGCTTCCCCTACTACAACCTCGAATGGTCTGGCGAAGGGCTCATCATTGTCATCGGTTGGCCCGGCCAGTGGGCGGCGCAATTTGCCCGTGACGCCGGCAACGGCCTGCGCGTTCGCGGCGGGCAGGAATTGACCCGGTTCAAGCTGCACCCCGGGGAAGAGGCGCGCTCGCCGCTGGTCGCACTGCAATTCTGGCAGGGTGACCGCCTGCGCGCACAGAACCTCTGGCGGCGCTGGATGCTCGCCCACAACCTGCCGCGCACCAGCGGCGGCAAGTTGCCCCCGCCGATTCTTAGCTCGTGCAGCGGCGGCTTTTTCCCCGGCTTGAAGACCAGCGAAGAGGGCGAGCGCCAGTTCATTACGGCCTTCACGCAGGCCGGCGTGAAGCTCGATTACTGGTGGATTGACGCCGGCTGGTATGCGTGCGCGGACTGGCCGCAAATCGGCACCTGGACGCCCGACCCCGGGCGCTACCCCCGCGGCTTCCGGCCCGTCAGCGATTTGGCGCACAGCAACAACACGGGACTGATCGTCTGGTTTGAGCCGGAGCGAGTGACGCCCGGCACCTTTCTCTACACGAACAACCCGGCCTGGGTGCTCGGCCGCGACGGGGAACAAAAGCTGCTCAACCTCGGCAACCCGCAGGCGCGCCAGTGGCTGACCGATCACGTGGACGGGATGCTCACCCGTGAAGGCATTGATTTCTACCGGCAGGATTTCAATATGGATCCTCTGCCCTATTGGCGTGCCAACGATACGCCGGACCGGCAGGGCCTCACCGAGATGCGGCACGCTGAAGGCTATCTCGCCTACTGGGATGATCTGCGCCGCCGCCATCCGGACCTGCTGATTGATAGCTGCGCCTCCGGGGGACGGCGCAACGACCTGGAAACCTTGCGCCGCGCCGTGCCGCTGCTGCGAAGTGATTACCAGGCCTTCGACGGCAACCCCGCCTTCGCGCCCGGCAATCAGGGCCACACCTACGGACTCTCCTCCTGGATTCCCTACTACGGGCAGGGCGTCTATTTCACAGAACGGGACTACGTCTATTCTGTGAGGAGCTACCTCTCGCCGGCCTTCGGTATGTGCGTGGACGTTCGGAAGCCGGGCGTGGACTGGCCTTTGATCCGGCGGCTCTCGGAGCAGTGGCGGCAGGTGGCGGATTGCTTCCTGGGCGACTTCTATCCGCTGAGCTCCTACCAACTGAACGATGAGCTATGGCTCGCGTGGCAGTTCGATTTGCCCGAGCAGCGCAAGGGCATGGTGCAAGTCTTCCGCCGTGCCGGCAGCAACTACGAGTCGGCCCGGTTCCGCCTCCAGAACCTTGATCCGACCGCCAACTATGTCGTAACCGACCTTGACCAGCCCGCCGCGCCGCAGGAGTTAAGCGGCCGCGAATTGCTCGAACGCGGCCTGCTGGTGAACGTCCCTGAGCGCCCCTCCGCACGCCTCCTCACTTACCATGTGCTGGCCAAAGGGAAATGATCACGCGTCGCTCAGGGCTGCTCTAAGGTTCTCCTGTTTCCAGCGAGCAGCTCTCAAATCCCGAGTCCGAAACACCGTAACACCGTCCCACCGAAACACCGCCCCCAGGGCGGCTGGACCTTTTCGGTTTTCGGGCTTCGGATTTCGGTTTTCGGGCGATCCCAACCGACTTTAGAGCGCCCCTGCCCATCCCATTCACTGCTTGAATCTCTGCTCCGCCCTGAGACAGTGTCGCCTATGATCTTCACACAACGGTTGTGTTTCTTTGTGTGCCTCCTCGGCTTGGCCACAGGCCCGGCCGCAGGCCAGACAAACGCGCTTCACAGGGATGTCAGCCAAGCGGGCGCAGTTGGGGACGGACAAGCCGACTGCACGGCTGTCTTCCAGAAGCTCCTGGATGAGGCGGGCGCGGCGGGTGGCGGCGTGGTGGATGTGCCTGCGGGCCGCTATCGGATCAACACCGGCCTCTCAATCCCGGCCAACGTGACGCTCGCAGGCACCTACCACGTGGCGCCGACGCTCCAGAATGGGCCGACCGGGAATCTGGCCGGCTCGGTGCTGCTCGCCTACGCCGGGCGTGGCACCACCAACGCGCCGCCGTTCATCCGTCTGGCGGGCAATAACGCGGTCATCTCCGGCTTCGTCATCACCTATCCGGAATGGAAACAAACCGATGTGCCGCCGGTGCCGTATCCGCCTTGCGTGCTATGCGAGGGCAAGGAGAACGTCAAGGTGAGCGACTGCCTGCTGCTGAATCCCTACGAAGGCATCAAAATGGTCGGCGCGGCGCGGCATTGGATTCGTGACATCACCGGCTATCCGATCAAGCGTGGCATTTATGTGGACGAGTGCTACGACATCGGCCATATCGAGAATATCCACTTCTGGCCCTTTGGCGTCGCCTACGATCCCGACAACCCGTTCTGCAAATGGGTGAACACAGAAGGGGTGGCCTTTGAACTGGCGCGCACCGACTGGCATTACGTATTTAACACGTTCTGTTTCGGCTACGGCGTGGGCTACAAGTTTTCCAGCTCGGCTCATGGGAGCGCCAACGGCAACTTCCTCGGGCTGGGTGCCGACTCGTGCCAGCGGGCGGTGGTGGTGGAACAGGCGCAACCGCCCGGCCTGCTCATCTCCAACGGCGAGTTTGTAGGTCGCTGGTCGAGTACCGATGCCGTCTGCCTGGCCATCGGCCCGAAGGTGGAAGGCAAGGTGAGCCTGGTCAACTGTTCCTTCTGGGGACCCATTGACCGGTGCGTCTGGATGCAAAGCCCCGCCGGCCAGTTCACGGCCAGCGCCTGCCATTTCGTCAATTGGGATAATCGCGCCGTCGGCTCGCCCGCGATCCAACTCGATGCCGGCAAAGCCATCATCCAGGGCTGCACGTTTGCCCAGGAAGGGCTCAATGTGCAGGTCGGCTCCAACGTGGTCTCGGCCATTCTGACGGCCAATCAGGCTGCCGGAGGCTTCCGCGTGGACAACCAGGCCGGCAAACACACCCAAAGCGCGCTCAACGAGGAAGACAACATCACGTGGACCCGCGAGGCCCTGTCACACTACCAGGTCCGCGTTGGCAAACAGGGCGACGCACGCTACCTCCAGGGATGGCACGGCAAGGAGGGAAGTGTCGCCCCTTATCGCTGGTCGGAGTCGGCCTCGCGGCTGCTCCTGCCTGTGACTTCAGGGGAGACTTACACGATTACCCTGGAAGGGGATGTTCCTGCCCAAGCGATCACACCGGAAGCCGGGCTTTACCTGGAAGGCAAAAGAATCGCCCCATTGCAATCGAGCAACGTGATAACGGCCAGCTTGCCAGCTTGCCCCGGTGACAGGGTTCGGCTGGAACTGCGCGCTGGCGGCTGGGTGCCACAGCAGGTTGTTCCCGGCTCCAAGGACCCGCGAACCCTGGGCATTCGGGTGTCCAGGATCACCATGAGCACTACTTCGTCCGGCACGAACGTCTTCAACGCCAACAAGGGGACCTGGCTCGCGCCGGCAGAACCGCAGCGGTAATGGGGAACCCAATGAGTGGTGCCATTGGTCTCTTTGAGGAAGCCTACGCCGACGGCGTACACAAGGAAGGGGGCCTCCAGGCCCCCTTTGCGGCCTCGCGGGAATCTCCAGCCGATGGCTGAAGCGGAAGCCGTTGGAACCGAAATAATCGTAGAGCCGGGTCCATCTGTCAAGGACGGCATCGGTGATTTTCGGAATGCGGGCGCACGACAGATTTCTTCGGGGTGGGCGGCCGACTCTCATTAACACCTCGCTT
>CAIWJG010000385.1 GCA_903912925.1 uncultured Verrucomicrobia subdivision 3 bacterium | reverse complement strand
GCGTTCCGGCCATCGCCAGCGGCAGTCACTCGCTCTCAAGAGTTGCTCCAGCGGAACCAGACCGGCACGCTCACACCCTCCGAGGAAGCGGAGTTGGATGAGATGGCGCTGCTCGACCAGCTCGTGACGCTCATCAAAGCCAATGCCTGGCAGCACAGCCGCCCGGCATGAGCGGCCCAGGAGTCTCCGCGAACCTGCGCGTAGCCCTCAAGCGGCGCGCCAATGCCCGCTGCGAGTACTGCCTCGTCCCCGACGGTGCCGTGATGTGGCCACACGAACCGGACCATATCATCGCCGAGCAACACGGCGGCCATACTGAACTGGCCAACCTGGCTTTGGCCTGCTTCCACTGCAATCGGCGCAAGGGACCGAACCTCGCTTCCGTGGACTCGGAAACTGGCCAGGTCGTGCCACTGTTCAACCCGCGAGTTCATAGGTGGGCCGAGCATTTCCGCCTCGATGAAACGCGCATCGCGCCGCTGACCCAAATCGGTCGCGTGACCGTTGAACTACTGCGACTGAATTCCCCGGAACGCCTGCTGATCCGGCAGGCGCTGTTGCAGGCAGGCCGTTGGTAAATGCGGATCACGACGCCTCGGCGGTTGCGAGAATGTTTTCCAACCGTTTCTTTCTCATTTCCACCACAGTACGCACCCAGCTCAATTCCATCCAACTCACTGCCGGAAACGGGTCAGCCGGAGATTGGAACTGGAGCCGTGCGCGTCGTGGGTGGTTCACTTCTGGCCGCGAAGGAGGTGGATTGGCTGACGGCATTTCGGGCTGTGAGGAGGAGAGTGGTCCTCTATTTGGTCGCAGCGCCAGGGCTGCTGCCACTTAATCTCCCAGAAAACGAAGAGCTTCGTGGCTTGGCTGCCTTCTGTTAGAATCACGGACAATCAAGTTTCCGCAGTAATGTTTCGGAGGACGGGAGCGCAGAATACAGAATCTGCACCACAAGTAGCTCAACCGCAGACTCTTAAGCGCACTACATGGGAGCCTCGCCGGACCTGCGCCGGGGCTGCGCCGTCTATGCCTAGGGCACACCGGCGCACCCGGAGTCACACTGCTAATCTCGTAAACGTCTCAATATCAGTGCCTTGTGCAACCCACGTCAGGCCGCCCCCAGATCTCCCCCATACCGCCCCCATACTGCCCCCATACCGCCTGGCTTGCTGCAAAGCGCCCCCGGGAGGACGAAGGAAGAATGCAGAAGGCAGAAGGCAGAATGAAGAAAGGCCGGGTGAAACCCCTCATGCGACATCAATGCGACATCAAAGCCACCTCAAAGCGTGTTGCTAGCCAGGCGGTAGCCACCCCAAAGCCACTCTCATGCGACCTTCAAGCCACCTTCATGCGACCTTCAAGCCACCTTCATGCGACCTCAAAGCCACCTTCATGCGACCTCAAAGCCACCCTCATGCGACCTCAAAGCCACCCTCATGCGACCTCAAAGCCACCCTCATGCGACCTCAAAGCCACATTGCTTTCAGGCTCCCGGGAGCGGACATCTCTCCTGTCTTGCCTCGGTTTGCTCGTCGGCATAGGCTGCACTGGAATCGAATGAAACCTATCCGCTTGGCGCTGGCCGCCTGGAGTGCCGCCGCCCTGGTCACCGCTGCTACCGCGCAACCGGCCGTGACGCCGGATGCACCGGTGATGAATCTCGACGAGCTGGGAGTCTATGCCGTTGGCTATGCTTACCGCGACCAGCCCGAGCAACAGTTTCCCGTGGGCTGGTCGGACTTCTTTGAAGAGCACACCGGCGTGGCGTGCGAACCGTTCGGCACACAAAATGGCGAGCGGGCGTTCCTGCTGCACTCCCCCTGGCGCAATGGCACCGGCATCACCTTCCAGCAATTCGTCTTCAGTCTGCCAACGAAGGCCACACGCATCCTGCTGCGCGGCGCAACCGCGATGCGCTCTGAAAACGTGACTAACTCCGACGGCGTAACCTTCCGCCTCTACGCCAACGGCAGCCAGTTGCTCGATTACCACCAGACGAATGATGTGTGGCGGCTGTTTGAATATGACTTCAGCTCCCAGCGAGGATCGAACCTGGTAGTGCGCTTCGAGGTGGACCCCGGCCCGAACAACAATCCTTCGTTTGATTATTCGCTCTGGGGGAATCGCGAACTTGTGTTGGAAGGTTACAACCCGCCGATCGTCAAGCACCCGCCGCCACCACCACTGGTGCTTTCAAACCTCTGGTCCGGGCAATCGGCGGATGTAGCGCCCCAAAGCGGGTTCCCCGGGACCTCCACTACGAGCCTGTCGAACGGCGTGGCCTGCTTCCGATACACAGGGCCCGACGGGGTGCTCGAATACCAGTGGCGCGGGCCCGAATCCCCCCGCGACGGGCTCTTCGGCACCATCACTCTCACTGCGCAAGCAACCGGCGACGCCCCGGTCACTGTGCCGCTGGCCAACACGGCCACGCTCTCCTGGAGCCAGCCCGCTGAGCCCATTGCGAGCGGGTGGGCATTGATCAACTCGGCCACGACCATTCAGTCGAAAGCGGCCTTCCCCCTCACCCCAACCCTCTCCCCAAAGGAGAGGGAGAACCTTGGCGGCGCACGGGAACAGTCTCTGCCCAGTGAACAATCCCGAGCGGCCGAAAGCCGCTCCCTCTCCGCTGGGGAGAGGGTCGGGGTGAGGGGGAACGGATCGCCCAACTTAGGTGATGCCGCTTCCGGCTGTACCCTTTGGCGGACTTACAACGTCGGCTCAACATCGGCCACCGTCCGCATCACCGGCCAAATGGCGGGTAAGAGCCTGGCGCTGGCCATCACGTGCGATCAGTCCGCGGTCGCCGCACTCGACGTCGGCGGCTGGGGTCTGGTAATGCGACGCCATGTCATGGTGCCCTACTACCCCGGCGCCGCCTATTATCTCTCGCGGGAAAACCTCTTCGTGAATGCAATGCTCGACTGGACCGCCTCCGCCGCTTCATCGCACAGTGGCACGCGAGCTAACTACGACCTGCGGACCGACGGCACGCGCGTCCCATTGCGAGAGCGCGCCATCTTCTCCGCCGCCTGGCACCTGGCGGAAGTGCTGCCCAACCCGCCGAATCCGCCTTCGCCCTGGCGCGCGTTTTTGGCCAACAAGATCGTGCTCGATATCTGGGGCGGCACCTTCACGAACATCGCCGCCAACCTAACGACCCTGGCCAGTTACGGCATTACTAACTGTGTTGCGCTCATTCATGATTGGCAGCGGAGCGGCTACGACAATGCCCTGCCCATGCACTACCCCGCCAACGCCGGCTACGGCGGCGATACCGGGATGAGCCATTTGGTCGCAACCGGCACGCGCCTTGGCATCCGTTGCGCGCTCCACGAGAACTACGTGGACTACTACCCGAACTATGATTTCTACAACACGAACGACATCGCCCTCGATTCAGCCGGGAAGCTGCAGTTAGCCTGGTATAACCCCGGCACACGAATCCAGTCCTTCGCCGTCAAACCCGACGCCATCCTTCCCTTGGCGGCCACCCAATCGCCCGAGATTCACCGCCGTTACCGCACCGAGGCCAATTATCTGGACGTACACAGCGCTGTGCCGCCGTGGTTTCACGTAGATGAGCGGGCCGCCGAGGCCGGCGCCGGCCAGTTCAGCCGCGTGTGGGACATTCACCGGCAACTGTGGTCTTACGAACGCGACATGCACGGGGGCCCCGTGTTCGGGGAGGGCAACAACCATTGGTATTGGAGCGGGTGTCTGGATGGTGTCGAGGCCCAGTTCGGCAGCGGCTGGCCGGGCAATGGCGGCTTCACTGCGCCGTTGGCGGTGGACTTTGATCTGCTCAAGATACATCCCTTGCAGTTCAACCACGGGATGGGGTATTACAGCCGCTGGTGGCCGACCGAGAGCTACGCGACCAATTGGATGGGCCCGGCGCCGATGGTGGTGCTGGATCGCTACCGCATGCAGGAAGTAGCTTACGGCCATGCCGGGTTCCTCGACAGCTCCGTGTATGCAAACATCCCCCTGGCCTGGCTGGAGCACCATTTACTCTCACCGGTTATGGCGCGCTACGCGACAGCCAAGCCGCTGGAAATCCTGTATGAAACCAAAGGTGCCTGGCTCGACGCTACCGCCATGGCCAAACTCGACAGCCGCGGCGCCAGCGACCACGTGCGCATCCGCTACGACAATGGCCTCAACGTGACCGTCAACAGCGCCTCGAACGCATTTGCCGCGGGCACCTGGCATCTGCCGGATTTGGGTTGGGTGGCCGAAGGCGCCGGGGTCACGGCTGGCACCACGCTGCGCGACGGGATAATCACTGACTTCGCCGACACGGGAGCCACCTTGTTCCTGAACGCCCGAGCGGCCACTGACTGGAACCTGTCAGGCCACCGCCGCGTGCAGCCGAGCGTAGCCTCCTTTCAGCAAACCGGCAGTCGCGCCTTCCGGGTTACTTACCGGTGGGAGGTGCAAGATCGACTGGCCAAAGACTACCAATGCTTCGTTCACTTCTGCACGAACGGCGTGATTCGCGCCCAGCAGGACCACCCGCTCTCGTCCCCCACCTCGCAATGGCAGCCCGGCCAAACCATCAGCGATGGCCCGTGGAATATCACGCTGCCGGGCAGCCTGCCCGATGGCGATTACGACTGGCTGATCGGCCTGGTTGACGTAGCAGATGGCAGCCGGGTGAGCCTGCAAGGGGTGGACGACGGAACTGCCCGCATCCGGCTGGGGGTGCTGCGCCTGGCCAACGCCGGCGCCCGACTGTCATTCGTGGCCGAAACCAATTCTCCCTCTTTCAATCCGGCCGCGTGGTATAGCCAGCATCTAAACCACTCGAATCGTGTGGTGGACTTCGGGGACGCGCGGACCGATGGCAGCGCGTGGCTCCGTCGCGAAGGAGATGTCTGGCTGCTTAAGACATGGCCGCGCCAGCGTAACTTCACGCTCGAATTGAGCCGACAACGCTTTGGCCAGCCCGCCAAAGTGCAATGCGTCGGCGGCGGCGCCTCCGAAGTCATTCCCGTGCCGACCGGCTCGCGCTGGCGTCTGCCGCTCAACGGCGCGATGGAATACCGCTGGACCAACTCCACCCCATGACGAACTCTATGAACATAAAAACCCTCTTACTGAGGAGGATGTTTGAGCGGACTGACGTCCGCTGCTACTCCCAAAGCTGCCGCGGCTTCTCCCTCTCCCCCTTCCGAAGGGGAGAGGGCTGGGGTGAGGGGTTGCTCCGTGTCGCCTATCCCACGGTCTTGGCAGTAAGCGCTGCATTGGTCTCTCTATCTTTCCTGCCGACCGCACTCGGCGGTGAAAGCCCCTGGCATAACGTCCGAGATTTCGGTGCCGTAGGCGACGGCAAGACCATCAACACCGATGCCATCAACCGCGCAATTGATGAGGCTGTCACACATGGAGGAGGCACGGTCTTCTTTCCCGCCGGCAACTACCTGAGCTACTCCATTCATTTGCAGAACAACATATCGCTCTACCTCGACCAGGGTGCTGTGCTCATCGGCACCCAGGAGGCCAATGGGGTTGGTTACGATGAAGCCGAGCCGAACACGGCTTACGACAAATATCAGGACTTCGGGCATAACCACTGGAAAAACAGCCTGATCTGGGGCATCGGCTTGCACGACGTCTCTATCCTGGGGCAAGGGATGATCTCGGGCGACGGATTGACTCACATTAATCGCCCGGTCAAAGGCGCCGCGGACAAGGCGATTGCGCTCAAGGAGTGCCGCAACGTGACAATCAAGGACATCACCATCTTTCATGGCGGACACTTCGGCATCCTGGCGACGGGCGTGGATAACCTCACGCTGAGCAACCTGAGGATCGATACCGATTGCGACGGGTTTGACGTGGACTGCTGCAAGAATGTGCGCATAGAGGGTTGCACCGTGAACTCGCCCTATGACGACGCCATCTGCCTGAAGAGTTCCTATGCGCTGGGTTACACCCGACCCACCGAGAATGTGACCATCGCCAATTGCCAGGTCAGCGGCTACAACCTAGGCTCGCTACTGGACGGCACTTTCAAACGCACCTACAAGGATCACGCGCCGGACGCATGTCCCAATGGCCGTATCAAGCTGGGCACTGAGTCCACGGGCGGCTTTAAGAACATCACCATCGCAAATTGCATATTCGACTGCTCGTTTGGGCTGGCGCTGGAGACGGTGGATGGGGCCCCGCTGGAAGATATCGCCATCTCCAACCTCACTATGAGGGACATCGTGGACTGCCCGATCTTCATCCGCCTAGGCGGGAGGATGCGTGCTCCGGCGTCCGTGCCGATGAGCACGTGCCGGCGCATCAGCATCAACAATGTCGTCGTCTCCGATGCCCACTTTAAGTGCGGCTGCATCATCAGCGGGCTGCCGGGGCACAACATCGAGGACCTCACCCTGGGCAATATCACCGTCTATTACAAAGGGGGCGGGACTAAGGAGATGGCGAAGCGCCAGGTGCCGGAATACGAGAAGGACTACCCCGAGCCAGAGGACTTTGGCACCATGCCGTCATACGGGTTCTACTTTCGGCACGTGAGGGGCCTCAAGGTTCATGATGTGCAGACCCATTTCCTTGGGGAGGAGCAGCGCCCGCCTTTCGTCTTGGACGATGTGCAAGACGCAACGTTCCATCATGTAACGGGCCAAAAAGCAGCAAAGACCCCGGCGTTTATCTTAAGCAACGTGAAGTCTATCACCGTGCGCGATTGCACGGGCGCGAAAGACTCCGCGATCGGGGTTGCGCGAAGGCAGGAGCTGTATCGATGATAACGGTTCCGTGTCCCCTGCCCCAGGGCTGCTCTAAGGTTCTCCCGTTTCCAGCGAGCAGCGCTCAAATCCGAAGCTCGAAATCCGAAATCAGAAACCCGAAGGGCGTGCTGGCGGCTGGACCTTTTCGGATTTCGGGCTTCGGATTCCCTTCGGTTTTCGGGCAGATCCTAACCGACTTTCCGGGTAGAGCCGGTGGTTGCCCACCGGCTCCCCCACAGTCCCGTACTAGCCCAATTAAGGCATACGGTTCTTCGGGAGGCACGGCTTCGCTACATTCCCGGCGCTATCCGTGGGGTTCTGTGCACAGGCACTCCGACCTCAGAGTGTCGGGCCGGTTGCCCCCGCACGGCTCCGTTTGCCCCCGACCGCTCCCTTCCCTACTCCCCGGCTGCTTGGGTCTCGTTCGCCGGCTTTCCATCGGTACTATGAAGCGGTTAAAACTCCCACCGCGCTTCTCCCCTCGCTCTGTTCGTCACATTGCGACGGAATACCCTAGGTTGGCTTGGCGGTTTCGCTCCTGGAGGCGGGCCAGCCCGCTGCCTCAAGGCCTGGAGGTTGTTAAGCCGGTTCCTCCTTCCCGGCGCTCGGCGCCTAGCCTTCACGGTGCTCCGGTATTGCTCCCGTCGCTCTAACAACGAAAGCCCCAGCATCTGGTTATTTCGAGGCTCAATCACACGGCTTCAGCACTGGCTGTT
>CAIWJG010000384.1 GCA_903912925.1 uncultured Verrucomicrobia subdivision 3 bacterium | reverse complement strand
CCCCGAGGACCGCATTTGTTTTTGCACGAGCCCTAAGGCTGTAACCTATTAAGATGTGCCCGCAGGTACACAGGAATACAAGTAGTGCTCGCGAAAGGCCAAAGTTAGAGGTAGCCTAACAAATGCGACAACTGCCAGCCGCAAGAATCCAAATGTTAAGACTGCCAAAGTTTAACAGAAATGTTGCGAGTGACAGCGGGCTGCTTTTCTCCGTGAGCCCTCTGCAAGGGCAGAACGCCCTTGGGGTAGCATCCAGCGCGGGTATTTCCTTCCGGTGGGTGGCAATTGGCACAGTTCGTGGAAAGGCCGCTGGGCAGGCCAATGAGTTATCAGCGGGAGTTGATTCATGACAACTCAGCACGCCAATAGTCTCAGGGTGTCACCACAACTCGTGGCCCGGCTGGCAGCACTACTGGCGATCTGCGTCGGCGGTTCGGTTCTCATCGGCTGGCTGTTCGATGTCGGTTTTCTCAAGAGCCTCCATCCGGCTTGGGTGAGCATGAAGGCCAACACGGCGGTCTGTTTCCTCCTCTCCGGCCTGGCGCTCTGGCAATCCGCAATCCGCCGGGTTTGCGCCGGGCTGGTTACGCTGGTCGGCGCGCTCACGCTAGCCGAGTATTGCTTCGGCTGGAACCTGGGGCTGGACCAACTCCCCTCATGAACTCTCACCCGCCAACGGATCACCGCGCCGACTGGGCCTTTCTGCTGGTCTTCGCCCTCCTGGCGGCCGGCCTCATCACCGCCAGCTACTTCTACCAGCGGAGCAACGAGCAGAATTACCGCGCCGAGGTGGAGCGCCAGCTTTCGGCCATCGCCGATTTGAAGGTCGGCGAGCTGACCCTATGGCGCAAGGAACGGCTGGGGGATGGCTCCATCCTGTTCAAGAATGACGCCTTCGCCGCGCTGGCACGGCGCTTCCTGGAGCACCCCACGGATGCGGACGCGCAACGCCAGCTTCTGGATTGGTTGGAGAAGTTCAGTGTGTATGGCCAGTATGACCGGGTCTGGTTGCTGGATCCGCAAGGCGTCACCCGCCTGTCGTTGCCCGCTGGGCAGCCGCCCACCACCTCCGCCACGTTGCAGCGCACCGCCGAAGTCCTGCGCTCGGGCCAGACGACGTTTCAGGATTTCTACCGGAACGAACACGACCATCGCGTCTATCTGGCGGTCCTGATACCCATTCTCGGCGAGTCGGATGGCAGCCCGCCGCTCGGGGTGTTGGTGCTGCGCATTGACCCGGAGAAGTATCTTTATCCCTTCATCAACCGCTGGCCCATGCTCAGCCGGACCGCCGAGACCCTGCTTGTTCGTCGGGAAGGCAACGAAGTCCTTTTCCTGAATGAACTGCGGTTCCAGACGAACACCGCGCTGAACCTGCGCATCCCCTTGGACCGCGTCACCATTCCCGCGGTGCAGGCCGCCCTTGGCCGGGAGGGCGTCATCGAGGGCGTGGACTACCAGGGCGTGCAGGTGGTGGCGGTCACGCGCTCCATTCCTGGCTCACCGTGGGCGCTGGTGGCCCGCATGAACATCGCGGAAGTGAACGGGCCGGTGCGGGAGCGATTCTGGCAACTGATCGTCCTGATCGGCGCCTTGCTCCTCGGCCTTGGGTCCTGTCTGGGCTTCGTCTGGCGGCAGCAGCACGTCCGGCTTTACAGGGCTCAAGCGGAGACAGCAAAGGCGCTGCTCCGGGAACAGACATTCGTGCGCGCGTTGATGGACAACCTCGCCGACGGCGTGGTGGCGTGTGAGGCCGCAGGGAAGCTGGTTTTGTTCAACCGGACCGCGCGCGAGTGGCACGGGCTGGATGCCCTCGCCCTGCCACCCGAGGAATGGGGCCGGCATTACGACCTTTACGGGCCGGACGGAATCACGCCGCTGCCCACCGACGCCATCCCGCTGCTCCGCGCGTTTCGCGGCGAAACCGTCCGCGAGGCCGGGATGACGATCGTCGCCAAAGATCAGGCGCCCCGGCACATTCTGGCCGCGGCCTGTCCGTTTTTTGACGACCAGCATAACCTGTTGGGCGCGGTGGCCGTGATGCGCGACATCACCGAACGCAAGCGCGCGGAGGAAAAAATCGCCCACACGCTGGCCGAACTGGAACGTTCCAACAAGGAGCTGGAACTTTTCGCCTACGTCGCCTCGCACGATTTGCAAGAGCCGCTGCGGATGGTATCGAGCTACACCCAACTGCTGGCGCGCCGTTACGAGGGCCAGCTCGATGACAAGGCCAGGAAATACATCCACTACGCGGTGGACGGCGCGGCTCGAATGCAAACGCTCATTGATGATCTCCTGGCCTATTCGCGCGTCGGCGCGCGGAGCAAGCCGCTAGAGACCATTGCATCGAGCTCCCCCCTGGACAAGGCGAGACGCAACCTGGCCGCGAGGATCAAGGAGACCGCGGCCGTTATCACCAACGACGAACTGCCGACGGTGCGCGCCGACCCAGCGCAGCTCCTGCTGGTGTTCCAGAACCTGCTTTCCAACGCCCTCAAGTTCCATCGCGCGGACAGCCCGAGCGTCCACGTGGCCGCGCAAGACCGCGGCAGTGAATGGATGTTTTCCGTCAAGGACAACGGCATCGGCATCGAGCCGCAGCACGCGGAGCGGATCTTTGTGATCTTTCAACGCCTGCACACGCGCGAGGAGTATCCCGGCACCGGCATCGGGCTGGCCATCTGCAAGCGGATCGTGGAGCGCCACGGCGGCAAGATCTGGCTCGAGTCCGAGCCGGGCAAAGGCGCAACGTTCTTCTTTACAATACCGAAATAGTTACCAAGAGTTATTCGTGCCAATTCGTGAAATCCGTGTCTAGCATTCAGCCTTTCTTTTATGACTCCTATTGAAATACTGCTCGTGGAAGACAACCCCGGCGACGTGGACCTGGCCCGCGAGGCCCTGGAAAACGGCAAACTATACAACACACTGCATGTGGTGAACGATGGCGAGGCCGCTATGGCCTTCCTCCGACACGAGGGCAAATATACCGACGCTCCTCGTCCCGACCTGATCCTGCTCGACCTCAACCTGCCCAGGAAGAACGGCCAGGAAGTCCTTGCGGAAATCAAGTCCGACGAGGAATTAAAGTGCATTCCAGTCGTGATCCTGACCAGTTCCAAGGCCGAGCAGGACATCCTTAGCACCTACAACCTGCACGCCAACTGCTATATCTCGAAGCCGATTGACTTGGACCAGTTCCTCAAGGTGGTACAAGCCATCAAGACGTTCTGGGTTACCATCGTTAAACTGCCCCCAAACAACGGAGCCATAAAGTGAACGATCTGCTGCGCATACTCATCGTCGAGGACAATCCAGCCGACGCCGACTTCATCCGCGAGTTGATGCCGGACACCGGGTCGGTGCGCTTCCAGTTTGAGTCGGTGTCGCGGCTTTCCGAGGCGATCGCCCGGCTGGAACGGCAAGGCCTTGATCTCATTTTGCTGGACCTCAGCCTGCCCGACAGCCTGGGGCTGCCAACCCTCCACCAGGTGCGGCGAGCCGCGCCGGAGGTCCCGGTGATCGTGTTGTCCGGCAACAATGACCAGGATCTGGCCGTCATCGCCGTGCAGGCGGGCGCTCAGGACTACCTGGTCAAGGGGCAGATCAGCGGGAGCCTGTTGGTCCGCGCAGCGCGGTATGCCTTGGAGCGCAAGCGGGCCGAGGATGCGGTGCTCCGGAGCGCGCAGCGGCATCTATCCATCCTGCGGACAGCCATGGATGGATTCTGGCGCCTGGACATGCAAGCCCGTCTGCTGGAAGTCAATCAGACCTACTGCCAGATGAGCGGCTACACCGAACCGGAACTGCTCGGCATGAAGATTTCCGACCTGGAGGCTGTGGAATCGCCTTCCGATACGGCCGCCCGCTTCAAGAAGATCGTGGAGCATGGCACGGACCGCTTTGAAAGCAGCCATCGCCGGAAGGACGGAACCTGTTTCCTGGTGGAAGCCAGCGTCCAATACCAGCCCGATGAAGCAGGGTATGTGGTTGTATTCTTGAGGGACATCACCGAGCGCAAGCGGGCAGCCGACGAACGCGAGCGACTGATTGGCGACCTGCAAAAGGCGTTGGCTCAAGTCAAGACCTTGAGCGGCCTGCTGCCGATCTGCGCCGGCTGCAAGAAAATCCGCGATGGAGAGAATTACTGGCATCAAGTGGAAAGCTACGTTACCAAACACACCAACGTGACCTTCTCGCACGGCCTTTGCCCGGACTGTGTCAAGAGACTCTACCCGGAATTTGCGGAGCCCAAAGCGGACCAAAATCCATAGGCCTGTTCATCTGACTGCTTTCGGATTGCGGATATTGGCCAACATCCGTAGTCTCCAAAACGCTCGGCCACTGGATGTTCGATGTTGGATGTTCGATGTTGGATGTTCGAT
>CAIWJG010000383.1 GCA_903912925.1 uncultured Verrucomicrobia subdivision 3 bacterium | reverse complement strand
CTGGTGGTGTTCGTCTTCGGAGCGGCTTGCCTGGCTTGGCAGGGGTCCGTTACACCAGCGCCGTTCGTAGACACCGGCCAGATTCTTGGGAAGTGCGAGGTCTTCACGGAGACATGCGCCGACTTGAATGGCGATGGCCGGCCCGACATCGCCTACTACGGCGACCCCCGCGAGCTGATCGTACTGTATAACCAGGGCACCAATGGCTGGAGCGTCCCTAAACGCTGGACCATCGACGACGGACTGCTCTCGCAGAATGCTTTCTGCACTGGCGATCTGAATGGTGATGGCCGCACCGACCTGGTGTTGCTGGGAGAGAACTGCGTCTATTTCCTGCCCCAGAAAGAGGACCACACCCTCGGGGAGCCACTGAAGATCCCCATCTCAGGCTCCGTCAAGTCCATCCAGGTGGTGGATATCGACGGCGACGGGCGGAGCGATCTGTTGCTGGTGAACTGGGAGGACCGGAACCCATTCCGCTTTCGGTTGCAAAAGCCGGACAGCTCACTGGGCCCGGAAATCTATTTATCCATGGCGCCTATTCGCTCCTACTGGGCGGACAATCTGGAGGAGAACAAGAAGACCCAGGTGATCACCATCGCACAGAATTCCGGCCGGGCGCAGGTTTCCGAATTCACCCCTAAACCAGCCGAGCAGCTCTCGGGCTCCTTCCGCCAGGGCCAATTCCAGGTCTGGCCACTGCCCCATACCGACAAAGCCCGGCGCGGCCTGCTCTGGGCCGATGTCAACGGCGACGGCCGGCTTGACCTGCTCGTCGCCGAACCGGAGAACGGCCAGCTCTCCATCTATTTCCAGCAGCCGGACGGCTCGCTGGCCGCCCCGAAGACCTTCCCCACCCTGGCGGGCGTCACCGACCTGGCAGTCGCGGACTGGAATGGCGACGGCCACCCGGAGATTTTCATGCTCAGCGCCGACGAGCGGCAGGTGGGCGTCACCCGGCTGGATGAGAAACAGCGGCTGCCGTTCCCCACCTTGATCCCCCTCGACGGCAAACCGCTCGCGTTGGCCGTCGGCCAGCTCCAGGCCGGCGCCAAGCCCGTCCTGGCCATGATCGTCGAGCCGGAGAGCAAGGGCGATCAGGAAGGCCGTCGTCTCTTAGTGACCCGCACCGCCGACGGCAAGACCAGGACCCAGAAGCTCAGCAAGGATTTCAAAGCCAACCCCACCACCCTGGCCTTTCACGATGCCGATCAGGACGGCCTGACCGACCTGGTAATCCTGATGCCCTACGAAAAGGTCAAAGTCCTGCGCCAGGTCCCGGGCAAGGACTTTGAGGAATTGGACGTTGCCCCCCCTGGTGGCGCAAATGAACTCGCCCAGCCGTGGCTGGCCGCTGCCGACATTGACGGCGATGGCAAACCGGAATTGCTGCTGACGCAGAAGAACTTCCTGCGCGCCGTCGTCTTGCAGCACGAGGCGCCGCACGCGAACTCAACCAATGCGGGCGCATGGACGTTCACGGTGAAGGAGCAGATCAATGGCGCGGGCAGCAATTCCCGACTCGCCTGCGCCACCGCGCTTCCGAACGGGACCAATGCGGTCCCCTCGCTGTTCCTGCTGGATGTCGAACGCAAAGTGCTCACCCTCTGCGAGCGCGACAGCGCCGGCTTCTGGCAGGTCGTGCGCAACATCCCGCTGCCGATGTCCGATTTCACCAGCTTGCAACCGATCGCTCTGGGCGCTGGTAAAACCAATACGATCGCCTTCCTCGGCCTCAACGCCGTCGCCTGCCTCCCCCTCGACGGCCAGGTCTGGGACTTGACTGAACTCGACGGCTACGAAACCCCCATCAGGGACGGGCACCTGAGCGACGTCGTCACCGGTGACTTGGACAACGATGGCCGCAAGGACCTGGTCTTTCTTGAAACCGCGAGGAACTACCTCGACCTGGTGATCTTCGACGCCCACCACAAATTGGTCCCGGCCAACCGCTGGCAGGTCTTTGAGGAGCGTAGCTTCCGTGGTCGGCGCACCGACTTCCCCGAACCGCGCGAAGCCGTCGTGGCCGACGTCACCGGCGACGGCAAGAACGACCTCATCATCCTCGTCCACGATCGCATTCTGGTGTATCCGCAGGAATAATATCCAGGGCTGCCGAGCCAGCCGGGACTGGCAAGGCTGGACCAGCCGGGGACTGGCCAGGTGATAGCCAGATGCTAGCCAGGTGATCCGGTGTTGTTCCATAGGTACTCCATAGGTATTCCAAAGGAACTCCATAGGAACTCCATAGGAATTGCGATTTTGCCGCCTGCGCCAATACGGGCGCGTCGGCCAAAAATTCATTGTCCCCGGCCCGAAATCCGGGCAAGCTCCCCGCCGGCCAATACTATGCAGCAGGTTAATCTAGGAATGATCGGCGGCGGGACCGTGGGCAGCGGCGTGTTTCACGCGCTCCAGCTCAACGGCGGCCTCATGGCTTCGCGCATCGGCGTGAAGGTGAACGTCCGTAAGGTCGTCGTGAAGGCGTTCGACGAGCCGCGGCCTTACCCGATTCCCAAGTCCGCCATGACGACGGATTGGCAGAGCGTGGTCAATGATCCGCAGGTGGATGTCGTCGCCGAGCTGGCGGGCGGCACCACCTTCGCCCGCACCATGATCCTGGCCGCGCTCAAGCTCGGCAAACCGGTGGTCACGGCCAACAAGGCCCTGCTCTCCGCTCACGGGGAGGAGCTGTTCGCGGCCGCGCAGCAATACGGTACGAACCTTTATTACGAGGCCAGCGTCTGCGGTGGCATTCCGATCATCAAGGCTCTGCGCGAGGGCTTCGTCGGCAACCGCATCACCCACCTCTACGGAATCGTCAACGGCACCTGCAACTACATCCTCACCCGCATGAAGCTCGAAGGGGCGGACTTCACGGCGGTGTTGAAGGACGCGCAGGCGCAGGGCTACGCCGAGGCCGAGCCGTCGCTCGACGTTGATGGCTACGATGCGCAGCACAAGATCGGCATCCTGGCCTCGCTGGCGCACGGCTTCTGGGTGAAGCCCGAGGACATCTACGTGGAAGGCATCCGCGGGATTACGCGCACGGATATCCAATTTGCCAATCAACTCGGCTACACGATCAAGCTGTTGGGGATCATTAAGCGGGTTGAGGGGCGGGGGGCGAAGGGCGGAGGAACGGGAGCCAGCAAACCTTCGCCACACGCCCGCGTTCAGGTGTCGGTGTATCCGACGCTGGTACCCAACACACACGTTCTGGCCAGTGTGAACCATGTCTTTAACGCCGTATTCGTGCGGGGCGACGTGGTCGGCGACACCTTGTTCTACGGCCGCGGCGCAGGCAAAGACGCTACCGCGAGCGCCGTTCTGAGCGACCTGGCGGACGCTGCGCTGGACCTGAAGTTCGGCACCAAGCACCGCGTGCCGCCGTTTGTGCCGCACGAGCGTGACGGTGCGGTGGCGCCGATCAACGAAGTTATTTCGCGCTATTTCGTTCGGTTGGACGTCGTGGACCGGCCCGGCGTGCTGGCCCAGATCGCAGCCATTTTCGGCCAGGCACGCATCGGCATTTCCTCGGTGATTCAGCCCGAGGGCCATGAAGGCGCGAGTGTGCCGCTGATCCTGATGCTGCACGACGCGCCAAACGGCGCCGTGTCCCGGGCGCTGGCGAAGATCGGCAAGCTGGCGGCCGTCAAGAGTGCGCCCGTGATGATCCGGGTGGAGGATTTATGCTAATCGTCCAGAAATACGGTGGCACGTCGGTGGGCAACCCCGACCGTATCAAGAATGTCGCGGCGCGCGTGGCCAAATACCGCGCCAAAGGCGACCAGGTCGTCGTCGTCGTCTCCGCTATGAGCGGGGTGACAGACAACCTGATCAAGATGGCCAAGGAAATCATGCCCTTGCCCAACGAGCGCGAGATGGACGTGCTGCTGGCCACCGGCGAGCAGACGACCATTGCGCTGACAGCCATTGCCCTGCATTCGCTGGACATTCCGGCGGTTTCGCTCACCGGCGCGCAGGCGGGCATCGTGACCGACGGTGTGCATACGAAGGCCAGGATCCAGAACATCACGCCCAAGAAGATTCACGAGCTGCTGAAACAGGGCAACGTCGTGATTGTGGCCGGCTTCCAGGGCCAGACTGCCGAAGGGCAGGTCACCACCTTGGGCCGCGGCGGCTCGGACCTGACGGCCATTGCCCTGGCCGCGGCGCTCAAGGCCGATCTGTGCCAGATTTACACGGACGTGGACGGCGTCTATACCGCCGACCCGCGCATTGTGCCGAATGCGAAGAAGCTCGACGAGATCTCCTATGACGAGATGCTCGAACTGGCCAGCCTCGGCGCGAAGGTCATGCAATCCCGCTCAGTCGAATTTGCCAAGAAGTTTGGCGTCATATTCGAAGTCCGCTCCAGCCTTAATGACAACCCAGGAACCATTGTGAAAGAGGAAGCAAAGAACATGGAAGACATCGTCGTGCGCGGCGTGTCACTCGACAAGAATCAGGCGAAAGTCACGCTGGTAGCCGTGCCGGATAAACCCGGCATTGCGGCGCGCATCTTCAAAGCCATCGGCGAGGCGAACGTGAACGTGGACATGATCGTGCAGAATATCAGCCACGGCAGCGGTAAGCCCGCCACCGACCTGTCGTTCACGGTGGACAAGCCCGACTTGCTCAAGGCGCAGAAAGTCATCGACAGCCTCAAGGCCGAGATCGGCTTCGGGCAAGCCATCGCCACGGATAAGATCGGCAAGCTGTCCATCGTCGGGGTGGGGATGAAGAGCCACACCGGCATTGCCGCCAGGATGTTCGAAACGCTGGCTTCCGAGGGGATCAACATTGATATGATCTCCACCAGCGAAATCAAGATCTCAGTGGTGGTGGACCTGGCCAAGGGCGAGCAGGCGATGAAAGCCGTGCACGCGGCGTTTCTAGGGTAGGGCGAGGGCGCCATTGAACGGGTCGTTCCTGCAGAGTCGGCGCACGGAATAGAGACTGGCAGGCAGGCAAGGCGGGGGGCCGCTAAGGGGACTGCGGGCGATGTTCGGGCTGGTCAAGGCCCTGCAACACCCGAGCTATCGCCTCGGTGAAACGGATTTGAGCGGCACTGTTCGCGTGGGAAAGATCCTCGTAGTCGGCCTCGGTTTGCGTCGGCAAGTCCTTCTCCTGTAACAGAACGACATTGTCGTATTTGGTCGCGAGTTGCGCCAGGAAAGCCAGCATTCTCGCACGCAAGGCGGGGTCGATCTGTCGGGCCAGGATGGGGTTCATCTGCCCGGAGCACAGGATCACCCTTTTCCCCTCCGACCGGCACTGGGCAACAAACTTGTCGAAAGCGGCAAAGCAGAAGTCGGACTGAGGGTCAGCGCGGATACCGGCAGCCCAAACAGCCGCCCGCTGGTGGAGGTCAGAGGCCAGAGAAGCCCTTCGCTCTGCTGGGACCAGCCCAGCCGCTTGATCCCCGAAGAGACGTTCCTCAACCGAATCGCGGAGCCAGAAGATAGGCAGCGCGCTTCCCAACAGGCCGAGGACAAAAGGCCTGGGCGCCCACTGCGGCTTGCCGCCCAGCCGCAAAAACTCGGGCATTTCCCGGAAGCCGAAAAAAAGCGGAAAGCCGGGGCTCACCGCGCCATTGAAGAAGACGATTTCGCTGAGGTAACAAACGATAATATCGGCCTTATGCCCGCGCAGCTTACGGTCGAGCAAAAGGAAATCCAAGCTGTGATTGCCGGGGAAATGGAGTTCGGTGGCGAAAATGTTCGTGCCGAGCTGGTGGTTCAAGCGGCGGTGGTCGATTTGAGTGCGGACCTGGCTGGAGCCGGCCAGCACCACTTTGGTGGGCGCTGGGCTCTCGACCATCAGCAGCAATTTGATGTGGAACTGCGTCAGGTTGTTGGTAGTTCCTTTCCCGTTCCAAAACAGGCACCAGAAGAGGCAGGTGCCAGCAGCAACCTTGATCCAGAGGTTGAGCCCGAAAAACCCGATGGCCGAGTATGGGATCCATTTCCACAGCGGAGGCATCCGGCGAGCGAGCAGCGAGCCCAAAGTGACAACCACTACCACCAGGCCAAGCGTCAAGGTCAACAGCAGAGCCCCCTCATAAATGCGATGTTGTAAGAAGACCGCCGCATCGGAGAACTTGCCGTCACCCTTCCGGACAATTTCGGGCCCCCAGCGGTGGGTAATCCCAACTGCGAGGGGCCGGGCCAGAAACGCGCAGCCCACCCAGGCGGCGACGGTCAACACCAGAGAGCCAAGCGCAAAGGAGCGTTTCATGGTCAGAATTGGAAATAGATGAATTGAGCGCCGTCGAAGACCCCCAGCGCGGCAATCGCGCCGAGGGCGGCGACCACCCCGGTCACTTGCCAGGCCACCCGCCATTGGGAGAAACGGTTCATGGCGTCGAATTTCCACTGAAAGAACAAGCTAACTGCTGCCAGGATCAGAATGGCTCGGGCCATCGGGTGGATACTGTGAGGAACCACAATCAGGGTCGCCAGGTAATGCAGGACGAACTTCGTTTGATCAACGCCGGCCGGCAATGAGCCAGCGCGGAAGAGGAGCCAGCCCAGGCAGACGAGGTGGAAGAAGATGAGCGCCAGGAGGGCGTTTGTCAGCCAAGCGCTTCTCGCGGTGTTCCGCGGCGCCTGCTGGAGGCGCGGCCCCACAAAGTCACGCCAGGCTCGTTGGCAGGCCAGCAGCAAGCCATGATATAAACCCCACAGGGCATACGCGGCGCCTGCGCCGTGCCACAAGCCTCCCAGCAGCATCGTGATCATCAAATTGCCATACGTTCTCAGGCGCCCCTTGCGGTTGCCACCCAGCGGGATGTAGAGATAATCGCGTAACCAGGTGGAGAGGCTGATATGCCAGTTGTGCCAGAAGTCCGCCGGATTCGTCACCAGGTAGGGCGCCCGGAAATTGACGACCAGCTCAAACCCCATCAGCTTTGAGAGCCCGCGGGCAATGTCCGTGTAGCCGGAAAAGTCGCTGTAGATTTGAAAGGCGAAGGCGTAGATCACCAGCCACGAGTTGGCGTCGGCAAACGGCGGTCCGCCCCGGGAAAACCCCCAGTTGACCACCTGCGCCAGGCGGTCCGCCACGACCACCTTCTTGACATACCCCATCAGGATCAACCAGAGGCCGTTGGCGACCTGTTCCGGGATGATTTTGCGCGGCTGCTGGCACTGCGGCAGGAGGACCGAGGCCCGCACGATCGGCCCGGCTACCAGGTGCGGAAAGAAGGCCACATACAGCATGAAATCCGTCGGATTGTGCGTGGCCCGCAGCTCCCGGCGATACACGTCGATGGTGTAGCTCATTGATAAAAAGGTGTAGAAGGAAATTCCCACCGGCAGCACGACATGCAGCATCGGGAAGCTCAACGTGATGCCCAGGAGCCCCAGGGAGTGTTGCAGGCTCTCGGCGAAGAAGTTGAAGTATTTGAAAACGCCCAGCACGGTTAGGTTGACGGTCATGCTGGCGGCGAGCAGGAGGCGCCGCTTCGCCGGATTCGGTTGGCCCTCGATCCACAAGGCGCAGAAATAGTCAAAGAAAGTGGTGAACAACAGCAGGCTCAGGAAGCGGTAATCCCACCAGCCGTAGAACACATAACTCGCCACGATCAGCATCCAGTTCTGCCCCCGGTGCCCCAACCGGAAATAGAGCAGCAGAACGATCCCGAAAAAGACGAGGAACGTTAGCGAATTGAAAATCACGCGCCCGATACTAAACGGGATCGAGAAGCAAATGTCAGCCACGAATTGCCCGGGCCTCGCCGTTGCAAGCGGACGGGGGAGCGTCTGCCAGCATCAGTGCGTTGACAGGTCGGCGCGGTTTGTGTAGCTTGGCCCCAGTTGGACTGGTTATGAGTTCTGTGCTCAACCAACATGTGCTGGTGCTTAATCGCCTCTGGCAGGCGGTGAATGTGTGCACGGCCCGCCGGGCGCTGACACTGCTGTTTCAGGGCCACGCTCAGGTCGTGCTCAACCGCAGCGACGGTTCCTTCCAGACCTTTAATTTCAACGAGTGGCACCACCTTTCCCAGGACGAACCGCACCCGGAATCCGTGGCGACCGTCTCGTTTCGCATCCGGGTGCCGCGGGTCATTCTGCTGATCGTTTATGACCATGTGCCGAAGAAGGAAGTGAAGTTCACCCGGCACAATATCTTTGAGCGGGACCAGAATACCTGCCAATACTGCGGCAAGACCCATGATCGCAAGGACCTGAACCTCGACCACGTGATCCCGCGCGACCGAGGCGGTCCCACGACGTGGGAGAACATCGTGTGCTCCTGCATCGAGTGCAACACCCGCAAGGCAAACCGCTCGCCGCAGGAGGCTGGCATGGGTCTGATCCGCAAGCCCAAGCGGCCAAAGTGGCGCCCGTTCGTGCAAATCAACCTCACGCTGCACCAGCACGACAGTTGGAAGCACTTCATTGACCTTGCTTATTGGAACGTCGAACTGGGCGAAGAGATTCGATAGGTGCATTTCGTTGACATCCTGCTGGCGGCGGCTAGCATATTAACAAACAATCGTCTGTGTGGCGTGTTCGTCTATCGGTTAGGACACGGCCCTCTCAAGGCTGAAAGACGGGTTCGATTCCCGTACGCGCTACCAAATACAGTTGAAGTTTTAGGGATGCAGGAAAACCGCGGCTGTTGAATGGATGATGGTTGATTGTCCAGGTCAGAAAGTGCAGGTTGGTGACAAAACCGGATTCGAATGCGCCCATTTCAAATCATCTTCAATCCTACCAGCGCCGCGGAGCTGGCGCGGATGCCCAAAGATCTGGAGCTCCAGATTCTCGGCGAGTTTCGCGGCCTGCCCCAGCAGATCATGAACACCGAGCTGGACCAGTTCGGCAAACTCGAGCGGGCCGGCCGAACCCTGCACCGGTTCCGGGTAGGAGATTACCGCGTGTATTTCGAGCGGCACGAGCTGGGCCTGGTGGTGCACCGCATTCTTAACCGCCATACCCTCAAGGACTTCCTGTTTCGCTCCGGGTTGAAGGTGCAGGAGGACGAGGCGCTCCAGGAGAATCCGAAGTTCTGGGAGCTGATTGAGGCCGCCAAAGGCGCGGCCCCCAAGGATTGAGCCGGCTTAGCTCAGCTTTTCCGCTTCCGCAAACCCTCCGGCACTATCGCGCCTGGTTGCTGGTGGCGCTGGCGGTTCTGTTTGTCCTCTTCGTCCGGGTGCGCCTGCGGGACATGCCGCTCGAGCGCGACGAAGGGGAATACGCTTACGCCGGCCAGCTCATCCTGCAGGGCGTCCCGCCTTACAAGGAGGCTTACAACATGAAGCTGCCCGGCACCTACGCCGCCTACGCGGCGATCATGGCGGTATTCGGGCAGAGCCCCTCCGGCATCCGCCTCGGCCTGGCCCTGGTGAACGCCGCCGCGATCGTGCTGGTGTTCCTGCTGGGCCGGAAACTGCTGGATGAGGCCGCTGGCCTCGCGGCGGCGGCGGCATTCGCGCTGCTGTCTTTAAGCCCTTCGGTGCTGGGCCTGGCAGGGCATGCGACACACTTCGTCGTGCTGGCCGCACTAAGCGGCACATGGGTGCTTTTGATGGCGCTCGAACACTCTCCTCCCGGTCGCCTTCGGCCCGCGATCCTCATAGGCGCCAGCGGCCTGCTGTTTGGGCTGGCGTTTCTGATGAAGCAGCACGGAATCTTCTTCGGTCTGTTCGGCGCTGGGTATCTGGCGTGGGTGCGGCGGTGCGAATGGCTGGCGGCAACCAGCGTCCTCAGCCGGCAGTCGGGGGTCCGGCGCTCGCGCGAGCGGGCGGAGTTTGACCTCGAGGGGCCAGCCGCGCGCGCCGGGTTGACGCAGCTCCTCTGGGACCTGGGCTGGTTTGCGCTGGGCTGGCTGCTGCCTTACGTGCTGACGTGCCTGGTATTGTGGGGTGCGGGGGTGCTGCCCCAATTCGTGTTTTGGACGATCACGTACGCGGGCAAATACGCCTCGGCGGTTTCGCTGGTGAACGCGGCGGACATGCTGCGCTCCGGGCTGAGCGTCGTCATCGGGCCGAATCTCCTGTTGTGGGTACTGCCCGGGGTCGGATTGCTGGTGATGTGGTGGGAGGAAAGACTGGCAGCGGGAGGGTCGAATCCCGAGGTCAGGGGGCCGCAATCCGCAATCCGCAATCCGCAGTCGGAAGTGCAGAGCCGAAAAGCAGTCTCCGGCATCCCGTCCCCACGCTTCTTCCTGATGACCTTCCTCTTCTGCTCCTTCGCTTCTACCTGCGTGGGGCTGTATTTCCGCTCGCATTACTTCATTACGCTGCTGCCCGCGCTGGCGCTGCTGACGGGGGTGGCGGTCAGCCGCGCTCTGCACCTGCTAAAGCATGACCAGACCATCGAGCTGTTCCTGGCGCTGGCCATCCTGGGGTTGTCCGTGATCGCCGTCGGCGCGGCGCTCATCGGTCACGGGTCCGTCTGGCTCGACATGTCGGCGAGCCAGGCCACGCGGAGCATGTTCGGCTCAACGCTCTTTACCGAGACTGCCCGGGCGGCGGACTACGTGAAGTCTCACGCTTCGAAAGGCGCGCGTGTGGCCGTGCTGGGGTCGGAGCCGGAGATTTATTTCCTGTCCGGCCGGCGCTCCGCTTCCGGGCACATCTACATGTACCCGCTGATGGAAGAGCATCCTTACGCCTTAAAGATGCAGAACGAGCTGATCGGCGAAATCGAGCGGGCGCGGCCGGAGTACGTGATATACGTTGACGACGAGCTTTCCTGGCTGCCCCGGGGTGGCTCGGAGCGAAGGATCGCTGACTGGTGGAAGGATTACTGGGCCGCGAACATGGACCTGGCATTGACGCTGGAAGTCGAAGAAGGCAGCGAACGGGGCGCCGACCCGGACAGGCCGGCCAAGAACGCGCCGACCGCGAAGCACATCCTGATCTTCAAGCGCAGACAATGAACCGTGCGGCCTACGGAGCGGGTCCGGCGGTGCCGCTTGCAGGCGGCGGCTGGCGGTAGGGCCGGCCGGACTGATACAACTCCAGCAACTGCCGGTTCGTCTCAGCGACCTCGGTTTGACCGGCAGCCCGCGCCAGGTTGAGCGCTCGTTGAGCGGTTGCGACCGCCTCCTTGAACCTGCCGGCTTCAGCGTACGCAGCGGCCAGGGTGCCTATCAAGACCGGGGTCTGGTAGCCTGTCAGAGTACAAGCGCGCTCGGCCAGTTGGACGGCTTCGACACCATTTCGGTTCCCCGCATCCGGGTCGGTGGCCAGAATCCAAGCCAGGTTGTTCAGCGTCGGCACCAGATCCGGAACCAACGCCAGCGCCTGGTGGTATTCGTCGATGGCTTCGGCGCCACGCCCGAGCGCGGCGAACACTTCACCGGCTTTGGCGCGATCGACCGGGGTTGGACCCAGCGCGAGCGCGGCCAGGCAATTGGTCAGGGCCCCCTGCCGGTCCCCGTTCTGTTCGAGCAGTTCGGCGAGCAGCAGGGAGCAATTCGAGGTGGGCCGAATTCGCAGCGAAGCCTGATACTGCTGGACCGCCTCCCGCGTTTTCCCCTCGCCGGCGAGGGCAAAGCCCAGGCGCCAATGGATGTCGCTGCGGTTGGGGTCGTCCCCCAGCTCACGAATCATATACTCGAACAGGCCGACACTGTTCTGCCAGATTCGTGCCTGGTGGACGCTCAAAGCTCCCCAAAACACGGCTAGGGCCATCGCCAGGGCGAACCCTGCGGCACGCAGGACAGGATGGGCGCATAGCCGCCGGAGGGCGGCCGCGATAGCCACGGCCCAGACCAAGCCCGGCAGGTAGTCATAGCGGTCCGCCGCGAAGTGTGGCCGCTCAGTGAGTCCCAAGGCGGGAACCAGCAGCAATAGGTAGCTGACCCATAACGCCAGTGCCCAGGGCCACTGACTGCGTTGGCGCACGAGCAGCACGGTGGTCCCGATGACGAAGGCGGCACTCAGCCAGAAGGGCCAGCCGTTGGGATTGAAATTCACCAGCGTGTTGTAGAACGGCGAGAGATGAAAGGGCAGCCAGGGTTTCCAGGCGTAGTAGGCCCAGACGTAAAATGCCTGCATGGCCCGCTCGAAAGGGTCGAAGCCGCCGTCCACATGGAATCCCGCCCAAATACCCGTGGGAGAAAGCCGGGCCACGACCGTGGCGAGCATCGTCCCGCCCAGCAGCAGGAACGGGATCTTTTCCAGCAGAACCTGGCGTGCCGCAGCATCCCGCCACCCATGGGCACAGCCCGCAAATCGGCGCAACGGATACCAGTCCAGCACCAGGAGCACGACACCGTACGCGAACGCAAACGGGAAGGAGAACATCGCCAGGGCAAATGCGGCGACCGAACCCCAATAGAATGCACTGTGTCCGGCGCTTCCCCCGCTGCGGTCGCACGCCCGCAGGTAACACCAGAGAGAGAGCAGCAGGAAGCACAACAGCAGGCAGAAGGTGAGGTCGGTGACGCGGGCGACGGGTTCGACGCGCAACGGGTTGATCGCCCAGAGCAACGCCCCACCCGCGGCGGGAAAGGTGGCCTGCGCCAGCCGCTCTTCGGTGCTTTCCTCCGGGTTGCCAGCCGCCAGCAACCGCCGGATCACGCCGAATAATAGCACGGTGTTGCCGCAATGGATCAGCAGGTTGGCAAGGTGGTAGCCAACTGGCTTAAGCCCGCCAAGCTGGTAAACCAGGGCATACGTCAGCCACGTGAGCGGTTTGTAACGCATCGCGTAGCTGGCGTCGCTGAACATCCAGCGCAGCCGCGCCCAATCCAGGCCCTGGATATTGGGGTTCTGATAAACGCTGATGCCATCGTCCCACTGGACGAACTGTCCCACCAATACGCGGCTGAAGACCCCGAACGTCGCGAGGAATAGAACGAAGCTGATCAACCAAACACGTCGCATCGCTTGCAAAAGGTCATCTGTGTGCCAAACCGCCCACGGAACGCACGTCCGAGAGTGTTCGAATGCTACAGGCCAGTGATGGTTTGTCGAGATAGCAATCTGTGGCTGCCCGGGTTGGGGCGCATCCTGACACTAACATCACGCGTTACCAGGCATTTCCCTGCCCATGAACCTCAGCTCGCCAGAGATCTGCCGGGGTGAGGGGTCCGGCTTGAGGTTCATGGGCGCAAAGCGCGTCAGAATGTCGGGGGATTCTCTCCCCGCTTGCGGGGATAGGACACACCTTTTCATTTTGGCAAACGCCAGGCACTGGGGGATTGGGAGAAGATGGGCGCCTGCAAGCGAGTCGGAGGTGCTCTGATGGCGGCCAGGCTGGCCCAAACCCGAAAACCAAGGGCCGAAGTTCGAAGTCCTGACGCAGCAACCCGCTCAGCAGCAGGGCAGCCGTTAGCGGCGTTTCCGGCGACAAGAAACGGGCCTTGGCGACGCAGGTGAGTTTGTGTCAGCCTGTGGGGATGCGATTTATGCCTGCCTTTTTTGACCATCGGCTACGTTGTGGGCTGCTGGGTTTGCTCGCGTCCGCGGTCCTGCACAGCACCCTTGCCGCATCCACACTTGATATGACACTCACGACGAATGTCGCCCCGGCGGGTTTCGCGGAGGTAACGGGCGTGGAGGCTGGGGAGTTCAATCCACTGATCTGGCAAGCGGGCACGCTCAATTTCCTGCCGGACCAGCGGTTCCCATTGCTGGCGCCAAAGAGCGGCAAGTTCCGTAACATTTATGCCCCGTCAGCCGTGGAGACGCCGGGGGGCTACCGCCTGTTCTACGGCGCGTGGGACGGCATTCCGTCCGGTAACGACCATATCTACAGTGCTACGACGGATGTCGGCTTCCAGGACTTCTCCAACCGGCACGCGGTCATAGCGCCGGGGAGTTACGTCCACCTCTGCAATGTGAACGCGCTACGTTCTGACGACGGATCATTTACCCTGTTCGGCACGCTCTACCCCGTCAGCAACTTGAACAAGCCGGCCTTCTTCCAGAGCGACACCACCGGCACGAACTGGAACGGGAGCACGGGCGAACCCTGCACCGCGCAGACGCGGGACATCGTGGACATCAGCGGCTACGCCTACACCAATGCGGACATCAACGGCATGAACGTAATGCTCCGCGAGAGCGGGGGGTATCGTCTCTACTTCGGTGACTTCCACAGTCCTGGGGGCACCTTCCGCGCCACGAGCACGGACGGCAGGCAATACGCCTTTGATGCGAAAGCCTTCGCCGGCCCCGGCGCTGTGAACGATGTGAAGAAGTTCCAGGTTGGCGGGACCAGCTATTACCTCATGGGTTTGCATGAGAACGGCGCGCGTCTATGGCAGACGGTTTCCACCAACGGCACGGCGTTTCCCGCCTCGCAGATGCTGCTGACGAATCTCGATGCCGCCGACGCGTATATCGTCGCGCTGGGCTGGGTGGTGCGTGGCCCGCAGGAATCACCCGGACGCAAGCTGCTTGGGGTCCTGTATGGCGCCGGTCCAGTCCGGAGCCTTGACCACAATAGCATCTACGCGCGCTGGCTGCAGAAACGGGTGATCTTTGTGGCGAACGACGGGACGCGCCTTCCGGGAACCAAGGCCCTCGGCCCGGACCGGCAGCTCCTGGCGCTTCCGGACGCTGGAGCCGTCACCGGCAAGTTCGAGGTCTATGCGGAGGACGGCGTGACGCTGCTTGGCACGTCTGCGACGCAAGCGGTCAGCCGCGGACAGAGTTTTAGGTTGCGATGCGGGAAGGAAACTGCGGGCAGAGCCGGGACTTGGTGAGGCGCCCGCGCGGGCCGAAGAATTCGAGGATTCCCTTCCGGTCACACACCCAGAATTCACCCGCCCCGCGGGCGAACACCGCGTTGCGCTTGTTGCGGATTTCGTCCGCCGCGTTGGAGGGCGAAAGCACCTCCACGACAATCTGCGGGGATTCCGCCCAGCTTGGCAGGTCAAAATTGCGCTTCACCTTCGCTGCGGAAGCCCAAGCCACGTCCGCGACCACGGTGCCGGCTTCGGTTGCAATCGGGCACTCAGGCATGGCTTCGCCCTCAGGCAGAAGTTGGTTAAGATGCCGAATGATGCGACTCTGGAAGATACTGTGGTAGCTGCGGTGCGGACTCATAACCAGTTGACCGTGACGGGCAAGTTCCACCCGGTAAGGGATGTTCTCCAACGTGGGGTCGTCGCAAAGCTGATCCCATTTCATCTGAGCACCGTACCTGCCAAAGGCCCGCCATGCAATGTCATTTATCCTCAGTCATTTATCCTCAGTAAGCAGCCGGCGTGTCGAAAAGCAAACCCCCAACCAGCTTTAACCGTAGGGATACCGCGCCTTTTCGATCGGCATTCCGCGCACGTCAATCTGCGCCAGGTCAGCGATGCCCAGGCCGGCTTGCTCGGCCAGCAGCACATGGTTGTCGCATGTCTGGAAGGGCTTCACGCCGCGCAGGGCGCGCGGATCCGGGTATCCCATCACCGCAGTGCCGACGGCATCCGTTGAAACCATGTTGAGCCCCACGATGAGCACGCCGGGCGTCGTAAACTTCAGTCGCTCTACGCCACTCCACGGGCCTTCTCCGCCACTCATGGCCGTGATGCCGTCAATGATAGCCAGGTGAATAGGCCGGGCGGCGCACACATCCACCGTGACTCGGGGCACCCGCCACGTCGAGTCCAACGGCATAGCAGCTTCCTTCAACCCGGGCAGCTTCAGGGTTTCGTATCCTTTGGGATTATGAAGTGGAGCGCGGTGGCCGGTAGCGGTTTCCTTGCCGGCCTCACGGCCATAAATCGTGTTCGGCGGCAGGCCAAAGAGATTCTTCATCGAGAGCGTCACGCCAGCCTCAATATGATTCTTCAGCTTGGTCAGGGAAACCAGCACGTCTGTGTCCTCGTAGGCGTGGTTGAACTCGAACGAGGAAAACATATACCCGCCGCCGGGCACGCGGAAATGGGAGTATTTCTTGCCGAAGCCCAGGTTGCGCGTGTTCTCGTACTCAACCTTGCCCAGGGCGCTCAGCGTCGGCACGTCCCAACCCGCCGCCGCCAGTGTGGACTCCAGCACGTCCCGGCTCTGCGCGGATTCGACAAAGCGCACGCGCCGGGCGCCCGCGGCGAACAGCAGCGAGCCCAGCGCCAACGCGGTGCCGTAATGGGTGTTGTAAGTCTCGCCAATTGGCCGGCCAAGGATCGGCGTGACGCTGTCGCCGGTGAGATTCACCTTCACCGTCACGGTCTTATTCTTGACCAGCGACCCGATGCCGCCGAGTTGATCGAAGCACTTCCCCAGCGCCGGCCTGACCTCTGGCCCGTAGGAGCGGCAGGACGCAATCGCGACCTTTGCTGCGGAACGGTGAGCTCGCAGAGCCGCTGCGCCTGCCCCGGCGGCGGCTTCGGTGGCCAGTAGTTGGGATCGGGCGTATAGCGACGCCAAGGGTACGCCGGCGGCGATCGTGAGCCCATGCTGGATGAAGGAGCGGCGACTGAAGGTCTTCGTATTCATAAATGCAGTCAAAAGCTGTCTCAGGTGCTAGCCCCACTCTCCGCTGAACTGGCCATCAGTCAAGCTCGATCCGGTGTGCGCAAGTCGAGGGTGCGCCTCTCACATTTTTCTGGAGCGCGGACATTCTTGTCCGCCGGCGGGTTTTCGGGTGGGCTTTCGGGTTGACCATCACGCAAAGGCGGACAAGAATGTCCGCGCACCAGTCGCCCGTGCAAACAACGTTGGAAAAATGTGAGATGCGCACCAATTATCAAGCGCTGTATCTGAGCGGTTGACGGATACCCTGACGCGGTAGAATATAGGAACAAAGCAGCGTTATGCCGCGAAAGATTCGCCAGTTGATTACCGAGTTGGAATCAGCGGGGTTTGTGAGAATGCCGGGTGGTAAAGGCTCGCACCGCAAATTCCGCCACGCGAGATTCCTAGGTGCGGTAATTCTGAGTGGGCAAGACGGCGACGACGCGCACCATTACCAGGAAAAGCATGTTCGAAACGCCATCCGTGGGGTGAGAAGATGAAGACCGAAGACCGCTACTTGAAATTCGTCCGCTGGAGCGACGATGATGGCCACTACGTCGGCTACTGCCCGGACCTCTTCCCTTGGGGAGGCGTCTGCCACGGCGCATCCGAGGAAGATGCTTACCGCGAACTCACCGAACTGGTCCGCGAGGAAGTCGAAGAGTTGCGCCGCGACGGCAAGCCTCTTCCGGAAGCAGCCACCCGTCCGATGCGCGACGCGGTCCTCGCTTGAGGCCAGCATCTTACCGAAACGGCTTCCCCGCCTGAAATAGCTCGAGCATCCGGGTTTGGATGGGCACGAGCTCTTTGGTCCCGGAGGCTTCGGACACCGCCAGCGCTTCCTGCATGGTCTTGACTGCGTCGCCGAACCGGCCAGCTTCGGCGTAAGCGGCCGCCAGCGTGCCGAGGAAGCTCGGGTTGCGGCGCCCGCTCAGCCGGCAGGCGGCCTCAGCCAATTGGACCGCCTCGGCGCCGCTCCGGAACTGGGCCTGCGGGCAGGACGCGCGGAGCATCGCCAGATTGTTCATCGCCGCGTCGAAGTCCGGCTTGAGCCGGAGCGCCTCTTTATAGCAGTGAACCGCCTGCTCAAACTGATGGCCCTCGGCGAGCATGTCCGCCAGGTCGCGCTGGCCTCCGGCGGTCGCGGGCATCAGGGTCGCCAGGGTCTGATAGGCGTCCAGGGCTTCGTTGGTCCGCCCCTGGCGCAGCCAGGCCAGCGCCAGGCGCCGCTGCGCTTCCGGCCAGGCCGGCGCCAGTTCGACGGCCTTGCGCAAGTAAGGCAGGGCTTCCGCCGGCCGGCCTTGCTCGATTAGCACCACCCCGGCGCGCTCCCACCCGTCCGGGAAATCGGACTGCAACCGCAGGCCGGCCTCGTACTCGCGCAGCGCGCCATCCAGTTCCCGCCGCTCGAAAAGGGCATTTCCTAGCATGACCCGGGCCATGTAGCTGCCGGGCTCCACCTGCACCACGCGCTGCAAGAGAGTGACGCTGTTCTGCCAGTGCCGCAACTGCAGCGAGGTCATCACCACGCAGCCGGCGAGAACCACGGCAGCCGCGGCGTATCCAGACCAGGGGAAACCGGGTGATGTTGCGGCGCGGCCCGCATACCAATCCGCCGCCGCCCACACCACCATGACAAACACGCCGATGGCGGGCACGTAAGTAAAGCGGTCGGCCAGCGCCTGCACGTGCGCCTGCAACAGGCCAATCACCGGCACCAGCATGCCCAGAAACCACAGCCAGCCCACGATCAAATATGGCCGACGCCGCGCCTGCCACACGGCCACCGCCGTTACCCCCAGCACCAGCAGCAGGCTGCCGACGACGGCGTCCGTCGGCCAGCGGCCCGGGTGCAGGTAGAACACGCTCAAATCCACCGGCCAAACCAGCTTACGCAGGTAGATCGCGCAAGCCACCGGCGCATTCGCCAGCCGCCAGGACAGCGGCAGTTCGGCGGTGTTCAACAGGCCGCCCAGCGAGGACATGGACCAGATAGTCACCAGGCTCGAAGCCGCCGACAGGGCCAGGAAGGGAAGCTTCTCCACGAGAAGTGAAACGTGAAACGTGAAACGTGAAACGGGAGGCGTGTTGCGTGTTGCGTGGCGCGTGTCAGCAGCCTTGGCATTCTGCCTTCTGCATTCTGCATTCTGCATTCCCTTCTTCATTCTCCCCAGTGGCCAATAATCCAGCAATAGCAGCACGAACGGCAGCGGCACCAGCGTCGGCTTACTCATCAGGCTCAGCGCGAAGAGGGACAGGGAAAGGAGGTAGAACGTGGATGCGTGAAGCGTGAGGCGTGTTGCGTGTTGCGTGTTGCGTGTCGTCGGCTGCTGCATTCCGCCTTCTTCATTCTTCATTCTGCATTCTGCCTTCTCCGTATAGCGCCCATACGCCCACACGCAGAGCAGGCCAAAGCAGGTGCTTAGCAGGTTCTTGCGCTCGGAAATCCACGCGACCGAATCCACCGACAACGGGTGGAGGGCGAACAGGGCCGCGACCATCGCGCTGGCGCCGCGCCGGCCCGTCATCCGCCGTAGCACCGCAAAGAGCAGCAGCGAGTTCAGCGTATGCAGGAAGAGACTCACCAGGTGGTGCCCGGCCGGCTTCAGCCCGAAGATCTGGCAGTCCAGCATGTGCGACAGCCAGGTGACCGGATGCCAGTAAGTGGCTTCCCCATGCAGGTTCGTAAACGCCCACACCACACCTGGCCACGTCAGGCCCTCCCGCACCACCGGGTTGTAGGTCACGTAAGCGGGGTCATCGAAATTGACGAACCCCTGCCAGCTCACCTGCCAGAATACTGCGACGGTTGCGACCGCCAGCAGCGCCATGATTTTCCAATCGCGTCGCACGGTCGTGAGTCTGAGGTCTAAAGCCTCAAGTGTAAAGTCAAGCCCGGCGGCAGGCCGCGTTCAAGAAATCGCGGCGTTGTCTCGGCCGAGCGCCATCAACTTCAGAAGACGGAGACAGTAAAAGCGGTAGAGGACAACCGCACTCCAAGACGCTTCGCGTTATCTGGCACCTGCGAGCGCGCGCCATTCTTCATTCTGTATTTTGCATTCTGCCTTCGTTCCGGGGTGGCTTTGTTGGAGCCTTGTTGGTGCTTTGTAGGCGCATGAGGGACGCATGGGGGACGCATGAGGGACGCATGGGGGACGCATGGGGGACGCATGAGGGACGCATGGGGGACGCATGGGGGACGCATGAGGGACGCATGAGGGACGCATGGGGGACGCATGGGGGACGCATGGGGGACGCATGGGGGACGCATGGGGGACGCATGGGGG
>CAIWJG010000382.1 GCA_903912925.1 uncultured Verrucomicrobia subdivision 3 bacterium | reverse complement strand
GCGAGTTCACCTGCATGCCTCTCGCCTCTCCGACCGCCCAAAGGTAGCGTCCCATCGCACCGCTCCAGTCCGCCCGTCGCCCACCGCCAAACCTGACTGGAGGAGAGGATTAACCACGGATTTCACGGATCACACAGATAAACCACTTCTGCCATTCCCCATCCGTGCCATCCGTGCCATCCGCGGTCAAAAACTTCCGCCGTTACGGCAACAACATGACGGCGCGGTAGAGTCGCTGCGGCAGGCCGGCCCCCCCCCCGTCAAGGGTCTGGAACCGGCATCCCGTGCCGACCACGTCGTTGGTCAGCGCGTTCCACGGCGGGGAAAGGATTGACCACGGATTTCACGGATCACACGGATAAACCACTTCTGCCATTCCCCATCCGTGCCATCCGCGTCATCCGCGTCATCCGCGGTCAAAAACCTGCGCCGTTAAGGCATTATTGCCACGCGGTAGAAGCGCTGTGGCAGCACCGCCCCGCCCTCGTCGAGGGCCTCTAAGCTGATGCCTGTGCCAGGAATGTTGTTGGAGAAAACATTCCACGGGCCGGTAATGTTATCCGCGCTTTCCACACGGTAGTTCCTTCCGAACATACTGCTGAACTGCAGCCAGATGTCGCTGCCGACTTTGGCGTACTCGGTAATCCGCAGGTTAGGATCGGCCTCGAAGGCGCCGATGTCGCTGCCGTCGCCGCCCTCGGCGTTGGGTATGTCCAAGCCATCAATCGGCCGGGGCAGACCGCGCTGGTCGGTGGTCAAGCCGCCGCTATTGCCAGCATCAAGAGCCGGGCTGTCATACCGCAAAGCGTGCGTGGGCGTCGGGCCGGCCAGGTCGGCCAAGGGGCCTAGTTTGGGGTCTTGGTTGTAGATGTTGTGGGTGGTGACGCCGACGATACTCCCCCACTCGGAGTTTGGATTCTGGATTAGATTGAAATCGCCCGAAATGATCATGCCATAGACATCGGGACCAGCGGCAGCGCTAGGGGCCATGTTTCCAGCAACGATACTGTTCCGAACGGCAAAAACATCATCATAGTCTCCACCAAACTGGATACCGCCGGCTATCCGGCCGGCACTGTTCGAGCAGATGGTACAACTGTCAACGAAGACCGTGGAGTCGATGGCCATGCCAATGGCGCCGGCTGAATCAGTGGCAACGTTGCCCGAAATCGTGGTGTTGGTCAGGCATGTTGATGATCCGCCGAAAACACCCCAGATTCCGCCTCCGTTACTGGCGTTGTTGCTGAAGATGCAACTCCCAACAACTGCCGCCCAACCACTATTGCAAATAGCTCCGCCGACTCCGGATGCCGCGGCATTGTTGTGGAGCACGCTGTTGACGATGGTGAGGGTGCCGCCCCGGTAGGAGGTATGGTAGATCGCTCCCCCGCTCTGATCCGCCGTATTTCCTTTCAGGACGCAGTCGCTTAGGGATAATTTCCCCAGGTTGAAAATGCCACCGCCATAATCGCCGTTGGCCTTGCCATCGGCGACTGCCAGACCGCTAAGGGTTACGGATGGGCAGTTCACGAGCGGGAGGCTGCCGATTTCGAAAACCCGGCTGGCGTGATTGCCGCTGATGATCAAGTTCGACGCTCCTGGGCCGGTGAGGCTGAGGTCTTGTAGCACCTGCAATTGGCCGTTGGTGAGCAGTATCGTGCCCGTCACGCCGCTCATCAATCCTGGCATGCTGGTGGCGAAGGTGATGGAGTTGGAATCAGAGTTCGCGTTTGCCGCATTGATAGCCTCGCGCAGGGAGCAATGGGCGATGCCGGGCACGCCGTCATCCATGTCTTCATTCGAGTTGACAGTGAAAACGGGGCCGGTTTGGGCGCACTCCTGCAATTCATAAGCGCCGATGTCACTGCCGTCGGCGGCGTCGAAGTAGGCGGGGAAGTTGAATATCCGAGGCTGGCCGCGTTGGTCGGTGGCCAAACCGCCGCTGCTGCCGTGGTCAATGGCCGGGCTGCCGGGCAAAATCGCGTGGGTCGGGGTCGGCCCGCCATTGTCCGCCAGCGGGCCGAGCAACGGGTCCTGGCCATAGATGTTGTGCGTGGTATCGCCGGTGATCGTGCAGCCGTTAGTGTTTTGAATGAGGTTATAGTCGAGCGAGACTATTGAACCCCAACAATCCGGGCCAAAGTTCGCGTTGTTGCCGGCGATGACAGAGTTGCGGATGCCTATTACAGTGGCGCCCGCATAGTTCGCAATTCCTCCGCCTCCGTATGTCCCCGCCGTATTGCCCGATATCGTGCAACTGTCAACGGACAAGCTGGCAGCATATTGGAGGTAAAGCCCGCCACCTTCGCCCCCGGTAGCATTGCCGGAGACGGTGCTGTTGGTGATGGCTCCGACTCCACCGTTCCCAAGCATGATCGCACCGCCCGCAGTGGGGTGATAGTTTGATGAAATCGTGCTGTTAATGATGGTAAGCCGGATATCATACCACGGGCAGGCGATGGCCGCACCCCACGCCCCGCCGGACCAGCAAGAATTATAAGAAACGATGCTGTTGACGACTCGTAAAGTGGATGAGTTCCCAGAAAGAATCCCGGCCCCTACCATCATTGCGGTACAGTGGGAGACGATGCAGTTGCTGATTGTCAGATTTCCCAAGTTCCTGATGCCACCTCCATCGTCAGTACCAGGATTCCCGTTGATAATCGCAAGGCCAGAAATGACAACAACAGCGCCGGCCGAATTGATATTGAACACGCGGCTTGCATCGTTCCCGCTGACGCTGAGGTTGCTCCGCCCCGGCCCGGTGATGGTGAGGTTGTTGGTAATCACCAGTTGGCCGTTCGTCAGCGTAATGGTGCCGGTGACTGCAAAATCAATCGTATCCCCGGGCGCGGCATAGGCGATGGCCTCACGCAGGGAGCAATGGAGAACGCCGGGGACGCCGTCATCGGTGTCGTCGGTGGAATTGACGGTGAAGACGGGACCGGTCTGGGCGATGTCCCGCACTTCGTAAGCACCGATATCGCTGCCGTCGCCGCCACCCGCATTGGCAATCGCGGGAAAATCAACCGGCCGGGCCTGGCCCCGTTGGTCGGTGGTTAGTCCGCCGCTGTGGCCGGCGTCAATGGCCGGGCTGCCGGGTAACAGCGCATGAGTCATGGTGGACCCGCCATTTTCGGCAAGCGGGCCAACCAACGGGTCTTGGCCGTAGATGTTGTGGGCGGTGAGGTTCGTGAAGGACGCGCCATTTGTATCTCCAACCAGGTTATAGTCCAAAGAATTGAGGATTCCGCTGGCGTCGGCACCGAACCCACCAGCAGCGGTGTTATTCGCAATAATCGTATTTTGGAGACTGACCGCTACACCCGGCAACACTTCAATCCCGCCCGGTCCCTCTCCAGCGGAATTCGATACAACGCTACAGCTAATAAGCGTGGTCGGTCCTGGGTAGCAGAGAATGCCACCGGCACGCGTATCATCGCTGTTTCCAGAAATAGTGCAGTTTGTCAGTCCACCACCGGTATAAATCCAGAGCCCGCCGCCCCCCTCTACCGAGGTGTTGGAGGAAAAGGTGGAATTGAAAGCGCTAAAAGCCCCTTCAGCATAAACACCGCCAGCGAAGAAATCAGCCCGGTTGCCTTGAACGGCGGTATTGACCAGCCGGAGAGCGCAATTGGGCCACCCACTATAGATCCCTCCCGCACTGCCTGTTGATCTGCAATTCGTGATCGTGCAGCTACTGAGTGTCAACGTACTGCTCGACTCGCTCAATATTCCACCCCCTCCGGAGCTAAATCCATCGGCTATGCTCAACCCTGAAAGCGCAACTGTGGCATTCTTGATCTCAAATACCCGGTGCGCGTTGTTGCCGCTCACCGTGAGATTCGTTGCACCGGGACCGCTAACGGTGAGGTCCTTATCAATCACCAGTTGACCATTGGTCAGCGTGATGGTGCCGGTGGCGGCGAAATCAATCGTGGCACCGGGCGCAGCATGGGCGATGGCCTCGCGCAGGGAGCAATGGGCGATACCGGGGATGCCGTCATCCGCGTCGTCGTTTGAGTTGACGGTGAAGACGGGGCCGGTTTGGGCGCGCTCCTGCAATTCATAAGCGCCAATGTCGCTGCCGTCGTCGGCGTTACTGTAGGCGGGAAAATTGAATACCCGAGGCTGGCCGCGCTGGTCGGTGGCCAGACCAGCGCTACTGCCCTGGTCAATGGCCGGGCTGCCGGGCAACAGCGCATGCGTCGCGGTCGGCCCGCCATTGTCCGCTAGCGGGCCAAGCAGCGGGTCTTTGCCGTAAATGTTGTGCGTGGTGACGCCGGTGATAACCGCCCCGTTCGTATTTCCAATCAGGTTGTAATCCAAGGAACTTACTGCATCCGATGCAACATCGGGACCTCGGATACCCGCACTATTGCCGGCAACGATGCTGTTCATAATCTCAAGTTGCCCATTGAAATGGTCGATGCCGCCTCCGTAGCGAATTCCATTGTTTGAGCAAATCGTACTGCTTGCAATAACACCAGTCCCTTGAATTGTGATCCCACCTCCAGCACCTGGGCTGGGGTGGAAGACAGAGTTTCCCGAAACCGTACTGTTGGTAAGCATCGTGAGTCCGGTACTATAAACTCCACCTCCTTCGTCACCGGCTCCGTTGCTGAAGATCGTACTCCGGATGATATTCAAGGTGCCACCATCAAAGCCTTGAACTCCGCTCGCGATTCCACCTCCTGCACCGTCCGCACCACTACCAGACGCAGCGACATTCGATGAGATCGTGCTGTCGATGATTGTTAGCGTTCCGTAAGAATTCAGCACGCCGCCGCCAAACAGTGCTTTATTGCCAGTGACTGTGCATTTGTTCAGGGTCAATGTGCTCAAACCACTTGAAATACCACCACCCCAGCCGGAAAACCCGACATTTCCGTCGGCAATCGTCAGTTCGTTGATTGTTGCAGCAGGGACACTGGAAAGGTTGAACACGCGGCTCGCGTTATTTCCGCTCACGGTCAAGTTTGCCGCACCCGGCCCATTGATGTTGACGCTGTTCGTTACCGTGAGTTGCCCATTGGCCAGCGTGATCGTGCCGGTAACGCCGGTGTGGAGGCCGGGGACTTCGGCGGCGAAGTCAATCGTGTTCGTGTCCGAATTGGCATTGGCGGCGTTGATGGCCTCGCGCAGGGAGCAATGGGCGATGCCGGGGATGCCGTTATCCACGTCGTCGCTCGAGTTGACGGTGAAGACGGGGCCGCTTTGGGCGCGCTCCTGCAATTCATAAGCGCCGATGTCGCTGCCGTCGGCGGCGTCGAAGTAGGCGGGGAAATTGAATATCCGGGGCAAGCCGCGTTGGTCGGTGGCCAGGCCGCCGCTGCTGCCTTGGTCAATGGCCGGGCTGTCGGGCAGCAGCGCGTGCGTCGGCGTCGGCCCGCCATTGTCCGCTAGCGGGCCGAGCTTCGGGTCTAGATTGTAGATGTTGTGGGCGATGAGGTTGGTGATCGTGCAGCCGTTGGTATTTTGAATGAGGTTGTAATCGAGCGAGGTGATCGGCTGTAACGGGGAGATTGGGCTGCTACAGTCAGGCCCGTTAGGCGCGCTGTTGCCAGCGACAAGAGTGTTTCGGAGTATCATTTTGTCCTCCGCACGGGAGGGTGTAAAGTAGATGCCCCCACCGGATTGTGATGCTGAGTTGGAGGAAATCGTGCTGTTGACGATGAAGCTCTCCCCCAGTGGCGCACATATACCCCCACCAAATTCGCCAAAATTAGATGATACGGTACTGTTGGTCATCAGCAGCGTCCCGGCGATGAAAATTCCGCCTCCATAAGTCCCCCCGCTGCCATTGCCAATGACCGCACTATCCAGAAGCTTCAACGTGCCATACGTCACATCGATCCCGCCTCCGCTGTTTATGCTGCCATTTGCAGAAATTGTACTGCGAAGGACTGTCAGGTCTCCTCCTTGCTGACCGATTGCGCCACCAACCGAAGCGTGGTTACCTGCTATTGCGCAGTCGCTCACTCTCAAGGTGGTTTCGAGACTAAAGATGCCACCGCCTTTGTCGGCAGCGGACCCATTCGCAATCGTCAGACCGCTGATAGTTGCATAGGGCACGCCGGACAGACTGAAAACGCGGTTCGAGTTGTTTCCACTCACGGTCAAGTTCGCCGCGCCCGGGCCATTGATGTTGACGCTGTTGTTAATCGTCAGTTGCCCATTGGTCAGCGCGATCATGCCGGTGACGCCGGTGGCGAAATTAATAGTGTTCGTGTCCGCATTGGCGTTGGCGGCGTTGATGGCCTCGCGCAGGGAGCAATGGGCGATGCCGGGGATGCCGTCATCCACATCGTCGTTCGAGTTGACGGTGAAAACGGGGCCGGTTTGGGGGCGCTCCTGCAATTCATAAGCGCCGATGTCGCTGCCGTCGGCGGCGTCGAAGTAGGCGGGGAAATTGAATATCCGGGGCTGGCCTCGCTGGTCGGTGGCCAATCCGCCGCTGCTGCCTTGGTCAATCGCCGGGCTACCGAGCAACAGCGCGTGCGTCGGCGTCGGGCCGCCATTGTCCGCCAGAGGGCCGAGCAATGGGTCTTTGCCGTAGATGTTGTGTGTGGTGACGCCGGTGATGAAGAAGAAGCCGTTGGTGTTGCCGATGAGGTTGTAATCGAGTGAGTTCAGAGTTCCTCTAAAGTCATGCCCGTCGCCGCTCCCCGCCGAATTGCCAGCGATGAGGCTGTTCAAGACCTGGGGTGGGTTGCCGCTCTGAACAAGCACGCCCCCACCCACTCCGGCGCGGGCCGAGGCCCTATTGGAGCAGATGGTGCTGCCAACAATTATGACGCTGCTGGCCTGAAGATTGATGCCCCCGCCATAGGCAGCATCGTTGCCTGAAACCGTGCTGTTCGTAAGGAACAAACTCCCTTCGCTGTAAATTCCGCCACCGAAGCCTCCACCATCGCATCTGTTGGCAAAGATCGTGCTGTCAATGACAATCAGGGTGCCGGCGTTGATAACGCCGCCCCCCCATGAATTTCCCCCTGCTGCGTTGCGTGTTAGTGTGCAGTTGCTCACTGTCAACGTGCTTGAACCATTCACGATCCCGCCGCCCCCCCCAGAAGCATACCCGTTTGCAATCGTCACCGCGGAAATGGCAGCGGTAACCCCGCCAAAAGATAGCACCCGGCTTGCGTTATTGCCGCTGATCGTCAGATTCGTCGCACCCGGCCCGTTGATGGTGAGGTTGTTGGTAATCACCAGTTCGCCATTCGTCAGCGTAATGGTGCCGGTGACGGCGAAATCAATGGCGTCACCGGGCGAGGCATCGGCGATGGCCTGGCGGAGCGTGCCGGGGCCGCTGTCATCGAGGCTGCTGACGGTGATGACGGCTTGGGCCGAGAGGGCGTGGACGATGGATAAGACCACCACCATGCCGAGCAGGGTGCGCCAAGGGCTGCGGTGATTCGCGGGTTGCGTTGCGATATTCGACTTCATGTTCTGTTTCTGTTGGTTTCTGACGTTTTGGTTGTGCTGCTAACCTTATACAGACCGGAATCCCTGGAATGGTGACTGAAAATCTTCATCCCAAGCGAAGGGGTGATGGCGGCGAGCCGAAAAGCTCCGTAGGAGCGGCATGATTCGCGCTCGCTCGGCCGTTGCTGGAGGTCTGTGGGGGCCAAAAATCCCCATTCCGTGCCGCTCCTGCGGAGCTTGGCCGGGCATCCGGGGTGGTCGTTGCTATAAACATGGCGCTCCTGACGGAGCTTGGCGCGTGACCTTTCCGGCGCACGTAGGCGTAGAGGGGATACCAGTAGGTGCTGCAGAGCTTGTCCAGGGCGCCAGCGGCTGCCGGAGTGCTGCGGCCGGCGGCATTCACCACAAACCAGTCAGTCTGAAAGCTCGTGGAGCCAATGGGACCAGCCAAATTCCAGTTGAGGTCAGACATGGGAAGTTAAATGTCCTTGGAGCATGAGGATACCTCCGCGGAACTCCAAAAGGATTCCGTTTGCGTGCCCGGTGCAGATTGTCCGACTTTCCATTGAGCCCATGTTGCTACGCCTGCTATTTGGTGGGCCAACTGCGCGACAATTCCACCAACCGCGCGTAGTCGAACAGGTTTGCTTACGGTCGTCAACGGTAATTGCTGAACCTAAAGGCAGCAGTTGGAACCACGAATTTCGCGGATAACACGCATAAAGAAGGGATTACGATGCAAGGGGTGTTCACCTGGCGGGTGGCCGCGAAAGAGGCTCTCGACCATGACGAAGCCCGTTCCAATCCGTGCCATCCGTGTAATCCGTGATCCAAAACTTCCGCCGTAACGGCGAAGGCTGAGCACGAAGTGCAGGGTGGGGAGCGGAGTTCACATGTAATTTCGGCTAAAACCACAGTTGCCAATGCTTTTACTGCAAGCCATAGTTTCTGAGTATGAGCACCGTTGCGGAAATCAGGACGGCAATCGAGAAGCTCCCGCTGGAAGAACGGGCGCAGATCATCGCCGAACTTTGTGGGTGGACCGATGACGATTGGGACCGGCAGATGAAGGCCGACGCGGCAGGGGGCAAATTCAGCGTCCTCAACCGCGAGGCCAACGCCGCCCAGGCTGCGGGGCAAACGCAAGCGCTTAACGACATCCTCCGCGAGCCGTGACCATCCCGAGCCGCGGCACGCTGGAATTCTGGCGGCTCTATCGCGCCCTGCCTGCGGACGCCAGGCTGCTGGCCCGGAAGAACTATCGTCTGTGGGCAGGCAACGCCTTCCATCCATCGCTGCACTTCAAAACCATCGGCCAAGCCAACTGGTCAGCGCGTGTTGGCAACCGCTATCGCGCGGTGGGCAAGTTCAGTGGCGCCCTGTTCCTCTGGGAGTGGATTGGCACCCATGAGGACTACAGCAAGCGTTTCTGAGCCCTTGGAGCATAGCTGGCAGGATCGGTGACCTTTTCGTGCGGCTTCCCAAGCCAAGGCCGTCCAGAGACGGCAAAAGGCACCAGGCAGTATGCTGAAGGCGGAGCGCGATTGGGAATTGCCTCGAATCAGCGAATTACCAATGCCGGCAGGCGGTTTGTGTCATCCCGGCATGGCGTCGGGCGGCACCAGGCCCATCTGTTTTGCCATCCGCAGCGAGACAAGCATCCCGTTGGAAAGCTGAACGGTCGTAAAGTCATCCATGAACTCACGGCGGCACAGGCCGGGCTCGGCATGTTGGCTGAGGCGCAGGGCGCGTTCGATCTCGGTGGCCTTGCTGCCAACGGTAGTTTTGTTGGTTTGAAACGAGCCGCAAATCGTATCGAACGTGAGATGCACCGGCTGGTTGGGGTCGAAGAGGAAGTTCATGCGTGCGATGACGTGGACCATCGAAGCGGCCCAGATGGCAGGTTTTCCGCGCCGGCAGTCCAGCTTCTGTCGGCGACAGACCCGCCGCCACAATTCCAGGGTGAAGGCCGTCAATTCCGGATCGAGGTAAGCCTGGCCGAACTGTCCCAGCAACGTGGCCACTTCGCGGAAGCGCTCGCGCATCTCCGTCGGAATCCGGGCGTCGTCAGGCAGTGTGCGGGGCGGTGTCGGCGGGAGCGGTGCTGGCAGCGGCTGGCTGCCGGTGGATTCGGGCGCGTTTTCGTTCACGTGAGCACTGTATGCACACAGCAAGGACTCCTTTACGAGACTTTTAGTCGAAAAAGGACGGCCAACTTTTGATCGACTTCGTCTTGCCAGGCTTGCGACAACTTGCCCATATCCCGGCGGATCAGGGCCGTTGTTAATGTGACCAGGCGGTGCAGCCGCAACACCGACGCCACCCGTAATCCGGTTGCTCCAAAATCCACGCGTTGCGGATCAAGCACAACATCTGTGGCGCCAATGTTTACCGGCATCTGGCTGCTGACGAAGGCCACGACGACATGGCGATGAGGGCCAATGGGATCGGTCAGGCACACGGCGGGCCGCACCTTGCTGGCCGTCATGTCATCGAAAGGAAAAGGGACAAGGACAATTCTACCCTTGGTCATGAAACGGTTTGCCATCGGCTGCGGTGTAAATGTCCTCGGCGGCATCCTTCAAGAAATCGAACGCGGGGCTGGTCGCGGCGGTTTTCGTCCAGGCAGTCTCGGGAATGTCCGCTTCCTCCGGCACAAGCACAATCACCCTGACGCGACTTTGTCCGGCAATGGGCAGCGGCTTATCCAGCCGCAACTGATGTTGTGCGTCCACCACCCCGGTAGTTTCGATTGCGTTCATGACCAAGACAATGTTGCCGATTGCAGCCAAAAGACAAGCTTCTTTCCGATACGAGCCCCCTGAAAGGGGTGGACCCGTTCCAGCCCGTTTCGCCTCGACCCGGATGGGTTTGGCCTCAGTCCCGCCGGTCCAGGAATGCACGCTGGCAGCAGCGTCCCGAATCCCGTTGTGGCGGTCTGTCGCTCACGAGACGGCGCGAGCACCGGCAGAAGAGGCAACATCGCGGCGAAGTGGCGGCGGGCCGGATTGCGGAGAGACGAATTAAGCAATCGCCTTCAATAGGGTTGGTGATCTCTTCAAGGTTGCGCCAACCGGAAGTAGGTGTTGCTGGCGCCGCCTGGCCAAGTCACTTGATTCGTAGTCCCGGACCCGGGCACCACCTGCCAATCCGGGTTCTCCAGGCTGAACGTCCGCTGAAGCTGCATGCCCACGGCCCCAGGATCCCAGGACAGCAGCACGCCGCCCGAGTCGCCGCGGGCGACCTGAAGCGTTGGTGGGCTCAAGTAATAGCCCCTGATGGGCTCAGCGGTATTCGAGGCCCAGTTGTCGCTAGGAGGAGGAGCCAACTCCTTGCTGGCTTCGAGCGAGAAGGAGATGTTGATCGTCTTGCCCAGGGAGATGATGGGCTTGGCAGCGGTGTGGGGTTGGGTAGCATCGCGCATGAAGCCACGAAACGGAGCCACCATCTCCGCCTGGTGCCCGTCCGGCGAGCGCGCGATGCGGATAACCCCGCCGATTCCCCTCACCCCAGCCCTCTCCCCTTCGGAAGGGGAGAGGGAGAAGCCTCGGCAGCTTTGGGAGTAGCAGCGGACGTCAGTCCGCTCAAACATCCTCCTCAGTAGGCCGCTAAAGCATGTCGCTCAAATCAGCTTAAGCGGGATAGACGACACCGAGCAACCCCTCACCCCTGCCCTCTCCCCGTCCGACGGCGAGAGGGAGAGGGCACGTCGCACTCCCTGTCATTCCGTAATTCAACGGCAGTGCACCCCTACCCTCTCCTCCATTCTCTTTTCCCATTCTGCAGCCTATGCTGCGGCCTTTTCAGTGTTTGCCCGCTTCGGTCTTCATGACGCGTGCGCCAAACACACCGCCGGCAAACGCGCCGGGATGCGCCTGGAATTTGACGGTGACGGTCTGCTTGCCTGTCAGCAGGTCCGCCGGCAGCCGGTAAACTTCCTCGAAGAACTTGTCGGGCTGGTTGTTTTCGAGCCGCTGCGAGCCGATCTTGCGCCCGTCCACAAGGATGTCGAAGACGCGGTTGCCAACGTCACTTCCCCAGTAGGTGACCCAGAGCTCCTGCGGTTGGTCCGGCAGCACTTTCAACTGCCACGAGAACCAGCCGCCTTCCGTCGCGTGGCGCCATTTATGGTCGCCAAAATCCCCCGCCCCCGTGTGCTCGCCGCTCATCTGGTGGTCACGCTCGCTTTGTTCGCGATCGGGCACCACCACGTCCACCGTGCGGGCGGCGAGCGCGCGCTGGCGGGCGAGTTCGGCGGCGTAATCGGCCTCTTTCTCCTTCCATTGCGCCGCCGTGAAGCGGTCGAAATAGACCTGGTAGGGCCGCCCGCCGTGCAACGCGTAAAATGCCTCCAGCGTGACGCCGCCCGACGCCTCCGGCGCGCGGAAGAATCCCGCCCCAGCAGTGAACGTATTCGGTTTGCCGGCAGCCTTGAGCGCCTTGATGGTAGCCTCGCGTTCGCCGACGACGGCCAGGGACGGCTTGCTCGGATCCACCTGAGCGCAAAGCACAAGCGGCCCGTTAAGAAAGGCAAAGCGGTCCGGATTGTCGGCAAAGCCCTCGGTGCGAATGCTGAAGGGCGTTTTCACGCTCACAGTGTCGCCGCTGTGCCAGGTCCGCTTCAGCGAAACCCATGCACCGGGCGTGCCAGTGAGCTTCTCAGTTCGGCCATTGACCGCCACTTCATATCCGTTCCTCGCCCACGATGGCCAACGCACCTTTAGATCGAACTCCACCGGTTTATCGCAGGCGAAGCTCAGCCTTGTCGCGCCCGCAATCGGGAACACAGTTTCCTGGCGAACCCTGATCCCGCGCGCCTTCCAGTCGAGTTCGGAGGCAATGAAGAGGTTCACGTAAAGCGTCGAGTCACCCGCGTGGAAGTAGATCGAGTCCCCGTATTTGGCGTGG
>CAIWJG010000381.1 GCA_903912925.1 uncultured Verrucomicrobia subdivision 3 bacterium | reverse complement strand
GATCCCAAACGGACGCGCGCCGGCATCGTCACTTGCGGCGGATTGTGCCCCGGCCTGAACGATGTCATTCGCTCGCTCTTTCTCGAATTGTATCATGCCTACGGGGTGAAAGAGGTGCTTGGTTTCAGAGGTGGCTACCAGGGGCTCGAGCCTGTGCGTGGCAGAGAGCCGATCGTGCTGACCAAGGAATTCGTGGACAACATCCACAAGGAAGGCGGCACGGTGCTGGGAACGTCCCGGGGGCCAGTGGACATTTCCCGGGCGGTGGACAACCTGATCCGTCGGCGCATTGACATTCTCTTTACCATTGGTGGCGACGGCACGCAGCGCGGGGGGAATGAATTGTTTCAGGAAGCCAAACGGCGTGGACACGCCCTGGCAGTGGTGGGTATTCCCAAGACCGTTGACAACGACGTGGCTTTCGTGACGCGGACTTTCGGCTACCTTACCGCGGTTCAGGAAGCGTCCAAGGTTCTGGACCGCGCGCACACCGAGGCGCGGAGCGTCCATAATGGCATCGCCTTGGTCAAACTCATGGGCCGCCATGCGGGGTTCATCGCCGCCGGAGCCACCGTCGCCAGCCAGGATGTAAACTTCACCCTGGTTCCGGAGGTGCCCTTCAAGCTGGAGGGCAAGCGCGGTTTCCTGGCGGCCCTCCAAGAGCGTATCCTCAAACGGGCCCACGCTGTGGTGGTCGTGGCCGAAGGGGCCGGACAGGACTTGTTGGAGACCGGACCGGCTGAGCGCGACGCCTCCGGGAATGTGAAGCTCAAGGATATCGGCTTGCTCCTGCGTGAGCGCATCGAAGCGCATTTCAAGACGGAGAAGATCCCCGCGGTAATGCGCTATTTCGATCCGAGCTATCTCATTCGCAGCAGCCCGGCCAATGCCGAAGACTCGATCCTGTGCGATCTCTTCGCCCGGCACGCCGTTCACGCTGCGATGGCCGGCAAGACCGGCCTGGTGATCGGCTATCTGCACGACCGGTTTATTCACGTGCCCATAGAAATGCTCGCCAGCCGCAAGAAATCCATGGACCCCGGTGGCTTCGCCTGGAGCGCCGTGCTGGCTGTGACCGGCCAACCGGAACGATTCGAGTAACGCACGGTGCTTATGTGTGCTTATGTGTTGAAGGTTCAGTGCTGACCTGATCTCATTCCCAATCGATATGTTGCTGCCAAACCATAAGACCAAGATCGTCGCTACCATCGGCCCGGCCTCAGAATCGCCCGAGATGCTGGAGCGCCTTATCCGCGCCGGACTCAACGTGGCGCGCCTCAACTTCTCCCACGGCGACTTCACTGACCACGCCGAACGCATTGTCCGCATCCGCACGGCGGAGAAAGCCACCGGTCGGCGCGTCGCCATCATGGCCGACCTGCCCGGGCCCAAGATGCGCGTCGGCAAGATCGAGCCGGAACCGATCCAACTGCGCCCCGGCGAGAGCTTCACCCTGACCAGCGACGCCGTCGTCGGTAACGCGCAGCGTGTCTCGATGAGCTTCGAGCGGTTGCCCCGGGTCGTCAAACCGGGCGACCTGCTGTTCCTCAACGACGGCCTGGTCCAACTGGTCGTCGAGCGCGTAGCGGGCGCGGATGTCTGCTGCAAGGTCGCGGTGGGCGGCGAACTACGTTCCAGGAAGGGACTCAATCTGCCGGGCATTGACCTTGGCATCAGCGCGTTCACCGACCACGACCGCGCGTGCCTGGAGTTCGCGCTCAAAGCGGGCGTGGACGCCGTAAGCCAGTCGTTCGTGGAGACCGCCGCGGACATTGAAGCCGTACGCGCCGCGGCCAAAGCGATGGGCAAGAACCCCTTCGTTATCGCCAAGATTGAGCGGGCGGATGCCCTGGAGAACTTCGCTGAGATTCTCAAGGCGGCGGACGGCATCATGGTGGCGCGGGGCGACCTGGGAGTGGAAGTGCCGATCGAGAAAATGGCCATTCTGCAGAAGCAACTCATCGCCCAGACCAGCCTGGCGGGCAAACCGATCATCGTAGCCACGCAGATGCT
>CAIWJG010000380.1 GCA_903912925.1 uncultured Verrucomicrobia subdivision 3 bacterium | reverse complement strand
TGTTCCGACGGCGAGAGCTCCTGCCATTTCCCTATTTCGAGGCTCTATGACACGGCTTTAGCACTGGCTGTTTACGCTTCGTGCCGCCCTCTCGGACGACTACGCAAAACTCGCTTCCGCGGGGTGGCCAGCTTTTCCCGGGTGGGATTCCAATGTACCCACTGAGTTCCTGTAGAGAGTTTTGGGTCTTCCGAAACCCACCCCTCTCTCTGGGCTTGTCATGGCCTGACGGACCGCCGGATTCGTCCGGCAGGCGGGCGAGTGGCACTGGGGCTGCCGGCTGGCCGAACTCACCGTTCAGGCCAGCGAACCGATGTGGGGAGGCAAGAACTATCCCTCTAAAACGTGAGCATTCGAACTTCGCTGACGGACAGCTTCATCCCTTCTCCAACTGCCCCAGTACTGAACACTCATACCAGCCAAGCCAAGAACCAACCACAAGACGAGTGCTACGTAATCCCAAACACCATATGAAGCAAGTCGTGTATGATCAAACGAAAGCGGCGACACCTCGTGAACGCCGCTGAAAGTTTGGAAAATCCCCGCTGTGATAAGGTAACACCCGCTGAAGGCCGTGAATACTATGATCATGAACTTCTCCATCACCAAAGCGATCATGCCAAACACGACGGCGAAAACGGGGACAAGAAATGGGTCGGTTTGATTGCCAGAGGAACTGAAAAAAGCCTCCGCCACGATAACTCCCGCACTCGCTCCCAACAAACAGATGCCCAGGAAGAATAGCCAAATGAAGAGGATGACACCAATCGCGCCACCGAGGACGCCAGACAGCAAGGCGATTACGTGGTTGCCCGGAACCAACGACGATGCAACTACCCACCCTCCCGATGCGCCAGCAATAAACCCCAGTATGCCCGGGATCATCTTGACGATGCGATATCCCCAAAAACAGGTGAGTATCCCAAGGGCGACAGCCATGGGAGCAGATAGTTGACAAGCCCAAGCATCGGTATTCATGTCGTCACCCTTTCAGCCGACTCGTTCACAGCGGCTTCACCTTAAGTTGGAAAGCAGCGTTGAACTGCTTTCGCGCCATGGCAGCATTGCTCAGCGGTTCGCCAAGACATCTCTCCCACAAATGAAGGACCAAGCACCATGCACGATCCTCTTCTTCCTTTCTTAGATCGGGAAAGTATTTAAGAGCAAATCCAGCCAAATTAAGGTACATTTGCGCCTTTTCGGCTTCGCCCTTTTCGCGCTCCTTCTTCTCCTTGTGAGGTGCTAATAGCCCGGCAAATTCTCGAAGAGTCCCGCCCTTCTCCGCCAAGACCAGTATCGCGGCATGATGCTGGCAAACCTGAGTCTGTGCACACCGCGAACAGGCGAATGGAAGCGTCTGTCGAAACGGCGTCAGAAGGCGCATGTGCTGCTGGATCTCACGATCCGAGTCACTGGGGCTGTCACAATCTTCGTATCCCGCCCACATCTGCTCAATGTCGCGTGCGGGATTTAGGGGATCCGGTGGGTCTTTGAACGAAGGTAGCGTCACAAAACTTGCCTTTTGAAGACCCGTAAAAAAGATCGCCGCCTTGCCCGGCTCGATCTTGCCCAAAAACTCGCGTTGTTCCTCATCCATCAGCATTGCACTGGCGACGGCGTCCCGGTCAACAGCATCTCTTAGTTGGTGCGCAATCTGGATGTTTGTGTTCCTTATCGCGTCGCGGGCAAGCTTGGAGGGGCTTTGGTCAGCGATGATAATGCCCTCGCCCAAGGCCCGGATTTCGCTCAGCATATTGCAAATCGACTGAACGGCCTTGGCCTGGACGTCGGAGCCACCACCTTCCGACACCTGGACAGGTTTCACATCGGGCAATAGATTGTGAGCCTCCTCGAGAACTGTGACATGAGCCACCTGATTATGCGACGGGTGGGTTTCTCGATATTCCCGTAGCAACGTCAGAACGAGCAACGCCACCAATGACTTGTCCTGCTCGTTCATTTCGTTCAGTTCCAAAACTGTAGGTTTCGTGAACAGATCGCTCAGGCTGGGCTGGGAGCGCCGCTGTGAAAACATTAATCCCTTGCTGCCTATGAGAAACGGTTTCAATCGTCCGAGAATAGCGGCTCTGACATTGCTGCCGACGTCGCCTCTGTAACCTCTGTCATTCAACACCTTGTCCACAACTTGGTAGAGCTCTTGGACGGTAGGGAATAACCTGGGGTCATCTGAGCTTTCCTCGGGTCCAGCAGCCGTGAGTTCCCATCCGCGATGGCGGTAAACCCGAAATAGGGCCTCCGAGATTATCGACGGAAGAGGACCGACGGGTGGCAAAGCGGCTTCAAAACATGTTTGAAGGCGCGCGATATGGCTTTCAACACGTACACCTGGCAGCAATTGGAAAGGATTCAACCGAATAGGTGCGATTGCCTCGGCACCAAGGGTGAAGATACGAAACAGCGGAATACCCTTGGCATTGACGCATTTCAATTTTCCAGAGTGCCTCAGTCCGCGGTACTCCTTTTTTGCCGATTCGAGAACTAGAAATGGAATATGTCTGAATGGGAAGTCGGGATCCTTAATCCCATGCTCCTCAGCCTGCGACAACTGATGAAGAATGTACAAAATAGTGTTTGTCTTTCCGGTTCCGCTGAAGCCGGTGACGAATACGTGCCGCGTCAGGGCCTTGAATGGCTGCCGGGCGCGGCCGCCGAGGTTGAAAGCGCCCAGGTCCAGGTATTTGCACGCTGAATTAGAGACAGGTTCGACCGAATGAGGAACTGGACCAGGGTGAAAGTCCGGCGGGCGTTGTTTGACAACGAATCCAGGCACGCCTCCCCGTACACTCAATGGAAAGCGAAAGGCGTTTGCCGCCCCACGCGCGTCCGCGAGAAAACGCAATCGCTTTAGAGCTGGGTTCGGGACTATCGCGTTTCTCCCAGGAGACATTAATGGCGTGATGTCCATTTGAGACAAAACTTGTTGGGCCAATCGAGGGGCCACGTTTGTCATGGTCGCCCCGGGCATGAGTTTCTGCTCCGTATTCGACAACTCGGACAGCCGAGCCCGATCATGAAGTCCACCGATCAAGGCAGCCGCCACATGGTCCGCAACGATTTGTTCGGCTGCCATGCACAACGCCACGCACAGGTGTGGTCTGGACAGCCTGCGTAGAAGGTAAGAGTAAGTAAATGCACAACTCTGAAGGAGGGTATCCGAGAGTGTTTCGGATGGTCGGCAAGTGCGACCACCAAACTCAATCGCTGGTGTTTGGTAGCGCGACAAGCTCTCACCTTGGCGTGCCATTTCCGCGAGTAGCAGGAGTTCATCCCTCTCGAGTTTGCACGGCTGGAGCAAAACACAAACTCGGACTCGCTCGTTCAAAGCAACTATTGTGTTGAATGGCAACAAGAATGAACCGCTTGGGCCCTCCCAAGGGCGGATGGCATAAATGTCCTGATGACGCGGAATGGAATCTGAATTGAATGATGAACCACGAGTGGAACTGGGTGGCGCGACTATGAATTGCGACGGTATCTTTATAGCCGAGCTCGGGTCGGGAATATTCACTGGCAGGGAAAGCTCTTCTTGCGCAACCTCGCAGCACGCCCAGTTCGAGAGTGCCCCTCCCTCTCCCGTTTCACCCCTCCCGTTTGGCAGTAAAAGCAGGCTCTGGATTTCTTCACTCTTCTGAATTCGAAATGGGTCGAGTCCGTAGGCGCGAAGGGAGGCTTGGAGGTTATTGGCGATAACCCGCAGGTCTGTTTCCTCCCCGCAAGTTGTTGCTGGCTCTGAGGGGGTTGCTGGGCCTTCCGGCTTACCGGCGTCGCCTGCCTTGAATAAACGGTCCATAAAACGCGATTTCAACGGCGCGGCAGGTTGCTCGACTGGCGCACGGCTTTGCCACTTGACAAGAAGGGATGTCTGAAAACCGCCGCTTCCAGGCTGAAAGTCGTAAACGAGCTCGTAAGCAAACTCACCATTCGGACGCCAAAGTGAATCGATTAAGGAGCACCAACGCGACCAATGTTCGTCTATTCTCCCTGAGGCTTCAGTTCCAAGGAGCGTATGATCCAGAAGAAAGTCGGGCAAATCACCGAAGCGGAAACCGAACACACGCGAGTGACTTTCCAGGGCGACGCACGCAACCGGTTGATTAGTATTCATCGTTTTCTCATGTTTCTTCTTCTGGTCCTGACCAGATTATGATGCGGTGCTGTCGCCCAATTGAACTCTTGAGATGCTGCAGACTGCTGGGGGCTTGGATCTTGAACCAACTATGCGCCATCTCCATCAGCACCATCTCCAACCGAGGCATCAACATCCGCATCACTTCCATCGGTATCACTTTCGTTGGTCTCACTTCCGGCGGCATCATCCCACCCGGCATCGCCAGCAGCCGCATCACCAGCAGCCGCATCACCAGCAGCCGCATCTCCAACAGCCGCATCGCCAACAGCCGCATCGCCAACAGCCGCATCACCAGCAGCCGCATCGCCAGCAGCCGCATCGCCAACAGCCGCATCACCAGCAGCCGCATCGCCAGCAGCCGCATCGCCAACCGCCGCATCACCAGCAGCCGCATCGCCAACCGCCGCATCACCAGCAGCCGCATCGCCAGCAGCCGCA
>CAIWJG010000379.1 GCA_903912925.1 uncultured Verrucomicrobia subdivision 3 bacterium | reverse complement strand
CTCCGGCCTGCCGGTTCACGGAGTCTCTGGCTCCGTGCCCCTCGGGGCGCCGGAACACCGGGCCGGAGGCCCGGTTAACCGGCAGACCGGAGGTCTGCCCCACGTTCGGACCTGAACCGTTACTTTGTTTCTTGGTTGTTCAACTGCGGTTTCCAGGCTCAACGCCACATACTGACACCGGCTCGCTGCCAACATCTGACAAAACTTTATGGCCGATCTTGAATCCTGGCGGCAGTGGACTACAAGTCTGCGTTACGTCACAGCAGTTGCGGCCAGGGGCACTTAGCAGTTACTCCAAACCTTGCGGCTCGCGGTGGAAAACCATCGGGCTTAAACTGAACAAATGATCAGCGAGAACGAACTGCTAGCTTTGATGGCCGACCTGGAATCCGACCGGATCGAGCGGACCATTGCGACCACCGACACCACTAAGTTTCGTGAAGCGATCTGCGCATTCTCGAACGATTTCCCCAATCACCGCCTTCCCGGCTTCCTGTTGATCGGCGTGGAAGACAAGACGGGCAAAGCGTGCGGGTTGAAAGCCGACGATGCCTTGCTGCGGAACCTGGCGGGCTTGCGGCAGGACGGGGAGATATTGCCGCAACCAGCCATGACGGTGGGGCGAATCGCGCTTTCGGGCGGCTCGGGCGACGTGGTCGTCGTCGAGGTCCATCCTTCCGACCTGCCGCCGGTGCGTTGCAAGGGGCGGGTTCACATCCGGGTCGGGCCGCGCCGAGCCACGGCCAATGAGACCGAGGAGCGGATTCTCTCGGAGCGGCGGGTGGCGATGGCGCACACCTTTGACGCGCGCCCGTGTCGGGAGGCGCGGTTGGCAGACCTGGAGGTGGACCTGTTTCTGAATGTTTACCGAAAAGCCGCCGTGGCGGAGGAAATCATTCAAACGAACAATCGCAGCCTGGAGGAACAACTGGCGGCCCTGCGGTTTTATGATTTGGGCCGCGATTGTCCGACCCACGCTGGCTTGCTCACGTTTGGCAAGCGCCCGCGCCATTTCCTGCCCGGCGCTTATGTGCAATACCTCAAACTCGGCGGCGACGTCCTGACGGCGCCGGTGCAGGTGTCCCGCGAATTCACCGGCAACCTGTTCGGCCTGGTCCAGAGCCTGGATTCCCTGCTCGATGGCATCCTTGAGGCCCGTCCCGTGCGCGTCACCAACCTGCGGGACGAAACCGTTTGGGATTTTCCACGCTCCGCCGTCCGGGAATTCCTGCTCAACGCCATCTCCCACCGAAACTACGAGTCCAATGCGCCCGTCCGCTTCCATCGCTTCGCGGACCGGCTCGATATCAACAATCCAGGTGGCCTCTATGGCGCTGTCTCGCCCGCCAACTTTCCCCGCCAGACCGATTACCGCAATCCTATCGTGGCCGAGGCCCTCAAAGTGCTGGGTTATGTCAACCGCTTTGGCCGCGGCGTGCTGGACGCGCAAGAAGCCCTCCGCGAAAACGGCAATCCGCCCGCCCGCTACGCCTTTGAACCCGCGTCGGTCGCCGTCAGCGCGCACAAATCCAAGCACTTCTCTTGACACTCCCTCCCCATGCCCAACCACCGCTTCAGCTCCCGTCGCCACCGGCTGGCCCGCTGTCCGAACAGCAATTCTCATTATGTCCATGTTACCCCGCGCCGGGTGTGGGCACCTGGCCTACAGCCCCCACAAACCCGCCCGATTGTTGGCCGGGTGCCCTCACCCGGCGCCCCCATCTGGGCCAGGGACTGTTTCCGCATCGACACATACTGACACCGGCTCGCTGCCAACATCTGACAAAACCTTATGGCCGATCTTGAATCCACTATCTTACGTCAAATCCTGAAACGGGCCACCAGTCCGCTCACTCCCGACCAGATCCTGAACGAGGTTCACGAGATGGGTTACCCGCGCGTGAAGGCGCGGGAGGTGGATAAGGCCCTCGAAGGGGCCAAAAACAGCGACTCGGCCCATGAGGTTCCGATACCCCAGCGCGAAGGGCTCGGTTGGGCGCTGACCGACAGCTTCAAGCGCAAGCTGGGCCTGGCGCGTCCGCCCGAACCACCACCGAAGGGCCTTGTGGCCGCGGTCGGGGCACTAGCCAACCCGTTGCCGCGGTCCCGCCAAACCACTACCCTCCCGGCCTTCGGCGAGATTGAACCTGCTCGGCTGCTCGCAATTGACGACCTCTTCGCCGTCGTTGCGGACAAATTCCCTATCACCCCCGGCCACACCCTCCTGATTGCCCGCCGGCCCGTTGCCCGGTTCCGGGAGTTGACTGCGTCCGAAAAGGCCCGTCTGCTGGTCTGGATCGACTGGACCCAAGAGCACATGGCCGCACACCTCCGCCCCGCTCCGGATGCCTTCAATCTCGGTCTGAACGACGGTGCCGCCGCCGGTCAGACCATGCCGCAGTTCCATTTCCACGTGATCCCGCGCTACACCGGCGACGTGCCGGACCCGCGGGGCGGCATCCGCCACGTCATCCCGGCCAAGGCCCGCTACTGGTAACCCACTTCACGGGTTGGAAGAGCAGTTCAACCAAAGAGTTAAATGGGTTGAATGAGTTGCAAAGGTTACATGGGGCCAAGCAGGATCGCGTTTACCCGGTGGTCGGCCCCTTTACCCTGACCGACCACCGGCTACCAGCTCCCAACCCTCCGGGTTGGATTGTGAAGACGCGATCAGATCCTATCCCGGTCGCACGAATCTCAAATCCTGAAAGCGGTCCGAGGGGGAAGCGGAAAGCTGAAATGTGCGTGGACCTGTGCCTGAAGCGGGATTGGAAGATCGTTCACCGCTGAGCGGCGGCTTGACTGGGGGGCGTGAAACACCCATGTTTCACATGTGAACGCGCATACGGCCACGATCCGCCAACTGCGGACCGACTTCCGTTCGGTGAAGCGGAGCATCGAGCAGCACGGCGAAGTGGTCGTCACTGACCACGGCGAACCGGCCTATGTGATCAAATTACTGCCTGCGCCCGCCAAAAAGCGCCGCCCGCTTCCCGACTACTACGCGCGGCTGCGGAAACGCCAGCCCGAAGGGTTATCCGCTGAGGACACGCGCCAGTTCTGGGAGGAGGAACGCCGGTGAGGGCGGAGGAGGTCTATGTTGATCCGAGCGCGCTGGCGCGGCTGTACCTTCATCAAGCCGGTTCTCGTGAAATGTCGGGGTGGCGGGCCAAGGTCCGGGGCACTTTGGCGGTGACGCATCAGGGCCGAGTGGAGGTCATCAACGCGATGTGCCGGGCCGCATTCCTGGGCCAACTCGACCCGGACGGGCTGGCCGAGGCGCTGGCGGATTTGACCGCTGACTTTGCCTCAGGGCATCTCCGGCAAGCGGATATTCTGTGGCAGGCGGCGCTCAATGGGGCGGCCGAGTTGAGTCAACGCCACACGCCAAAGCTGGGTACTCGGTCGCTGGACGTGCTGCACGTAGCCTGCGCGCGGGAGCTGAGGCTCCGTTATTTTCTGACCTTTGACGAGCGGCAACAGCAACTCGCGGCGGCGGCAGGCTTGAAGTTGGCCGCCTAGCGAAAAGCTGAAACGCTGAACCTGAAAAGAGCCGTTCAACCACAGATGAACACAGATGGACACGGATGAACGACCCCGAGCAACCCCGCATCCCAGCCCCACTGCCGTTGAATTAAGGAATGACAGGGAGCGCGGCGAGCCTTCTTCTCCCTCGCCCCGTCGGACGGGGAGAGGGCTGGGGTGAGGGGAATTCAGTGGGGT
>CAIWJG010000378.1 GCA_903912925.1 uncultured Verrucomicrobia subdivision 3 bacterium | reverse complement strand
TGGGGTTGACCAAAGGTCGGGGTAAGTTGGAAAAAACGGGGCAACCAGCGCTCCCCGTAAAATGGGTTTTTGTTTATCCCCTGTGCGCGGATTTTATTGCCCGGCTCAACGGCTAGCAAACGTGTTCACCGAATATTTACGAGAGGACCGTGGAAGGCCCGATCCTGGATATACGACTGGCCGTCGCATAATTACAGTTAGCCGTCATCGTATGCGTCCGACATTGCTAGCGCTTGTGGTTCTTTCCCCGATGCTGGCTCTGGCCGAGGTTAAGTGGCAAGATTTCGGTCGCTCCAGCAGCGAGAAAGAGACTCTTGCTCTTGGGCGCGTGAAACTGACCGTCGAGCTGCAAAAGGTCCAGACTTCCGGCTTCCCCGATGACCTTATGATTACGGCGAATGCGCCGGGGCGGAAGCCATGCCAGGTCTGGTTCACGTCCTCATATGGTTACGGTTCCGTTGCCATCTACCGGAACATGTTGTTTCTGAAATACGGGATTGGCAGAGGCACCACTGGAGCACGGGTCGAACACGTTAAGGTGTTACAGCTCGATCACGATTTGGACGAGTTGGCAGACGTGCAGTGTTCTTACTATATCGTCACCAATCCTCACAATGCTAGCCCTGATGAGTTTCAGTATCGGTTGAATGTTCGGACAGAAGGCGGATACACGGTCTTTTCCTTCACGCTTCCCAAGCCGCAGCGGGGTATCCCTTCAGAGAAGATTGTGAGAGTAAAGAATGACGGCTAACGAGGTCACTACAGCGGACGGCGGGTGGCGCGTCCTGTTTGCATTTGCGGCTCAGTGGCCCGCCGCCGCTGAGTTTTTGCCTTATGACAAGAAGTATAAGCCATCCACAACAACCCGAAAATACTACTGACACTGCCTGCTATTCCTGCTACAAGGCAGCCAACGCTTCTCAGACTGGAACGTGCGATATGACTACCGAACTGTGCCACTTTCCCCCCACTGGCGACGCATCACGCCCAATTTCTCTCGGGTTGCTGGCGCTGTTACTCTGCGGGGTGGCGGCGACGGCCCAGCCGTGGATGCGTGCGCACGCACCGCTGCCGTCCGGCAACTGGAACTGTGTCGCGGTTTCCACGAATGCGAATATCGTGGTTGTAGCGATTGGGGGCGGAACTCTTTCTGGCCCGGTTTGTCTTTCCACCAATTCGGGAAAGGATTGGAATCTCACCAGCGCGCCCGTTACTGTTTGGGCAGCCGTTGCTTCCTCTGCTGATGGTAGTCAGCTCGTGGCGGCGGAAGGAGGCACCTTCCTGAGCGGCCACATCTACCTTTCGACCAACTGGGGAGCGACGTGGACACCGACAAGCGCACCGTTCACGAACTGGTTTTCACTGGCTTCATCGGCTGACGGGACCAAACTGGTCGCTGCCGCGGGCGGGAACTGCAGTTCTGGCCCGATTTACGTTTCCGCCGACTCCGGAGCGACTTGGACAATGACCTCCGCTCCCGTTACAAATTGGATTTCTGTCGTGTCTTCGTCGGACGGCAGCAACTTAGCGGCCGGTAGTGTTTTCTCAGGCATATACCTATCGAGGGACTCAGGGGCCACTTGGAGCTCCACGCAGCCGGGTTCGGGATGGTGGTGGTCGCTCGCGTCTTCGGAGAATGGGAGAAAGCTCGTGGCGGCCGCACCGGCTGGTCCGGTTTACATCTCGAGCGACTCGGGAGCTACGTGGTCCTTGACCGGGGTTCCTTCCCCTTACGGTGGCGGGACCTCGGTGGCTTCCTCGGCGGATGGAACCCACCTAGTGGCGACCGTTAGTGTGGGGAGTCGGTATCTGGACGCGATTTACACCTCGACCGACTCGGGCATGACCTGGCGCACCAATGACGTTTCCGGCTACTACAGTACGGGCGGCGGCTGGCGTGCAGTGGCGTCTTCTGCCGATGGTAGTAAACTCGTGGCGGTAGTCTGCGTGGGAGACATCTACACCTGGCAGTTGGCGCCCATTTTAAGCATGCGGTTAACGAACGACAGCACAACCATCTCCTGGCCCGCCGTTTCTGCGGCAGCAGGTTGCCTGTTGGAGCAGGCCTGCGATCTTTCCATGACAAACTGGACGGATATCCTGACGCCCACAACTTTCGTCACTAACGGACAGTGCCAAGTCATTCTCCCGCGGTCAGCGGACCGGCAGTTTTATCGACTGAAGAGGATGTAACATGGATTGCATGACGGTTGCGCATAACTTTGCGCTGCACTGGACTGGGAGCAGCCGGTTCAGTCTGTTTCAATGCTCAGCTCAGTGGCGGCTGCTCCCGGCCAGTGAGCTTGGTGTTATGTGCGCTGAGACCACAAGCGACAGGCCGCAGGGCAGCGGTGATCGAATGCAGGAGATGAAGAGCCTTATAAGGCAGGCCGCAATCGTGATGATCCATACGCGTGGGATTTTGGGCCTAGACCAGCCTCCCACTAAAGATGAGGTGGTGCGGTGGCGACCGCTCTTGGAGGCCATGGCGGCGCAAGCGAGGCGCCGGCGCCTAGAAATGTCAGGCATTACTGCGTTACGAACTTTCACCCAGATTTGGGACGAGCGAATGCGACAAATGGCTGAGAGAGAAGATCGGCCCCCATTTTCGTTGGACCAGATCAGGGCCATGTCGGCAGCAATAACGGAGTTTGAGGCTTGGCTCCGCACGCATTTCCCAGGAGCTTTCTCCCGTGCAGATCATTGACCAGATTGACGGCGCACATAACAAGCGGCCTGGAGTGGACGCTGGTGGCGCGATCTGTTTGCATATCGGGCGCCGTTGGCCCAGCGCCACTCAGGCCGAGCGTTGGGCTGGGGGGGCGGCCGCCATAGCTCACCAGCCCCAGCGGGGCGAATGGCGCTTACATAAGGCCATCGAGTGCGAGAATCATTGGGCTTTTGAGGCGTTTTGTAAGGCAAAATGAGCTTAAGTAAGTGCCATTCCCCCTACGGGGCTTGCGGAAAAGATCGGGGGCGTGGTGGTCACTATAAACATGTCGCTCCTACGGAGCTGGCCCAACCCGGCTCATGCACTGGACGGCTGGATTCCGTCTCTGTTGATTGCTGGACATCATTGCCCCGGCCTGCCTGAGCAGGGTCGTTCTGCCGGACGCCGGATTCGCTGCCAGCATTCATTTCCAGCGGTGGTGGTGGTCCGTGCCATTAAACGATTCCCGTTCGTATGCCATACGGCTTAATAGTAATGGTCGCTTCGGTCGCCCTTGCTGGCGTGTACGTCTTCGCGACCGAAGCGTCTTCTTGGTCAAAGGGGCTAGTGGTGGGGTTGTTGCTGTTGTCGTGCGTGTGGCGCTACGGCGTATTCCTCCAAGTGGCCTTGGGGGTTTTCCTCTCCCTGTATTTCACGCACCTCAAATCACGTTCGGAACGGGACTGAAATGTTCCGCATATAGAATGCCCAGATGTTCTGATCGTCAAACTGAGGCGGGCGGGGTAAGCCGTAGGTTCAGTTCGTGTAACTGCTCAGGTGTGGAGCGGTCAGCACCGCCCCGGAGCTGGGGGGCGACACCGGGGGCGACCAGCGTTGACACCTTTGGCCCTTCTGCCAACCTGATTCCCAGCGATGTTCCGCAACCCTCGATTACGTCTGCTCCCCTTTGCGCTCGTCGCCGGGGCAGTCTTCGTGGCCCTGCTGGTGTTTACCGCAGATCGCCCACCAGTACGCCCGCCCTTGCCGAACCCGAACGGCTACGATGACTTAGTCAACGCGGGCGAGGCAGCGCAGGCGAACATTGGCAATTGGCCAAACCTCGACCATGACAGCCTCGCTGCCTTGGTATCCGCCAACGCCGAATCGCTGCGCCTGCTCCGCCTCGGCCTGACTCGGCAGTGTGTTATGCCGATGGATTCCGCGCTGACCAATGCCACCGGGATGATGAACCAGTTGGCGCGGATGAAGCGGCTGGTTCACCTGCTGGCAGCGGAGGGGCGGTTGCGGGAGATCGAGCACCAGCCTGCCGCTGCTGCCCGGAGCTATCTCGACGCCATCCGCTTTGGCAACGAGATGAGCCGGGGCGGGTTCATCATCACTCGGCTCGTAGGAATCGCGTGCGAAGCGATTGGTTACGCTCCGCTGGCAAGGCTCGCGCCCAAACTCAAGCCCGACGAAGCCCGCGCCGTCCTGAAGGACTTGGATACACTGGACGCTGGCCACGTCACGTGGGCTGAAGTCCTGCAAAACGAGAGGTACTATACGCGCTATCAACGCAGGAACCGGTTCAATCCAATTGTGCAAGTGATGGGCTGGTTGCAGGTCCGGCAGGCAGTGCAAAGGGCCGAAACGAAACACAAAACAGTGGTGGCCCGCGAGCGCCTGCTGGCGACTGAACTGGCCCTGCGCTGTTACCAATCGGAGCAGGGACATCCGCCAGCGCGTCTGGGCGAACTGGCCACCAATTATCTCTCCCAAGTGCCGGCAGACCCGTTCAGCGGGCAGCCGCTGGTTTACCGCGCCCAAGGCACCAACTGGCTGCTCTATAGCGTCGGGCCGGATGGTGTGGATGATGGCGGCAAGCCGCTTGGCCGGGGTCTGGGGGGCAAGGGCGACTTGATTTTCGACTCGCCGTGAGAACGGGGCAGGCTAATCCGCCGACCCACAACACCCTCTTGGTTACATTGTCTCGGCGTCTTGTGCTCCATCGCGAACCTCCCGGCCTCGGCTCGTTGCGGGAAATCGCATACGGCGACTGCCTTCAGGGGCCCCGAGCGTTCCGGCGCTGGGCAGTGCCGCCCGGAGCCGGGGCCGACCGGGGTGACGCCCCCGGCGCTCGGCCATCCCCAATGCTCGCGTCCCTTACATCCCCAAGGGGCTGCGCTCCAGATGGCCCTTTGACATAGCGGCACCAGCACCGTAAGCTTCGATATGAGCAATACCATGAAGGCAATCCGTCGCGGTATCAAAGCTGGCGTCAACGCCATCCAGAATCCCCAGCACGACCACTTCCAAGCTGGTGGCAAAACCATCGTATGCTCTCACTGCGGCAACGACTCCTTCGATTACATCGGCGTGGGAGGTTTCTCGATAGTGGGTTACGGCATTGAGTGTTCCAAGTGTACCCACGTTGAGTACTTCACTTCGGCACCCTCCAAAATCGGATAGCCTCCCATCACACCCCGCTCGATTATGCGGGGCCGACCGGCGCGAGGACCAACCGCCGCGTCCCGCTGGTTGGGTGTCGCGTTTGTCCTTTCAACGTTTTGGTCGCAACTTGTGCTCGCGCTTGTGGCGCAGCGGTTTAGGTTGGTTCCCGGTATGAGAAGCCGTCCCCAGTACGTCCAAGAACTTTGGACTTTGATCCCAAGGTTCGGCAGGTGCTGGAGTTGAGAGCGTGGTCGTGGTAGATTTCCGTAAAGGGATAACGGATGGTGTTTTGAAGCAGCAGTGTTAAGCAACTCGGATGCGCTATGAAAATTACCAACCTCTGCATTGTGATCGCGACCGGGGTGTGTGCGATGATCGTCGTGGGCTTATTGGGACCGGCTCCGTGGTTGGCACGGGAGAGCATCTTTGAGATGACGGCCAGAGAGCCAAAGAACAGGAATCCCGCCGAACCCGGCGATCCACCCCTGAATGGCGGCCCTGCGGCACTCCTTAACAGCTCGGCAGTCACGGAGGCGCCGCCATCCGTGAGCTGAGCGTTAAGAGCCGTCCACTTATGAAACGATTCATACTGTCGCACTTCCGCGTGTCATGGGCATCGGAAACTGGTCGCCACGAGCTTTCTTCTTCATGGCCGGGAAGAACGGAGAAACTTCAGCGGCCCGAAGATTATCTGCCGAGTTGGCAGAATATTGGCAGAATTGGCCTCCAACTCGGCACCGTAAATGAAAAATCCTCTGATTTCCGAAGGAAATCGAGGAAAAAAGAATGGCGGGAGCGGCGGGGCTCGAACCCGTAACCTCTGCCGTGACAGGGCAGCGCTCTAACCAATTGAGCTACGCCCCCGCTAAGGGCAGGAGAGAATAGGAAATGCGTCATCTAACGTCAAGCGCAACCAAACGAAATGTTCAGGCAGCAGACGCCAAGGAGGTGGGGGTGGGGAACCCCGCTGAAGAAACGTACTGCTGCCCGAACAATTTTAACCTAGACCTGCCCACCCAAAGCTGTCAACCGAGAATTTTCCAGAATGGCCCTGGGTCAGTCATGGCGGAAGTAAGCGCCGGTCTCCGCCCCGGCCGGTGACAAAGCCTTCTTACGTCATTGTAGGAGACGACGTTAGGAGTCTCTGATCTCCTGGCCTGCTGCCCAAACTTGCGCTTGCTCGGAACCCGCTGATTAGAGACTCCTTACGTCGTCTCCTACAGCTTCAGATTGGCGCCCTTATCACCGGACTTTGTCACCGGCCGTGGCGCTCCGCTGTTCTGGTCCGTTCTGGCGTTGCCAAGGCCCGCCACCGCGCCTAAGATTGGGGGTCCCAGCGCCAGGCAGCATCGCTGGTCAAGATGGCTGAATATAAGGTTAAATTTGAGGTCTTCGAAGGCCCGCTCGATCTGCTTCTTTATTTGATAAAGAAGGAGGAAGTGGACATTTACGAGGTGAACCTCACCCGGCTGGCAACCCAGTTCATTGAGTACATCGACACGATGCGCATGCTCGACCTGGAAGTCGCCGGTGAATTCCTAGTGATGGCGGCGACCCTGATGTACATCAAGAGCCGGGAACTGCTCCCGGTGGACCAGCAGGCGCAGGTGGAGGGCGAGGATGAGGGCGAGGACCCGCGCTGGGAGTTGATCCGCCAACTGGTCGAATACAAGAAATTCAAGGACGCCGCCGCACAGCTCCAAGTCCTCGAAGCCCGGCAGGAAGATGTCTTTCCGCGCACTCCCGGCAAGCTGGAGTTCGAGGCGGAGACCACCACGCGCCCGGAAGCCTCGATCTTCGACCTGGTCAACGCCGTTAACGTCGTGCTCAAACGGCTGGGCCAACGCGAGGACCAGCGGGATATCTTTGAGGACAAATGGACCGTCAGCGAGAAGATCGAACTCCTGATGCGGGTGCTCGGCGAGCGCCCAGCCATGCGGTTCTCGGAATTATTTGAAGGGGTTACCAGCCGCTCCGAAGTGGTGGTGACTTTCCTGGCGCTGCTCGAATTGATCCGCCTTAAGCAGCTTGTGGCCGTCCAACGCGAGCCCTTTGGCGAGATTGAGGTCTGCCAGGCCGCTGCAACCCCAAGCCCGGCCGCGCCAGCCACAGGCGCGGATACGAATCTACAACCGGCGGAGCCGTCCGCGCTTTAGACTAGCATGGAACTGAAACTGATTTTGGAAGCGCTCCTGTTCTCCGCGCAAAAGCCGTTGAGCCTCAAGGTTATCCACGACGTGTTGGCTGCCGCCGTCGCGCATGCCGAGGGTGATGAAACTGTTCGTGCCCTCAAGAAGACGAAGGAGGCCGAATTGGTCCTCGCGCTCGAAGAGCTCGCGAAGGACCACGAGACGGCCCAGCGCAGCTATCGGCTGGCTTGCGTGGCGGGCTCGTGGCAATTCGTGACCCAGCCGGAATATGCCCCGTGGCTTAAGGCGCTGGTTGGCCAGAAGATTCGCCCGCCCCGCCTCTCCCAGCCGGCGCTGGAGACGCTTGCCATTATTGCCTATCGCCAGCCCATCACCCGCGCCGAGATGGAGCAGGTGCGCGGCGTGAGTGTGGACGGCGTGATACAAACGCTGGTCGAGCGCGGTTTGGTTGACCAGCTCGGGCGCGCCGAGGTGGTGGGCCGGCCAATGACGTATGGGACAACCGCCCTGTTCCTCGAATACTTCGGCCTGCGCAGCCTGGACGATTTGCCCGCCGCAGATGAGTTGCGCCGGATCGTGCTCCAAAAGCCCGAGTCCCTGGTTACGGCCGATCCCGGCCTGGCGACCGTGCCGCCGGAGCAACTGGCCCTGTCGGCCGAAGAGCTAGTACCCGAAAGCCAAACTCCGAAAGCCGAAGAACCGTCCGCAACAGAAGAACCGCCAGCCAAAGGCCCCGAGGAATGAGGCCTTCCCCGAACCTTTCCGGGCTATGAACCTTCCCGAACATCGCAAATCCATTGACAAGTTCGACACGCAGATCGTCAAGCTCCTGAACGAGCGCACCAAGCACGTCCTGGCCATCGGCGAGATGAAGCGCAAGGCCGGGGAGGAGATTTATGCTCCCCACCGCGAACGGGCGGTGCTGCAGCGGGTCTGCCGAAAGAACGAGGGGCCGCTCACCAACGATTCGCTGCGGGCCATTTACCGCGAGGTCATGTCGAGCGCCCTGTCGCTCCAGAAGTCCCTGACCGTTGCGTACCTTGGGCCTGAGGCGACCTTTACCCACCAGGCCGCCATCCGCCGCTTCGGCGCCAGCCTGCGCTACGCGCCGCAGAAGACCATCACGGACGTCTTCACCGAGGTCAGCAAGCACCGTGCGGACTACGGCGTGGTGCCGGTCGAGAACTCCACCGAAGGCGTCGTGACGCACACGCTCGACATGTTCGTGGACAGCGACCTGCAGATCGTCGCGCAGATTGTTTTGCCCGTGCAGCATTGCCTGCTGGCCAACTGCCCGCGACCCCAGATCAAAAGGCTCTATGCCCACCCGCAAGCGCTTGGGCAATGCCGGGCCTGGGTGCAAACCAATCTGCCGCGCGTCGAGGTAATCGAAACCTCATCCAACGCCCGCTCTGCCGAGCTGGCCGCCAAAGAAAAGGGAGCCGCAGCCATCGCGGGAGTCCTGGCCTCCGAACGATACGACGTGCCTGTACTCGATTACGACATCCAGGACAACGTCGCCAACGCCACGCGTTTTCTAGTGCTGGGCCGGCAATGCGGACCGCCCACTGGCGACGACCGCACCAGCCTCATGTTCAGCCTCGCGGACAAGGTGGGGGCGCTCTATAACTCGCTGGTGGCCTTCCGCCGCCATCGCATCAACATGACCAAGATCGAATCCCGGCCCAGCAAGCGCAAGGCCTGGGAGTACATCTTCTTCGTCGATTGCGAGGGGCACATGGAAGACCGCCGGTTGAGCAAGGCCATCTCGCTCCTGGGCGAGCACTGCAGCTACCTCAAAGTGCTCGGGTCCTATCCCGATTCGGACTAAGCAGTGCCTCTGTCCCCGGGTGAAACTAACCGAAGGCCACATCATTCTTATGCGAAATATAACTCTACTATTAACGACGACGGCTATGCTGGCGTTGCCCATTTGCCTGTCCGCCCAACCTGCCGCCACCGCGACCCCTCAGTCCGTGCAAACCCCTAAACAGTTCCAATTCACCAAGACGCTCAAAGCCGAAGTAAACTACCTCCTGTTCCTGCCCAAGGGCTACGAGGCGAAAGGGGAAAAGCGCTGGCCCTTGATGCTCTTTCTGCACGGAGCGGGCGAGCGCGGCACGAATCTCTGGAAAGTAGCCACGCATGGCCCGCCCAAGAACGTCGCGACGCAACCGGATTTCCCGTTCGTCCTCGTTTCGCCGCAGTGCCCGGAGCGCCAGATTTGGTCCCGGGACGCTCTGCTGGGGTTGCTGGACGACATCATCGCGAACTACGCGGTGGATACGAACCGGGTGTACCTGACCGGGCTAAGCATGGGGGGCTACGGCGCGTGGGACCTCGGCATGACTCATCCGGATAGGTTCGCGGCCATCGTGCCGATTTGCGGCGGAGGTGAATTGATTACGGTGATGATGTCCAGCCGGGACAAACGGCAAGCTTTGATGAGCCTGGGCGTGTGGGCGTTTCATGGCGGGAAAGATCCCGTCGTGCCGCTCGCCGAGTCCCAGCGCATGGTGGACGTTGCCAAAAAGCTGGGCATGCAGGATGTGAAGCTAACCGTTATTCCCGAAGCCTCGCACGACTCCTGGACGGAAGCCTACAAGACCCCGGAACTATACGATTGGCTGCTTAAGCACGAGCGAGGGAAGTAGCCTGACCCGTTACTCAAGTCCGCTGGCCACTTTCGCCCGCTTTAAGACCTTCTGCGCGACGCTGCGCGCCTTGTCGGCGCCCTCGGTAAGAACCTTTTGGACATGATCAAGGTTCGCCGCCAGTTCTGCGCGCCGGGCGCGTGCGTCGGTAAAGTGGTTCCAATAGTTCTCAAATAGCGTCTTCTTCAAGTCACCGTAGCCCAACCCACCGGCGCGCAGACGGTCTTCGCAAGTCTTAGCCACCTCCGGCGGCGCAACGAGTTTGAGGATCTGGATGGCGATGTTCTGGTCGGCATCGGGCTTCGGTTCCTGGGGTGTGCGGCTGTCCATCTTGATGCCCATCACCTTCTTGCGGAGCGCCTTCTCATCGCCAAAGATCTCGATGGTGTTGCCGTAGCTCTTGCTCATCTTCTCGCCGTCCAGCCCGGGGACCTTGGCCGTCTCCGCCCGGATTTGCGGCTCAGGGATGACGAACGTCTCCCCGTATTGCTCGTTGAACTTGATGGCGATGTCGCGCGTGACTTCGACGTGCTGCTTCTGGTCCTGCCCGACCGGCACCAGGTTCGAGTCGTAAATGAGGATGTCCGCCGCCATCAGCACCGGGTAGGCGAAAAGGCCGAAGTTGAAGGAAATGCCCTTGGCGAGCTTGTCTTTGTAGGAATGGCAGCGTTCCAGCAGACCCATCGGCGTCACCGTCCCCAGCAACCATGTCAACTCGGTTACCTCCGGCACATCCGACTGGCGGAAGAACACGGTCTTCTTAGGATCGATACCGCAGGCGAGGAAATCCAGGGCCACATCGAGCGTGTTCTGGCGGCGCTCGACAGGGTCCACCAGCGAGGTCATCGAATGATAGTTCGCTATGAAATAGAACGCCTGGCCCTTTTCCTGAAGCTCGATGGCGGGCTTCATCATGCCGAAATAGTTACCCAAATGCAACGAACCCGAGGGCTGTATGCCCGATAGAATACGCATCTCCATAGGTTAAGCCGGTTTCAGGCAGACAGGAAAGCCGTAAAAACGGCGCGTAACCTTGTCTAGCCACGGAGAGAACCCCAAGAAAGCGACTTTTCGCGCCTTGGACCCCTGAACCGAAGAACAAGAACACCCAACATCCAACATCGAACATCGAACATCCAAAGCCCCGGGTCTGCGCCAATATTGGATGTTGGGCGTTCGATGTTGGATGTTGGATGTTTCCGAGGTTCAGGGAGAGGAACTGGGGCTGTGGGCTCGGGGGGGCGCATGTAGGTCGCATGTAGGTCGCATGAGGGACGCATGAAGGACGCATGAGGGTGGCTTTGAGGACGCATGAAGGTGGCTTTAGGGTGGCTACCGCCTGGCTAGCAACACGCTTTGAGGTGGCTTGGATGTCGCATTGGGGTGGCTTTAGGGGAGCCTGACAGAATTCTTCATTCCGCCTTCTGCATTCCCTTGACGATGTCGCATGAGGTGGCTTCGCAGCCCGACCCCACTCGCGGGAACCCGACTTTATTGGTGCGGAACGAACTTCACGGCGTCCGCGAGCACGTTGCCGTCAGCCTTGCTGCTGACGGAGACTTTGCCTCCCTGGCCCGCCGCAAATTTGAAAGTGCCCAGCAGGTTCCATTTGCCGGTATTGCTTCGAAGGTTAACCAGGATTGTCTTGGTGCCATCATCGGACTTGACGGTGAATGGTGCGTTGGAGGCGTGGTCCGAATTCGGATCTTCGCCATGCCATTCATACACATCATACATCCCAGCAATCTTGATGTCGGGCGTCCAGGTGGCCGTGCTGGCGGCAGCGCCGGCGGAGGTGCCGACGACCCAGAGAGTGCCGCCCTTGAAGTCCGCACCGCTGTCTCCCAGTGTCCAATCGCCTTCGGACTTAAAGCCGGGGTCTCGATCATCAATGATGAGTTCGTTGCTGGAAGCGGCAGCTCCAGCCGGTGTCGCCGCGGCCGCGGGCGCGGCCGGAGCTGCGGGCGCAGTTTTCGGTGCGGTCACGACCGCCTCGGGCCGGGAGGTTGGTGTGCTCTGGCAGGCAGTCAGCAATACGGATACCGACATTGTGGCAAAACCTAATTTGAGTTTCATTGCCTCGTTCCTTCTAGCTTATAAGAGTTTGGGCTTGGTTTATGGTCGAACGATGATGCTCAGCGGGTACCAGGCTGTCAATTGATTCATTTGGCGCGACACAAAATAATTAGGGGTGCTGTTGGGGGCCACAGGGCTGCTCTAAAGTCCGGTCAGTTGAGGGAAGATCATGTTCTGCAGCCCTGAAATCCGAAGACCGAAGGCCGAAACCCGAAAGAAGGCCGAAATCCGAATTCCGAGAATGGCCTGATTCGATTGGCTGCTGCTCCGCCGGGGTGGCTATCAATTCGGCCCTCGGCCCTCGGGTTTCTTTCGGCCTTCCTTGGCCCGTGAAGTCTTCCTGCTACTTCATCCGCTTTCTTTTCAGAGCGAGTTGAAGGAGGCCGAGCGTGCCCGTGAACCGCACCGCGAGCCCGACGGCTTCGCGGCGGGTGGCCTTTTCGTCGAGGACGGCGGTGGTCTGGAGCTCTTTGGCAAGCATCAGGACGCTGAGTTCGCCGGGGTCGAGTAAGCGGCTGCAAATCAACAGGACTTTCTTTCAGGTTGTTACTGTTGTATTTCAGCTTTGCCCCCTTCGTCCCGTGGTCCGTCGTCCGTAGTCTCCTGCCTCGCGGTCCGATTTCAGCGTGTCAGCGTTTCCGCCTTTCCCCTCTGAACTTTCCCCTTTCCACCCTTCCCCTTTCGGCGCAACATTGCGCGGCTTTTCGTCATGGGCGGCACAATTGCACAGTCATCAGTTGGTTGCCAGGTGTCCCTTCTGGGGTGCCAGGCTCCCGTTACCTGTACGACCTCACCACCGGCAAAATCCTGGAACAGCCGGAGGAAATCGTCGCCTTCATCCACAGCACGCCAGAAACACCGCGCCGCGTGTCAATGGCCCAGCCGGACCTGCAAACCGTCCGACTCAAGGTCGAAAAGCACATCAAAAACACCTATCTCAAGCAGGTTCAGGCCCCCGTCGGCGTCAAACCGGAGTTGCAATGCAGGATGGAATTGAACTGAAATGGCCCAAGCCATGAAAAAGACCTCGCAGAAAACCAAACCCGCCAAGGCCGGAGCGTTGGTGGTTGTGCCCAGCCGCGCACCCGCCCACGAATCGTCCTTTCGTGAAGTCGTCGAGATGATCGAGGCGGCTCGCGCCCGGGCCTACCACGCCGTCAACAACGAGTTGATTGGCCTCTACTGGCGCATCGGCGAATTCATCAGCCGCCAAATTACCGCCGCCGGCTGGGGCAAGAACACCGTCAACGACCTTTCCCTATTCATCCGTGCCCGCCGCCCTGGTATCAGCGGGTTCTCCGCCTCGAATCTCTGGCGGATGCGCCAGTTCCATGACACGTATGTGGGCCAGCCAAAACTCGCAGCGCTGCTGCGAGAATTGAACTGGACCCATAACCTGCTCATCCTGGCACGGGCCAAGCGCCCGGAAGAGCGGGAATTTTACTTGCGCCTCTGCGCACGCGAAAAGTGGCCCAGCCGCGAGTTGGAACGCCAGCTCGCCGGCGCGCTTTTTGAACGCACGGTTCTCTCTCCGCCAAAAGTGTCAGTGCTGCTGACACAAATTCACCCCGGCGCCCAAACCATCTTCAAGGACACCTATCTCCTCGATTTCCTCGACTTGCCGGAAGTCCACTCCGAAGCCGGCCTCCAGGCCGGCCTTCTGGCCAACCTCAGGAAATTCCTCCTTGAACTGGGACGGGATTTCACCTTTGTCGGCGAGCAGTATCTCCTGCAAGTTGGCGGCAAGGACTTCCGGCTCGACCTCCTGTTCTATCACCGCGGTCTCCAATGCCTCGTGGCCTTCGACCTCAAGGTTGACGAGTTCCGGCCCGAATACCTGGGCAAGATGGAATTCTACCTCGAAGCCCTGGACCGCGACGTCAAGAAGCCCCACGAACGCCCCTCCATCGGCGTCCTCCTCTGCGCCACCAAGGACCACGAAGTCGTCGAATACGCTCTGGCCCGCTCCGTCTCCCCCGCGCTCATCGCCGAATACCAGACGGCGTTGCCGGACAAGCAACTCCTCCAGCGGAAGCTCCATGAGTTCTACCAACTCGCTCTCCCCCACGCCATCAAGAGGAAAGGCAGAAGGTAAAAGGCAAAAGGCAAAACAAACAACCCCCCAGGACCTGCGTGAGCGGACATACGCATACGCCCGGCGGGTCATCCGGCTCTTCCGGGCCTTGCCCAAGGACGAGGTGGCCAAAACCCTCGGTCGCCAGTTGCTTCGGTCTGGCACTTCCGTCGGCGCCAACTATCGCGAGGCTGCGCGTTCCCGCTCCAAAGCCGAGTTTATTTCCAAGCTGGGCGATTGCCTAAAAGAAATCGACGAATCCGACTACTGGCTCGGTCTAATTCAGGACGAAGGCGTCCTCCCGGCGCCGAAACTGAATCCCAATGCCCAAGTACGCCGCCAATCCTGAACCGGTCCAGAGGATCAAGACCCTGGCCAACCTCATCGCCTACCTTCGCGATGAACTCGGCTGGCCCATCTCCCCGGACGGCGTCACCGACGACCTGACCTTTGACTGGTCGGCCGACGAGCTTCGGTTGGCCAGCGGCCAAGCCGTCACGCTCCAGGGTGGCGCGGTCCGTCAACTCCGCCCATTTGTCCCTGGCCAGCCCTGGGGTAGCTACCTGCTCGCGCTGCTGAATTCGCTACTGCTTCGCTGGTTCTTTCCGCAGGTGAGCGCCCCGTTTCGCGGAGGCTTCCGCTCTACAAACAAGCGAGTTTCTCGCGCTTCTGCCCATCCACCCGATCGAGTTCGCCGTGGCCTCGGAGCAGGCGGAGCACGACGCGCTGGTCGCCCCGGTTGACCGCATCCTGAAGGCCAAGCGAGCGGACGCGGCGGCGGACACGGCGGCGCTGGAGCGGGAGATAGACAAGCGGGTCAATGGCCTCTACGGCCTGACGGCGGAGGAGATCAAGATTGTAGAGGAGGCGAGGAAGTGAGGTTGCCCAACGTGCAGTTCGCGGTAGTCGAGGAGGAGAAGGTCGTAGATTACCTCCTCAACCCAGCGCATCCCGACAACCGCGGCAAGGCACTGTTCTTCTTGGGCCTGGGCTTCCGCCGGGACGAATGGCGCCCCTTGGCGGCGGCTTTCCGGAAAGTGGCTGAGGGCCATCTTGTCGCAAAGCAGCAGTTCTCATTTTGGCTGGTCTGGGAGGTTCGGTGTCCACTCTTTAGGGTGTTCCATGCCGCGTATGAGCATCCGCCATTCGTCCCATTCGTCCCATTCGTCCCATAGTGAGAATTGCTGGTCGCAAAGAGTATGGCATCTCCACATGGACGGAAGTATATTATTGACGGGCGAATCGAGACCCCGAGCGGGAGAACGCCGCTGGTGCGGACGATTTGGATTGTGGACCGGGGTTTCGACACCCCGCGTTTGGTGACGGCGTATCCGCAGGAAGAATGAAAGACGACTATGATTAAAGAACATGACCGAGTGGTGTTGAAGACGGCTATGCTCGCCGATGGGCTGGAGGCCGGAGACGTCGGCACCGTGGTGCATCTCTATAAGGACGGGCTGGCCTACGAGGTCGAGTTTACCACGCTGGACGGGCAGACGGCGGCGGTTGTGACGGTGGAAGCGGCCCAAGTCCGGCCCGGCGGCAGACGTGAAATCACCCACGCCCGCGAAATGGCACCGGCTTGATGCTGGGGAACTCCGCATCGTGAGGGCCAAGCGTTCGGATGGGGCGGCGGACACGGCGGGGCTGGAGCGGGAGCTAGACGAGCGGGTCTATCGCCTCTACGGCCTGACGGTGGAGGAAATCAAGAATGTGGAGGAGGCGGGGAAATGAGAGCGGTCATGGATACCAACGTGCTGGTGGCTGGGCTGCGCTCCCGGCGGGGCGCGGCACACGAGATTCTGCGGCTCTTGGCTCGACAGCAGTGGACGCTGGTCTTAAGCAATAATCTGCTAACCGAATATCAGGAGGTGCTGCATCGGGAGCAGGGGGCATTGCCCTACACGCATGAGGAGATTGAGCGGCTTCTGGATGGGCTGTGTCTGGGCGCCGAGAAGAAACGGCTTCGCTCGCGCTGGTGGCCGGTGTTGTCCGATCCGGACGATGAAATGATGGTTCATCTGGCGGTGGAAGGCCGTGTGGAGTATGTTGTCACGCATAACGTGCGACATTTGCAGCCCGCCGGCAGGTTCGGTGTTTCCGTCGTGACCCCGGCGGAGTTTCTGCAAGCATTACGAAAGAAAATATGACGACGATTGAAGCCCAAGTACCCGACTATCTAGCCAAACTAGCGGCCGAAGTGGCCGAACGGGAGAACGTGAGCGTGGACCAGATCGTCGCGCTCGCATTGTCCTCCCAAGTGGAAGCGTGGCGCATTCGTGATGACATGGAGACCCGCGCCCGCCGGGCAAATCCAGCGGACTTGGATGCCCTGCTCGACAAGGTGCCGGACGTGCCGCCGGTGCCTGGCGACGCGTTGCCGGAAGGGTATTCGCGCCCCAGTTAAGCGGAGCGGCACGACGTGCTGGCCGTTTTGGTTAACCCCGGCTTACCCGCTGCGACAACGAAAGCGAATATGATTGAAGAACTGGATGATGTGGTTCTGACCTGCGATTTGCCGGAACATGGGTCGAGCGCTGGAGCTAGGCGCCAGCCGGTGAGGGTGTGCTTTTTCGGGTGTTGACGAAGTGGTACCGACGGGTAAAAGCTCGTGCCATGAACAAGGTTACTTGCTGGATTCACGCGGTTCAATATACAAGCCATCAGCTGCAATCACAGCCATTAATAGACACATTAATAGACACGTTATGAAGAGCAAAATCCTACTACTATCCATTGGCTGCTGCCTTTGCGGTGGCCGGCTGTGCCAGCACCCCGTCGAAACAAAGCCATGAGAAACCGCCACCCAAAGCCAATAGGGTTCAAATCTTAGTATATGACACTGCTCCGCGCCCCAAGACAACTCACCTGGATGTTTTGGGAAAGAATCTGCCGCAGAGGCCGTACAAGGTCACCGCGCTCTTGACATGCGAAGGGGGCGTGGACCAGGAAGTGGTGATGACCACAGCAATCTACTACCGGGCTCGGCAGCTCGGGGCGGACGCTGTGATGAATGCTGGCAATATAACCACCCAGACGGAAAGCACGGTCAATGTGGCGACTACAGTAGAAGCACAAATAGCGATGAATGTAGTGGGTTTAGGCGGAAGCAGAGCTCGAAGTGTATTCCGAGAGAATGCGATTGTTTACACAGACAAGTAGGGCTTTTATTCTTACCTCATGGTGAACAACGGGAAACCGAAAAGACGCTGCAGGCAATAGCCGCCGCGCTGGGCAATAAGATAACCAGGATGGCGTATGGGTTACGACAAGCACAGCTTCGGTGGTCACAATTACAGTGTCCGAACGGGCCATGCGAAGAATCATGGGCCATTCCAGAAAAAGTGTCCGTTCTGCGACGGCTATTATGATCCGGATCGGGAGAGTGAGCATAGGCATGTGCGGTACAAGCTGCCAGAACGTAAACGTCGCCACACGCGCCCACAGCAGGGCAAGAAGCGCCAGACTCGCCCGCGGCGGCTCGAAGTAATTGTGCGAGGTCCAACAGGAAAGATAGTCCGGAGGGTGAAACTGTAGATCTGAAACGGGTCAACCGGAGATTGGAACTGGAGCCGTGCGCGTCTCAGCCGCAGAGGCTTAAGCGCACTACATGGGGGCCTCGCCGGGCCTGCACCGGGGTTGCGCCGTCTATGAATGCGACCCATCGGCGCACCCAGAGCTACCTTGATAATCTCGCAAGTATCAAAATAGCATATAGTTGCGCAATCCACGTCAGGCCGCCCCCAGACCCCCCCCCCACCCCCCCCCCCCCGCCCCCCCCCCGCCCCCCCACCGCCCGG
>CAIWJG010000377.1 GCA_903912925.1 uncultured Verrucomicrobia subdivision 3 bacterium | reverse complement strand
TACTACGGAGGTACTACGGACGTATAACGGAGGTACTATGGAGGTAGTAAGCATGCAGTCTGGGCTGCGGATGGGGGTCTCTGGTTGATAAAAAAATGAACCGATTGCAATGCACAACTTCCCCTCCCCGTAGTCCCTCCGGTATCTCCTCGGCCCCTCCATAGGGCAGACCTCATAACACGTCCAGGCTTAGGTCTTTACGGAAACTCCCAGCATCTGTGCCAATTCGTGGAATCCGTGTCTAAGCTCCGCAGCAGCATCCACAGCGCAACCACCGAATTGTCCCCAAACAAATTGCCCCGCTCCAGGGCGGCGACAAGCTCGGATTAGATGTTGGATCTCCCCCAAGCGCAGCATTGCCACCGGACATTCGGCCGCCTACTTTTTCAGGACATGGTGCGGCTGGTTTTATTTGATATTGACGGCACGCTGGTCCGTACGGGCGGCGCGGGGATGAAGGCTTTTGCCAGGACCTTCGCCACCGAGTTCCGTATGGCGGATCATTTCGAGCGGTTGAAGTTCGCCGGGCGTACGGACTACAGCCTGGTGCGCGAGTTCTTCGGGTTCAATCAGATTGCGCCGACGCCCGAGAACTTCCGGCGGTTCTTCGACCGCTACGCCTTTTGGCTCGACTACATCTTGCGCGACAGCAAGACGGAGCTGTGTCCGGGGGTGTGGGAATTCATTCACGAGCTGCAGGCGTTGCCGCAGGCGCCCATGCTCGGCCTGCTCACCGGGAACGTCCGGCTGGGCGCGGAGATCAAGCTGCGCCACTTCAATCTCTGGGAGGTCTTCCAAACCGGCGGGTTCGCCAACGACCACGAAGACCGGGACCAGATTGCCGCGGTGGCACTTCAGCGGGGCTGCCGCATCCTCGGGCAAGACTTGCGCGGCGACGAGGTGCTGGTGATCGGGGATACGCCGCTGGACATCCGCTGCGCGCGGGCCATTGGCGCGAAGGCGTTGGCGGTGGCGACGGGCGGCGCGACGCTCGAAGAGCTGAAAATGCGCCAGCCCGACTGGGCGATACCGGATTTGCGGGCGATCACGGCCCGGGAAGTCGTGGCTTAAGCCTAAACTCTGCAATTGGACGTGAACAACAAAGGCGCGAAGACGCGAAGCAAGAGCAGGCAAACGGCAGACTCGGGGGAGGCTTTGGATTCACCTGCCAAGTGAAGGTTTCCGACGCGATTGAAATGGCAAGCATCGCCTTGTTTTGAGCCTTCGCGTCTTCGCGTCTTCGCTGTTCAACTGCGGCATCCAGGTTAAGCCGGCTCAGTGATGGTGGTGCTTGCCGCCGCCGCAACAGCCGCCGCCGCCGCATGAGCCGCGGCCACACGACCCGCCGCCGCTGCATGACCGCTTGGCGCCAGGCTGGCTGCCGCCCACGGAGGAGGCGAAAACGGATAGCATCTTGGAAAGCTTTGCCGAGCCGCAATGCGGGCATTTGGTGCCCTTCCATTTGCTGGAACGGACCAATAGCTCACTGTCCTGCTCGCACTTGTCGCAATGAAACTCGTAAATCGGCATGAAGACAGAATAGCCGCCGGCTGAGAAACCTCAAGCGGCGTTTCCGACTCATCCACCCGGCAGAGCCAAAGCGGAATGACTCAGCGAGGAGTGGAGGTGCCGGGCGCGGGCGAAGCATTGGCCTTGGTGGCGAGTGCCAGGTCCAGGTTCCTGCGGGCGTCGGGAAAGTCGGGCTTGAGCCTGAGTGCTTCCTGATATTGGCGGATCGCCTCATCGGCGCGGCCTTGCTGAAAGAAGGCGGTGCCCAGGTTGCTGTGGGCCTCAGCGTAATCCGGTTTGAGGCGGATGGCTTCCTGGAATTGTCTGATTGCCTCGTCGGGTTGGCCTTTCATGCCGAAGACGATGCCGAGGTTGTAGTAGGCGGCGGCGGAATCCCGCTTCAGTCGGATGGCTTCCTGGTATTGGCGGATCGCCTCGTCGGGCTGACCATTCTTGAGAAAGGCGTTGCCGAGGTTGTAATGAGTGTTGGCATCAGCCGGTTCGAGGCGGATGGCCTCCTGGTATTGGCGGATGGCTTCGCCGGGCTGGCCTTTCCTGAGGAGGGCGTTACCAAAGTTGTTGTAGGCGTTCGCATAGCCCGGTTTGAGGCGGATAGCTTCCTGAAAATGCCCAATCGCCTCGTCGGCTTGGCCTTTCTTGAGCAGGGTGTTGCCGAGGTTGTTGTGGGCGTCAGCGTAACCCGGTTTGAGGCGGATGGCTTCCTGAAAATGGCCGATCGCCTCGTCGGTTTGGCCTTTCTTATCGAGGGCGTCGCCCAAGGACTTGTGGGCGATTTGATTGTTCTCCGTGACCACGAGTGCCTGACGGAACAGGGTTTCGTTGTCCTGCCAATGCCCGAGCTGTTGCCGCGTCAGCGCGAGGCACAGGAGGCTTGCGCCACCACCGACCACGCATAACGGCATCACCCGATACCGCCAGCCCCGGGTCAGTTCGCAGGCACCCCAGACTGAGAGGATGAGAACTCCAAGCGATGGCAGGTAAGTGTAGCGATCCGCCATCGCCTGACCGCCGACCTGCACGAGCCCAATCACCGGGATCAGTGTCCCCAAAAACCACAGCCACCCGACGAGCCCGTAGGGATGCAGCCGGCGCAGCCCCCAGACCAGCCCCGAAAGGCCCAGGACCAACCCGCCCGCCAGCAGCACCATCCCCAGCGGCCAATGCCCGGGACGCGGGTAGAAGACCGCGAGATCCGCAGGCCAGAACAGCTTCCCCAGGTAGCGGCCATACGAGATCAATGCATTGGCGGTGCGCGCGCCCAGGGGCAGGTTTTCAACCGTCTCCACAGCGCCTCCGTGCTTCTGCGCCACGAAGGTCGCGATACTCCCCAACAGCACGAGGGCAAAGAACGGGATCTTCTCGAAGAGCAAGGGCAGGAGATTGGTGCGTGAAACGTGAAACGTGAAACGTGAAACGTGATGCGTGGTGCTGGCTGCTCCATTCTGCATTCTCCCTAGCGGCCAGTAATCCAGCAGCAACATCACCAGCGGCCAAGTCACTAACATGGGCTTGCTCATCAGCCCGAGGGCGAAAAAGGACAGGGATAGAAGATAGAAGATAGAAGATGGGACCCGAACACCGAACATCCAACATCCAACATCCAACATCGAACCCGGGACAGAAGAGCGCGCCATGCTTTCAACATTCGGAGTTCGGCCTTCTTTCGAACTTCGGATTTCGGGTTTCGGATTTCCTTCGGGTTTCGGGTTTCGGGTTTCGGATTTCTGCACTCCGCCTTGCGCGTAGCGGGCATAGGCTATCAGTGCGAGCAGACCGAAGCAGCCGCTGAGCACATCCTTGCGCTCGGAGACCCAGGCCACCGATTCGACGCGCAGCGGGTGGAGAGCGAACAACGCCGCCACCAGCAAGCTTCGCCACGTCGCGCCAGTCATCAGTCGCAGCCACATGAAGACCAGCGCGGCGTTGAGCGCGTGCAGCAGCACGCTGGTCAAGTGATGTCCCCACGAGTTCAAACCGAACATCTGGCAATCCAGCATGTGCGAGAGCCAGGTGACAGGATGCCAGTTGCCGGCGTAGTCAGTACGAAATGCCCACCGGGCATTCCCCAGAGTCAGTCCGCTGGTCACGTGCGTGTTATCCTTCACGTACATGTCGTCGTCGTAGTTGACGAAGTCATGGCTGGTCGCCGGCCAGTAGAGGGCAATCGTCACCAACACCAGAAAGAAGGCGATCAGCCACGTCGTCAGACGCAGCCGCGCCATCACTGGGGCAGTTGCCCTCGTCGCGGCGGGTTTGGCTCTTGTCGCTGGTCGCCTCATAGCACTTGCCGAAACTATTGCTCAAGGGCAGGAAGTCGGGAACTTCAGCACGGCTATTTTGTAGCTGGAACGATGGGGCATTGACAAGCCCGGTTGCGCTGCCAACCCGGCGTTGGGGCGCATCCCATATTGTTCTGGAGTGCAGACATTCTTGTCCGCCTGGGGCTTGCCAACATTGTCGAAGCGGACAAGAATGTCCGCGCTCCAGTCACCCGTGCCAACAACGTTGGAAAAATGTAAGATGTGCACCAATCGCAAGCTGTTTGGCCTTTTGGCTTGCCGCGCCGGCCCAGGATTGAACAGGTTGGCGCATGCGCAAACGGCACTGGCAGGAAAGTAATCGACCAATGAGCGCACATTCCATGAAACCTAAAGGTAATGATTCGTTAGTTACTCTGCCCACGGCAGCCTCATCACGTCGCCGTTTCCTCCGAGGGATGGCCGTCGGGAGCTTGGGAGCCGTTTTGGGATGCAAGGCATTCCGGGCAAAGCCGACCGCCAAAACCCAGACGGAGCGAGCCTTCCACCTTTCCATCGCTATCGAGGCGTTCGAGACCGACCCCGATCTCATGCCCACGTTGTCGCGAGCGGGGGTCGGCCACATCTGGCTGGCACCCTTCTTCAGCGGGTATTGGCATTACTCCATCGAAAAGGTGAATGTGTGGCGCGGGCGCTTGGAGGCAGCCGGTTTCCAGGTGCATCTTATCACGGTTCCGCTGGGGCATCCCTCATTTTCCAGCGCCGCGCCGGATTACATGCCGCAAATGGACATGAGCCGCAGAAAACCATCGCTCACGGTGCAGGGGAAGACTTTCTACGGGGTATCACTTCATCCCCCCGTTTGCCAGGAGAACGTGGCGGCTATGGCGACGCTAAAGCGCGCTCAACCCGGTACAGTGTTCCTCGACGACGATTTCCGCCTGGCCCTCGGACCGGGCACCATCGGCGGCTGCTTTTGCGATGAACACCAGAGCGCGTTCCTGCGGAAATACGGCTATGGTGACGCGGAATGGCAGCAGCTTCGCGAGGCTGTGATCGCGCGGCGGCTGACTCCCGTTGTCGCACAGTGGGTGGAGTACACCTGTGATGGCCTGACCGACTGTTTTCGCGCCCAACAGGCCGCTGCCGCGCCGGAGATGCACCTCGGTATCATGGTGATGTACTTGGGAGCCGAGAAGGCGGGTATTCGCCTGGCGGACTACACCGGAGTGCCGATGCGCGTCGGGGAACTGATGTTCGACGATGCCAGCTTCGCTCCCACCAAAGGCAAGACCAACGAGCTCTTCAGTGTGCTGTTCCATCGGCGTTACACGACGCCTGCGCTGGCCTATAGCGAGACGACCGCCTGGCCCGCCGAAAAGCTCTCGGCCAACAACATGGCCGCCAAGCTGGCCACCTCGACCATCGCCGATGTGCGCAACACGATGTTCATGAGCGGCATCCGCCCGTTCCCGAGCACGCATTGGGACACGCTGGCGCCTGCGATGCGCGAGCAGGCGCTCACCCATCGCAAGGTGATGGGGCATCAGCCGCATGGCCCGCTCAAGCACTTCTGGGGCAGGCACGCCCGCTATGTGGGCGACGACAATCCCTACAGTCTCTTCCTGGCAATGGGCATCCCATTCCAAGTGATTGACTCGGCATCCATAGATTGCGATAGCGGGTGGGTCTTCCTCGCCGATGCCGATGCGCGCGGGGTAGCGGCCGGCGAAATTAAGGTTCAGGGCCAGGTGGAACTGGTCTATCGGCCTCAAGCTGACGTGCGGCTTGACCGTGGCCACGCGGTGGCGGAATCGCCGGCGGAACTTGCCAGCCTCAAGCAGACCATCTTAAACCAAACCAGCGGATATCCCTATGTCGAGGAGGATACGCCCGTAGTCTGCGCCTGGTATCCCACTGCCCGCCACGTTCTGTTGTGGAATCTTGCCGAGACGCCGCAGACTGTATGCGTGAACCTGACGAAGATCGGTCACGACCGCCGCTCCGTTACGATCCGAGCACTCGGCACGGCCTTAATCGACTACGGTAGTTAGCAACAGGACCCAGGACGTCCCGGCTACGGCGCCTGCTGCTTGATGACCCGCACGAGGTCCTGCTTCCAGTTGCCTGTCAGGTCGCGAATACCGGTAGTCGCTTTCGGCGTGTTCTGGTAAGCCCAGACCCACCAACCCGCGAACCCATACTGCGCGCTCTTCTGGAAGTGCCACTTGAGCATATCGGCGCCGGTCTGCCCGCCCGGCGGGATGATGATGGAATCGCGCAGCTCCTGATCATGACCCGGTCCCTTGAGGTCCGTGGAGACAACACGGCCCGCGTTCTCCGGCCCGAGGATTTCCATGATGGCCCGCAAATAGAAGAATCCATCCGGTGCGGGATCGCAAAAGGGATAGGTGGTCATCACCCAGTAATCGGGCGGCAGACCGAGGTCATCCACAATCCACTTCTTCAGATTCGCAAAGGCGCTCAGGCGCGCCTTGGGCGATCTCGCCATCCAGAACGAAGTGTTGGAGAGGATCGGCAGCATAATAGGAGGGGCCTTGGGCCGTTTCCCGGCGGAGCGGAAGACCGGCCAGACGTGTTTCACGAACTTCTCGGCGCTGGCGGCGATAGCCGGATTGTCGTCGCGGTCCCAGAGGCAAGGCTCGGCCTCGCCGAATTCATAGTTGCCCATCATGCACCACATCGCGATGCACTCCGGATGTCGGGTCCGGCCCTCGATGTAGGTAATGGTCTCGCGATACCAAAGCGCCGCCTCGTTCCACGGAGATTCGCTGGGCATGGGCCACTTGCCTGAGAAAGCAATCTGGTGCTTCGGCTCAACGGAACGCGGAACCCACAGGTTGCAAGCCAGGTCAACTTCGACCCATACGCCCGCGGTGTGGCAGTCGTCGATGAAAGCCGCCACGTTGTCGAAGTAGGCAGTGTTTGCCCAGGCCGTGAGCGGTTGGCCCACTTGCGGAGACTGGGACGGCTGCTTCAGCGAGTGCGCGATATTCACGAAGACACTCACGAAATTGGCGTCGGTCGCAGTGACGAGTTCCTTCAAGTGCGTTCGGACCTCGCCGCGGCAGTGCGGGTAGAGCAGCAGCCACGGGAAGTCCGGCGATTCGCCCTGTTTCACCTGGGGATTGAAGAACACTCCCCGCAGTCCCTTGCGCGCTCCCGGCAGGGGCCGCTGACCGTCCGGCGCAGGCTTGACCTCCAGGCGGGCGGGAAGGTCTTTGCGGTTGGGCGGCACTGTGACTGCGTTTGTGCCGGAAGCCTCAACCGCGCTCCCGCGCCAACCCGCGAACAGCAAAACCGAGAATGCGACGAGGAGGAACCCTTGGTGCGGCCGGCCAATTCGTGAAGTAATCATGACTAGCCCGAGAAGCGGCAACGCGGGCGATAACCTTTTACGGCTATTGGTGGTGGGCGCATTTCCGATGATTCAGGTTGCAGGTGAGATGTCGTCAGAGCGACGGTGGATCTCAGGAATCTTCCGGACCGCCGCCGCCTCGCAGCTCAGGAGGTTCTTCTCGTTGGCGGGCAGGCTTGGCAGGTCGCCATCGCCGAAGTAACTGAGCGCCTTGAGGCTGATCAATGGGTTGAATTGCTCGCCATACAACGCTGCCGCCGCACCCAGCATATCGGCAAGTCCGACGCCCGCCCTCATCAGTGCGGCGAGGTCCAGGTAGTCCTTCTGTTCTGCGCGTTGCTGAACCACCGCCACCTTGGTCGCCGCCAGGTCCAGGCGGCTGGCCACCAGCAGCCCCGTGTCTGGAGCCCGTTCCGGTTCACCGACGCGGCCCAGCCGCAGTCCGCCAAAAAAGGACACCTTCACGGGGCCTGCCCGGTCCACGGTGACGGTCAAAGTGTTCGGTTCAGACTGCCGCAAAAGTCCGCCGGCCAGGAAAGGTATGCGCGTTAGCAATTCTGCTGGCACGAACGGATCACTGGAGAAGAAGTCGAAGTCCTCCGACAGGCGATGCCCCAGCCAAAGGCCCACAGCCGTGCCGCCATACAGGACAAAGCACTTGGGCACTTGTGGCAGTTCCGCCCACAGACGGCGCTGCGCGGGCGGCAGCATTTGCAGGCGAGGTGCGAAGAGGCTCATGGGATTCGCCGTTGCGGCAAGGGAGGCACGACGACGAATCCGAGCGCATGGTGCCAGTAGTGCCAGGATCGCGCGTCGAAGATACCTGCTGGCGGTTGCTGCAAGACGCGCCGGAACGGCACGTCCCCAACTTGGGCTCGCACCGCCCGGACCTCATCCCAGCTCCCCAGCGTCATCACCCGTGCGACGAAGGAAGCCGGGGCGGCTAAGGTCTCTTCCGGTTTCTTCCACCAGCACACGCGTCGCGCAATCTCCAACAATTCGGGGATGGCCGGCAGGCCCGCTGCTTCGGGTTCGAGTGGCGCAGTCTGGGATATCATAACTACGACAGTGTCCCCGATTGTGCGACCTGCGGCAAGCTTGCCGAGAACCAGGGGCGCTCTAAAGTCGGTTGGGATCACCCTAAAACCGAAATCCGAAGCAGCAATTCTCATATGGAGGAGATGGGAACGGGAGAACCTTAGAACAGCCCTGTCCCCGCACCAGTCCCACCGAGGAAAGGAGAAGAAAGCGTGGCTGATACTAAAGTTTCAAGTGCCCAAGGGTCGAGTTATGGCTTTCCCAAGTGGGGATTTGCGTTACTTTGACAACCATGCTGGGACTGGAACAACTGGCTGAATTGCTCGAACAGAATCGCGCGGCAGCCAAGGCGCGCGTCAAGGAATTCACCATCGGCGACAAGCATTTCCCCTTCAACTCGCGGCCTGCCATCATGGGCGTGATTAACCTCTCGGCAGACTCCTGGTATCGGGAAAGTGTTTGTCTCACCGCAGAGAGCGCAGTGCGCCGGGGCAAGGTAATGCGGGACCAAGGGGCGGAGATCATCGACATTGGCGCTGAATCCACCCTGGCCCAGGCAGCGCGCGTGGATGAGGCTGGCCAGAACAGCAAGCTGCTGCCGGTCATTCGCGCATTGCGGGAATCGGATGTCCTGGTCTCGGTCGAGACCTATCAACCCTCTGTCACCCGTGCCTGTCTCGAAGCCGGCGCGAACATCCTTAATCTGACCGGCTCCGACCGGACCGATGAACTCTTCCGCATGGTCGCCGCGCACGACGCGGCGGTGATCATCTGTTATGTGCAGGGCAAGAACGTGCGGGAGGTGGGGGATTTCGATTTCAGCGCCGATTCGATAGTCCTGATGCAGGATTACTTCGCGCGGCAGATTGAGATCGCGGCCCGCAACGGCGTCGAGAAGATTCTCCTCGATCCGGGCCTGGGCTTTTACTACCGCAACCTGCAGGACAGCAGCGTGCGTGTGCGCCACCAGATGACGGTTTTCCTCAATACCTTCCGCCTGCGCACGTTGGGCTTCCCGATCTGCCACGCCTTGCCGCATGGCTTTGAGTATTTCGGCGAGGAAGTGCGTTGCGCCGAGCCCTTCTTCGCCGTGCTGGCCGCACTGGGCAAGACCGACCTGTTCCGCACCCACGAAGTCCCCCGCATCAAGGCCGTGCTCGACACAATGCGCGTCTTTTAGCGGGTGAGGAAGTCCGGTCACCGTCCTCGCTAGCGAGACACGCCGGTTATGCACCTTTGGACCGCCGCGCAGCCCCCCTATTCCCTCTCCCCCTGCAGAGGGGGAGAGGGTGCCCGTCAGGGCAGGAGACGAGGCCGCTTCGAGCCTGGCGCTCAGGCAGCCGGCACTCGGGCCTGGAACTCGCGCCCCAAGCTCTCGAACCCATCCACCATTGTGCTGGCGCGCACGAAAATGCGCTTGCCCACCGGCACGGACCCGAATTGCGCCACGTACAGCGTCGTGATGTCCGCCGAACCTTGCACCGCCGCCGGGCAGGTGCCGAGCATGCGGAAGTTACCACACGCCCGAACCGCCGCCTTCTGCGGCGGGCTGGCCCGCAGCACCGTGTTCTCCCCCGGGCTTGTCGGGCAGGTCAACTTCACCGCGATGACGCCCCCGGTGTTGGTGATGACCAGGTTCTGGGGCGCCAGGCTTGGGAACTGCGGCGACACCGGTGGCACGTCCACCGGCTCCTGGCCCAGCAGGCCCAGCTTGCAGTTGATCCGGACGAACAATTGCAGACCCGTTAGCGGTCCGCTCTGCCCGAGCGTGGGAGTGGACTGGTAGCCCGCCGCCGCCACGATCCAGGCGTCCTGCTGCGCGTCGGTCAGCCCGTCGAACCGCCGCGCCTGCTGCGCCAGCAGGTCACGGACGACCAACTGCCGGTCGCTGCGCGGGTTTGAGGGGGTTACGAGTATGCGACGGATCAGGCCATTACGGCCCGGCCACGTGACAGTCAGACCGAGTTTCCCGGTCTGTGGAATATCTTGTATCTTCATACGATTACTAGCTTTCTATTCTTACTCTGTTCTCTGCTACGGCGCGCGTGGCCGACAACGCCAGCCAATTTGCACGCGCCCAAAGTGATCTAATTGGTCACTTCACCCTGTATAGGTCCACAAACCCTGTAGCTTGAGTCACCAGGGTCACCGATTACCGATTACTGATCACTGATTACCGATCACCCCCTTCTGCCTTCGCTTCCCACACCACCCCCCCGCCCCGGCCCGAAGGAATCAGCAGGTGCTCACGCAGATGTTCATGTCCGTGAGGACCGTCGCGTAGTTGCGCAGCTCGGTGACCGGGGCTTCCGCCTTCCCTGACCGGCGCCGCACCACACCTTCGCCGAGTACATCCTCACGGTTCAGTCAACCCCCAGCCCCGCCAACAGCAAACCTGGTTTTCTTGCTGCAATCCAGCCCGCCAGGGCGCACCATTGCCCGAGCTTTCGTCATGGGCGGCACAAATGCACAGTTTTCAGTCGGCGCGGTCTCCCCTGCGCACGCCCGCGTCGCGCGGAATTACACCGTGCGGTCTTCGCGCAAGTTGTGCATCATCCAGAGGTTCGCATCCGGCAAATCCAATTACTTATGGCCACTGCACTAAAACGACAGCTCACGCCCGACGAGAAGAACATCATCCGTCAACGTCACGGTCGCATGTGCTTCGCCACGGGCTACGCCATACCGGAGGAAGAGTCACTTCACTATGTCCCTCGCCCTGAATAAACCCAAGCTCGACAACCTCGCCGGTGACATCTGGAAATCCGCCGAGCGGCTCCGCGGCAAGTTCAAGCCCTACGAATACCAGAGCGTCATCCTCCCTATCATCGTCATCCGCCGCCTGGAGTGTGTGCTGCTCGCCTGGCGCGAGGCCAAGCGCGCCGAGGTGCTGGCCAAGCGCCCGGGCCTCAAGGACAAACCGAAGGATCTGGACAAATTGGTCAAGGAACTCGAGCTCAACCCCAAGCAGTCCCCGTTCTCCAACAAGACCGACTGGTCGCTCCGCAAGGTCTATGAGGAAGACCAGATGCTCCTTGAAAAGAACTTCCGCGACTACATCAACGGCTTCTCCAAGAACGTTGACGACATCATCGAGCACTTCAATTACCGGGCCACCATCGGCACGATGGTGAAGAACAACCGGCTCGCCCCCATCCTGAACCAATACAAGGAGCTCGCGCTCGGCCCGGACCAGCTTTCGGGCCTGGAAATGGGCTACATCTACGAGGAACTGCTCCGGCGCTTCTCGGAACAAAGCGGCGAAGAGGCCGGAGATCACTTCACCCCGCGCGAGATCATCCGCCTCATGGTCGAGTTGCTCGAAATCCCCATCCCCGTCCGCCATTTCTCCATCTATGACCTCGCCGCCGGCACCAGCGGCATGTTGTCCATCGCCAAGGAACACCTCCTCGACCGCGCCAAAACGCCCGAGGAACGGGAGCGCGTCGAAAAATTCGTCACCATCCACGGCCAGGAGCTCTCCCCCACGAACTACGCCATTTGCCAGGCCGACCTCCTCATCAAGAACGACCAGCAGGCCACCATCTTCCTCGGAAACTCACTCATCCCTCACGACCCGCACAGCCGCGACCCGGGCGACCAGTGGCCGGAAGCGAAGTGGCGCTTCAACCGCATGTTGAGCAACCCGCCCTTCGGCGTCACCTGGGGCGGCAAGGACGGCTACGAAACCGAGGTCCTCAAGCTCAAGCAGACCCGTTACCGGGCCGGCCTCCCCCGATCCAACGACGGCGCGCTCCTCTTCCTGCAAACCTTGCTCGCCAAGATGATCCCGTTTGACTCCCCTCGCCCATCGGATGGGAGAGAGGCCGGGGGTGAGGGCTCCCGCATCGCCATCATCTTCAATGGCTCACCCCTCTCCAACGGCGACTGCGGCTCCGGCGAAAGCGAAATCCGCCGCTGGATCCTCGAAAACGACTGGCTCGATGCCATCGTCATGCTGCCCGACCAGATGTTCTACAACACCGGCATCTTCACCTACATCTGGCTACTGCGGAACGACAAGCCGGCCAGCCATCGCGGGCGCGTCATGCTCATTGACGCCCGCCAACAGTTCGAGAAGGAGCCAAAAGCCTTCGCCAGCAAACGCAACCGCATGACCGACGCTCACCGTGCGTGGGTCGAGGAACGTTACTTTGATGGCTGGGCCGGGAACTACGCCGACGACCATGTGAAGCTTTTCCGGCGTGAAGACTTTGCCTACCACAAGGTCAGCGTCGTCTTCTGGCAGACGGACGAGAACGACAAACCTGCCATCGTCACCGAGCTCTACGAAAAGTCCTTCACCGCCGCCACTGTCGCCAAAGAGCAGGACTTCTATTGCCGCGAAGCGCCCTCTGCCGCCCCGAAGGGGCAAAATCATACCAGCCCAGGGCAGAGCGAGTCCGCGAGCGTCGCCCTGGGTAACCGTCCACCCGTTAAGAATCCCCTCGCCCCATCCGATGGGGAGAGGGGCAGGGGTGAGGGGCCGTCCATCAAATTCACCGCTCGCATCAAAACCGCCGGCAAGGAATCCACCGCCGAACTCACCCTCAAGGCCGGCGACAACGCCTCCAAGAAATTCAAGGCCGCCTTTGCCGATGCCGATGAAATCCTCTCCGTCCAATGGACGCACCGCCACTACGTTCAGGACGACGAATACATCCCGCACGGCGAGGACATCGAGGCGTTCCTGAAAAGGGAAATTGCCAAGCCGATCATCCGTTGGGAGGACAGCCCGCAGCTTGGCTACGAAATTCTCCCCAACAAATATTTCTACCGCTACCAGCCGCCCACGCCCGCGAAAGAACTGCTCGCCGAGTTCTGGAAGCTGGAGAAAGAGGCGGAGGAAATGCTAAAAGGACTGGACCAATGAAAAGCGAAAACGACTTGTCCGTGCTGGCAACGCCGGAATACCGGCGGTTTATCGAGGACCTAAAGGCGCGGGTGACCTCCGCCCGCATCTCGGCGGCCCGGTCCGTCAACCGTGATGGTATTCTGCTTTACTGGGACATTGGGCGCGGGATCGTGGAAAGGCAACGGACGCTGGGCTGGGGCGATGCCGTCGTGGAAATGGTGGCGGCTGACTTGCGGCGAGCGTTTCCGGGCCTGCGGGGATTCTCCCTCTCAAACGTTTGGCGGATGCGCCAACTCTACATGGTGTACTGCAGTGAGGTCATTGTCGCACAGGCTGCGCGAGAAATTGAAAACCGCACGTTTCGGCACGGCTTGCCATCATTTCTAGGACAAGTTGTCCCAGAAGGTGAGACCGTGCAGCCGACCTCCGAAGGGAGTCCAATTCTCGCACAAGCTGTGCGAGAATTGGCGGCAACTGTCCCTTGGGGGCATCACGTCCTTCTTCTCGGTAGGATTAAATCCCCGCCAGAGTTGTTGTACTACCTCCGCGCCACCGCCCGCTTCGGCTGGACCCGCAACGTCCTGCTCAACCAGATCAAGGCCGGCACCTACGAACGCGCCGTCACGGAAAAGAAGACGCACAACTTCGATCTCGCCCTGCCCGAGCACCTCGCCGAGCAGGCGGACGAGATGCTCAAAAGCGCCTACAACCTCGAATTCCTCGGCCTCCGCCGCGCGGTCAAGGAACGCGAACTCGAAGACCGATTGATCTCCCGCCTGCAAGCCTTCCTCCTCGAACTCGGTTACGGCTTCTGTTTCGTTGGCCGCCAGTATCGGCTGGCCTTGGGACAAAAGGAGTATTTCATAGACCTCCTGTTCTATCACCGCTTCCTCCGGGCACTGGTCGCGTTTGATCTCAAGGTCGGACCCTTTGAGCCGGAGTTCGCGGGCAAGATGGATTTCTATTTGAATCTGCTCAACGACAAGGAGCGCGCCCCGGAGGACCGCCCATCCATCGGCATCATCCTCTGCGCCGAAAAGGACGACGTGGAGGTGGAATACGCGCTGCGCGCCAAAACCAATCCGATCGGGGTCGCCGTCTATCAACTCCAGTCCAAACTGCCGGCGGAGTTGAAGGGAAAATTGCCGACCGCGAAGCAGCTCACGGACGTCGTGCGCTCCGTGCTGCCAGAAAGGGGCGGGGCGTGAGCGAATACTTCTACCGCTACGAGCCGCCCACGCCTGCGAAAGAGTTGCTAGCGGAGTTTTGGAAGATGGAGAAAGAGGAGGAGAAGATGCTGGAGGGATTGGCAAACTCATGAGCTGCCTGTCGCCAGAGTGGAAATGCGACCGACTCAAAGACGTGTCGGCAATCAACGCGGCATCCCTGCCAGCGGACACCAAACCGGATTACGAGTTCGACTACCTCGAAATTTCCAACGTGGATTACCACGGTATCGTTGACCCGAACGCCATCGAGCGCTTGCGCTACGAAGATGCCCCCTCACGGGCGCGGCGCCGGGTGGCGAAGAACTGCACCGTGATCTCATCCGTCAGGCCAAATCTTCAAGCAGTGGCGTTCATCAATAATGGCCGAAAAGATTTCGTTTGCTCCACCGGCTTCAACGTCGTGCAGCCCCTGGAGCACAAACTTTCCCCCAAGTTTGGTTACTACGCGCTCATCTCCGAAGGAGCGCGGCAATATTTTGAAGCCACTGCGAAAGGTGTCGGCTATCCGGCGGTTGACCACAAAGATTTCGACTCGTTTGCCATACCTCTCCCACCATTGCCGGAACAACAACGCATCGCGGCGTATCTGGATGCCAGTTGCGCCGCGATTGATGCCGCTGTCGCCGCCAAACGCCGCCAACTCGAAACCCTTGATTCACTCCGCAAGTCCCTCATCCACCGTGCGGTCACGAAGGGCTTGAATCCAGACGCTCCACGCCGTGCTTCGGGCGTGGCCTGGTTCGACGAGATTCCACGGCATTGGCAGTGTGAACATCTCAAGCGTTTCACCACTCGGATTCAGGCTGGGATGACTCCGCCTACAAACACGCCTGAATATTATTCTGACGGCACGATTCCGTGGTTCGCGCCCGGCAGCTTCGACGGCGACATTGACCTGCGCGAGCCCCGCAAGCTCATCAACGAACTCGCTCGAAGGGACGGTGAGTTGCGGATTTTCCCAACCGGAACAGTTTTTCTCGTCGGTATCGGTGCCACCATCGGAAAGATCGGCCTGGTGTCGGTCGAGGCGTCCTGCAATCAGCAACTTGTCGGCATCGTGTGCGGCCATCGGATGCAAAGCCGTTACCTCGCCTACCAATTCAAGATTTACGAGGACGTAATCCCCGGCATCGCGACCGCGACGACGCTGCCGATTTTCGACCAAGTGAAGACAGGCTACCTGCGAACGCTTCAACCTCCCCGCGAAGAACAGAAAGCCATTTGCGCTTATCTGGATGCCAAGCTCGCCGAATCGAAGCAGATTGCTGCGGGCATCGAAACCCAAATCGCCACACTCACCGCCTACCGCAAGTCCCTGATTCACGAGTGTGTCACCGGCCAGCGGCGCATCACGGAGGCGGGTTTAGAGAAGACGCAGCACACGGAGGCGACTCCGCTGAATGCACACCAATATTGATGTTGCAGGTTTATGGAGTTCACAGTAGCGTTATATGTGAGCGCCAGCGGACAGTCTCCCGTGCGGGAGTTCCTGCTGGAACTCAAGGCCAGTGATGCCGGCGACTTTGCGGCAGTGGCAGCGGGGCTGGAGAAATTGCGCCATCGCCAGTATCACCGCGAGCCGCTGACCAAAGCGCTCAACGATGGGCTGTTTGAGTTGCGCCACGTCGGCAAGTTGAACACGCGCGTGCTGTGGTTCTTTATGAAAGGTCGGCGCATCATCGCCGTTCACGGCATCCGCAACAAAGGCCGGGCCATTCCGGCCCGCGACCTTGACACCGCGCGGGCGCGGATGCGGGACTGGCAGGAAAGAAATGAGCCATGAGCAAGACGAACTTTGATGTGTTTCTGGAAGAGCAACTCCGCGACCCGGATTTTGCGGAGCGGTTCAGACGGGCGGGCGAGGCGTGGGATGTGGCGTTGCAGATTGCGGCGCTGCGCGAGAAGGCTGGCCTCTCCCAAAAAGACCTCGCGCGCAAACTCAAGACCTCCCAACAGCAGATCAGCCGGCTCGAATCGCCGTCTTACGAAGGCCATTCATTAAGCATGCTGCGCCGTGTGGCCAAGGTCCTGAGCGCCAAGGTGCGCGTGATTTTCGAGCCAGAGGATGAAGCGCGCGGCAGCCATCTGGCGGAGTCCCCCGTTCCCTACCGGGTAAAACGCGGTGCGGCCAAATCATGAAGCGAGGCCTGGCAAAGCTCCGCGCACTGGCGACCGAGATAGCTGCCCTGCAGGCGAAGGCGCGGGCATTGGGACTCTTCGCGAACGACCGCGAACTTTTGGAGTGCCCCGACTGCGGACTGCTGGAGAATGTGGCTGCGGGTGGTGGTGGACTGTTCACATGTCGTCCGGAATTACTGGACGAGGATACCGGACTGCGCTTTGAGGAACTTCCCGGCTGCCGCTTCCGCTGCCCGGCTTGCGGCGCGACCGTTCGCGAGGTGGATTCAACTAGCGCCCCGACGGCGAAGAAGATCAACAGAGGAAAACGCCCATGCCGCGCAAGAAAAAGCCGGAGCTGACCTTCCAGCAGCACATCGCGGATTACCTCGTCCGCGAGCACAAATACCCCGTGCTCGAACAGTCTGACATCACGGACACCGAGCACTTCATCGCCGAAGATCACCTGTGGGCCTTCCTCAAAGCTACCCAGGCCGATACGCTCCAAAAGCTGGAAGACGACTACGGCACGGACGCGCGGGAAGAGGTGTTCAAGGCGCTGCGCAAAGAGCTGGAGCACACCCCGCTTTGGATGCTCCTGCGCCACGGCCTCAAGGTGCGCGGCCTGGAGTTCCGCCTCTTCTATCCCAAGCCGCGCTCTGCCGAGAGCGCCGGAGTTAAGGGCTACGACGAAAACCGCATCACCTTCCGCCCGCACTTCTATTTCGGGGAAACGAACAAGGAAATTGACTTCGTGTTCTTCCTCAACGGCCTGCCCATCGTGGATCTGGAGCTGAAGCACGACAAGAACCAGAACGTGCATGACGCCGTCAACCAGTTTGCCACCCGCGACCACGCCCACAAGATCTTCCAGCACCCATTCCTCTACCTGGCCGCCGACACCTCCGACGTGAAAGCCGCCACCGACCCACGCCGCGAGGAAAACTTCCGCTGGCACAACATGGGCCTCACCAACACGCCCACGAACCCTGGCGAATACCCCGTCGAGTTCCTTTACCGCGAAGTCCTGTCGCAAGACCAATTGCTTGAAGCCCTTTCCTTTTTCCTCGTCCGCGCGCCCAAGCGCGAGGCCGAGGAGGACAAGCCGGAGCGTCCAGCCTGCACTATCTTCCCGCGCTACCACCAGAGCCGGCTCGTCCGCAAGCTATCCCAGGACATCACGGACCACTGCGAGGCCACCGGGGACATCGGAAAGAAGTATCTGGCCGACCATTCTGCTGGCAGTGGCAAGACCCTCTCCATCTGTTGGCTGGCCGACCGCCTGCACAGCCTCTACAAACGCGACACCAACGAGAAGCTGGTGGACATCACGTTCATCCTCACCGACCGCAAATCCCTGGATACCAATATCCGGGAGGACATCGCCAATTTCACCCATTTGAAAGACGTGGTGGGCATCGCCAAAAAGGCCGAAGATCTGCCGCGCTTCCTCAAGGACCGGAAGCCCATCATCGTCACCACCCAGCAGAAGTTTGCGTGGATTCTCAAGGAGCTTCAGAGCAACCCGGAACTCAAGAAACTGCGCGTGGCCTTCTTGATTGATGAGGCCCATCGCTCGCAGGAAGGCCAGATGGGCGCCGCCATCCGGCTGCCCTTCCGCCAGCCCGACCTGCCGGACGCCGACGCCCCGGAACTGGACCCGGAGGAACAGCTCGCCAAGGTCATCCGCGAGCACGACCTTAATCAGTTGTTCGTCGCTTTTACCGCCACCCCCGCGCCGGCCACCCTCGACCTGTTCGGGTCGTCCTTCGACAGCTACACTGAGGCTGAGGCCATCGCCGAAGGCTACATTGTGGACGTGGCGGCCAGCATTATTTCCTACAAAACGCTCTACAACCTCCATTGCCATTTCGTCCCCCCGCCGGACGAGGAGGAAAAAGTCTATCCCAAGGGCGTCGTGTCCAGGGCGCTCAGGAACGTGGCGTTTCAGGATGACGGCCTCATCCAATACAAGTCCGAAGTCATGCTCCGCATCTTCGAGGAAAAGGTGATGCCCCGCATCGCGGGCCGAGCCAAAGCGATGATCGTCACGAGTTCCCGCGTGGCCGGGCTGCGCTATTTCAAGATCATCAAAGAAAAGCTCAAAGAGCGCGGCGCTAAATACAAAGTGCTCTACGCGTTCTCGGATTTCGTCCACCCGGAGAACAACGAGGCCATCAGCGAGCACGCCGTCAATGAGTTGCAGGAGGGCGAGTTGATCGAGGAACGATTCGAAGGGGACGATTACCGCCTCATGATCGTGGCCAACAAGTTCCAAACCGGTTTCGACCAGCCATTACTTGCCGGCATGTTCCTCGACAAGCCGGTCGTGGACCGCAACGCCGTTCAGACAGTATCGCGCCTCAACCGCTGCCACGAAGGCAAGCAAGACGTGGTGGTCGTGGATTTCACCAACAATGCCGCCGCCATCCTCAAGGCGTTTCAGAAGTACCGCAAGGGCACGCCTTTCGTGCCGGAAGAGCCGGACCAGGATCTCTGCCCAAAACTCTACGCCGAAATCCTGGCAGCCGGGATTTTCACGCAGAAGGACGCCACCGACTTCCTCAAACTCCTGGCCACCGGCACCGACGCCCAGGTCCAGTTCACTGCCAATGCACTGCGCACCCGGTTTCTGGCAACCATTGCCGGCACCGAGGAACGCAAGGCGTTTGTGTACCTGCTGGCTCGCTTCGCAAAGGCATTCCACTTCCTCACCTGCTTCTTCTCCTTTGCGGCGGAGATCAGGGAGTTCGTCGTGTTTGCCGAGTACCTCGGCCCGCAGCTCATCAAACAGGGCAGCGTGTCCGACCTGATGAAACAAATTCGCCAGACCGAGGTGGTCAAAGCCGCCGTCGAGTACCAGGGCGAGGTCCGCAGCACCGGCGGCACCGTCAAACTCCAGCCCGGCAAAGGCAAGAAAGGCACCGGCCCGCCCCCCAGCAAAGTCTCCGTTCAGGACATGATCGCCGAAATCCGCAACAAATTTAACATCACCGACGAAGCAGCCCTCTACATCAAAGAAGTCACCGAGGAAAAGGCCGCCGACGCCGTCATCCGCACCTCCGTCACCGCCCACCGTGAAGATCACGTTTACCTTGAAGGCGCC
>CAIWJG010000376.1 GCA_903912925.1 uncultured Verrucomicrobia subdivision 3 bacterium | reverse complement strand
GGTATCTGCCCTGAACCTGAGACCCTGAATCGAGGAGCAAATGAGAATTACAATGAGAATGAAAACGAAGCTTGGAATCGCGGCCAGCCTGCTGCTGGCTGGCTCAATCCACGCGGCCGTAATTGACTACAACTGGAGCGGCGGCTTTGCCAACGGGACCGAGGTGCCGGACAACAATGCCAACGGGTGGGCGGACAGCCGGACGTTGAGCGGGCTCAACGGAACCGTTAGCGGACTGGCGGTGACCCTGGACCTCACGGGCGGGTGGAATGGGGATCTGTATGCCTACGTGCAGTATGGCAGCGGGTTCACCGTGCTGCTCAACCGCGTGGGCGTGGCGGAAGCTCCTCCGTCTGGCAACGCGGGCGAGGGGTTCCAGGTGACGTTCAGCGCTGACGGAACGCCGGGTCTGCACACGTACCTGGGCAACGGGACCGGGCTGTTGACAGGCGTCTGGCAACCGGATGGCGCCGGGTTTAATTCCTTCCTGGGGCTGAATCCGAACGGAGCCTGGCACCTGTTCGTGGCGGACCTGAATGGCGTGGATGTGATGACGGTGAATAGCTGGGGCCTGCACCTGGAGCTGTCGGCGGTGCCCGAACCTTCCGAGTGGGCGGCGATGAGCTTCGGCCTGCTGGGCCTCGCCTGGGTGGTCAAGCGGCTCATGGGTCGGGAGCAGCCACGGCAAGCCTGACGATGACGGGGAAAGTGAAACGTGAAACGTGAAGCGAGAAGCGTGAAATCCGGAGCGGCGGCTGGAACGGGGATCTCTATGCCTACCTGGTCCATGACACCGGGTTCACGGTGCTGCTGAACCGGGTGGGCCGGGCTACGTGGATGGCGGGATGAACGTGGTGTTTAATGCTGCCGGAGTGGGCGGAGATAATCACTTGGTATGGTGGCGGTGGTGAGCCGACGGGGAATTTCATGCCGGACGGGCGGAACATCAGCCCTAAATGGGTCACCCATTATGCTGAGTTATCAATTATGCGGAGGTCAGCCTCAGCGGATGCGGAATTGGCCGATGGATGGGGGCTTTCAGTAAGTCAGAGCCTCCGCTAACTCCACATAATCCCAATCAAATGCAACCTCCTCTGAAGCAGTTGTCCCGTCTCAGAGACCGCATCGCAAAATAGGCCGGGAACACATTGAACGGGCGGCTGGGCGGCAGCTAATGTGTGTGACGGCGGTTTGTTCCAAGCCACTCCGTTGGCCCGAACTCGCGCAGTTCCAAATCCAAGCCCGTTAGCAATTATGCGGAGTTGCATTCAGCATTCGATTCGCGTCCAAGGTGTTTTCCTGCTGAACTGCGCATAACTTACACCTCAGCATAATGGGTTATCTTTACGGCCTCTCGCCGGGCTGTCATACAAGTGTCAGGGTGACACTTGCACTTGCACAGTATGTCAAAGCTTGCTATTTCTGGGTATCGCGTGAAGCTTGACGTTATGAATGTTTCACTTACCGCCGAACTCGAGACGGTCATCGAAGGGAAGGTAAAGAGCGGGCTATACAATAACGCCAGCGAAGTTGTCCGCGATGCCTTGCGGCGGGCGTTCTGTCCGCCGCAAAGCCTGGACTTGGAGGAGGATACGCCCGAGCTCGCCGCCCTGATACGCGAGGGAGCTAAGAGCCGCCACACCCCGCACCGCAAAGGGGATGTTCGCAGGCGGCTGGAACAATTTCGACAGCGATCGCGGGTATGACCGTCCAGCGATCGGAACGCTTCGATGCTGATGTCGAGCGGCAGTTTCGGTGGTATTTGATCGAAAGGGACCTCGACCCGGTTGATGGCCTGGCGCTGGCGACTCGCTTCGCCGAGGCTGTGGATGCAGCACTGGAGTTATTACGCCGCAGTCCTGAAATCGGGCGCGGCCGATTCCGAACCTACCCGGACCTGGCTGGAACGCGCTCCTGGCGGTTGCGGAAGCCCTTCCACCGCTTCATGATCTTTTACCGGCTCCAAGGCGGATTCCTGTCCGCGGAACGCTTGCTGGAGGGCCACACCCGGCTGGCAGGGGGACGGTGAAGCAGCTTTGTTTTGCCGCCAGCGGAGAAGCGTATTCAGCTATTTGAATCATTTCAGGTGTTTTTGGCGAAGAGGGTCGGGAAAGAAGGGTTGTTACCACGAAATACACCAAAGACACGAAAAATGAACCGCTTATCCTAAATTCGGCGGTTGATTTAACCGCAAAGAACGCAAAGATCGCAAAAAAGGCTAGTTATGAATGGATTGCGCAGGTCTTCCATTCACCCGGCAGGTGAGTCACTCACTAGGCTCGGAATCATCACAAGTTCCTTTCT
>CAIWJG010000375.1 GCA_903912925.1 uncultured Verrucomicrobia subdivision 3 bacterium | reverse complement strand
TGCTGGGTGTGCCAGGCGATGCAGGACCGACTTGGCACCTTTGGTGGTACCGATCTTCACTTTCCGGACAAGGGCCACGTGGCGGCCTCGACCCAGAACCAAGCGTTCAATGGCGAAGACAACCCAACGAACTTCGAACGTAGAACATCGAACACTCAACATTGAACAAGAAAGGCGGAATCCAAGTATGAGGTCTGCGTAGCATCCAGACCGCCAAGCAGCGGAAGCGCTAACCTGGCTAATCGAGAGTTCGAGGTTCGGAGTTGGATGTTCGACGTTCGACGTTCGTTTCCACCCGGTGCCGGGCGGACATTCGCACCATTCAGGAGTTGCTGGGGCATAATGACGTATCCACGACGATGATCTATACCCACGTCCTGCGCCAGGGAGGCAGCGGGATGAAGAGCCCGCTGGATTGCCTGTAGTCGCTTCGAGTATTTCTCGCAGAGTTCAGCCGTGCCGTGAGGCTACGCAGGGGGGACGCGGGCGCTGAAGGTCTGTGGGCGGTCCTGCCAGCCGTTGATCTGCTGGACGGTCCGGATAAAGACCCATTTTCGAGTATCTTCATGGCCTCCCGTCATACCAGTTCTCAGCCTCTGTGCCAACCCACTAATGCAGTAATCCATAGTAGGCCCCTCCTAAGCCCGTCATATACCCCTCGTATGCCCCTGGTATTGTAAATACGAGGGGGATACGAGGGGGATACGAGGGGCTTAGGAGGGGTATAGCAGGGGTATATGAGTGGATACTTAACCGGGCAGGCGCATGGGTCAGCAGGATACTTCGCCACGGTCGGCGCCAGGTTGAGAAAAGGGTTGCTCGGTGAAGGAGGAGCGCGGACTAGCGGCGCGTGCGGGTTGCGAGTCTGGGGTGCCGAAAGGGGCGGAGCGGTTCCAAACTGGGCCTGAGGCGCTGGGCCAGGGAAGGCGGCCCCAGGACTGGAACTCGATGCTTATCTGCCAGTGACTGCCGCTGAGCGTTTTGCTTCTTATCTAAGCGCCATTCTATTCTGACCCCCATTGGGATCGTTAGGGACTAGAGCTGGCGGATTTCGTCCCAGAGCGGCTCCAGATCCGAGTCCTGGAGGGCCATCTGCTTGATCTTCTCTTTGCCACCGACGGCCACGGCGCGCTTGAGCCAGTCACGGGCGGTGTCGAGTTGCTGCAACTGACAGGCGTAACACGAGAGGTTGAAGGGGATGGTCGGCTCTTTGGGGAACTTGTCGCTCGCTGGGAGCAGGGCTTCCCAGGCTTTCTGCACGCCGCCATCTGGGACGCGCCGCAAGGCATAGGCCTGGTGCAGCCAGCCGGACAAGCGCTTCGGGGCGCGGCGCAGCAGGGTCTGGGCGATTTGCAGTCCCTCCTCCCAATGCTTCTGCTGCGCGGAAAACAGCCAGCGCACTTCGAGTACGTCCGGATGCTCTTGCTGCGCCGGGCTGATCTGGGCTAGTTCGACTTGGGCTTCTGTCAGGTTGCCCAGCTCCAGCCAGCCTATGGCAGCAAAGAAATAGTGTGTGTCGGGTGGCTCAAGTTTCTGCATCACGCATCAATACAATGAACGTGGGTGGCGTGGTGTCAAGGGGCGCGAAGGCGGGGGCGCTTATCGACAGCACTGCCAGCCGCCAGCCGCCCATATCCGAAATCCGAAGACCGAAAACCGAAGGAAATCCGAGTTCCGAAGCCCGAAACATACACCGCTCCCGCCGCATAGCCGCCCGCCATCCGGAGGCCGGGTCCGGATTTCGGTATTCGGCCTTCTTTCGGATTTCGGGCCTCGAATTTCGGTCTTTGGGACCCGCAGACTGGTGGCTCTTTCCAGATGCGCCCGGGAGGGAGGGAGTGCGGTTGGCGTTTTTGGCAATCCGGGTTTATCTGTGGTGGTATGAAATCTCTAGTTACCACACTGCTGACGGTGGGCTGCGCTTTGGCTGCGGCGGCGCAAATCCATACCGAAACGATCGAATACCGCGACGGCGATACGGTCCTGGAAGGTTACCTGGCCTACGACGCATCCATCCAAGGCAAGCGGCCGGGCGTGTTGATCGTGCACCAGTGGAAGGGGCTGACGGATTACGAAATGAAACGCGCGGAGATGCTCGCTAAGCTCGGCTACAACGTGTTCGCGCTGGACATCTACGGCAAAGGGATTCGCCCCAAGTCACCCCAGGAGGCCGGCGCTCAGGCGGGCAAGTACAAGAACAACCGCGCCCTGCTGCGCGCTCGCGCCCAGGCTGGGCTGGCGGTCTTGCAGGCGCATGCGCTGACGGACCCGAGACGGGTGGCGGCCATCGGCTATTGTTTTGGCGGCACGACGGTGATCGAGTTGGCGCGCAGCGGGGCGGACATTGCCGGGGTGGTAAGTTTTCACGGCGGACTGGATTCGCCGCATCCCGAGGACGGCAAGAGTATCAAGTGCAAGGTGCTGGCGCTGCACGGGGCGGAGGATCCGCATGTATCCGCCAAAGACCTGGCGGCCTTCGAGGACGAAATGCGTCAAGCGAAGGTGGATTGGGAATTGGTGAAATACGGTGGCGCGGTGCACAGTTTCACGGACTGGAATGCGGGCAACAACGTCGCGCAGGGAGTGGCTTACAACGAGAAGGCCGACAAGCGGTCGTGGGAAGCCATGCGGCAGTTCTTTGCCGAGATGTTCAAGTAAGTGAAATCCGAAGACCGAAAGCCGAAATCCGAACATACGCCGGCAATGGTGGCGTCCGGCGGGCGGTTGGTCGGAGCCAGCTTGGTTGCACCCTTGATCCGATCGACCCAGATCCACGCAAACGGAGTTGTAGGGTGCATTCGGGCTTCGGCTCTCGGGTTTCGGATTTGATGCGCAACAGCTCGCTTCATTAACCACCGAGGCCCCTCGTTCTTCCTGCGTGCGATCCGGAAAGGGATCAGTTAATCTTCCCTATGCGCATCACAGGTGGTAACGCGGCTCGCCGGAGATTGAAAGTGCCGAAGGGCCTGGACGTGCGTCCGACGCCGGACCTGGTCAAGCAGGCTGTGTTTAACAGCCTGGGGGTCCGCGTGGTCGGCGCGAGAGTGCTGGAACTGTTCGCTGGGACGGGGGCGCTCAGCCTTGAGTGCCTGAGTCGGGGGGCGATCTCGGCGATGTGCGTGGAGAAATCGTCGCGCCACGCTGAGGTGCTGCGCCAGAATTTCCAGGTGGCCGGCTTCCCGCCGGTGACCTTGCAGGTGCGGGTGCAGGACGTGTTCGTCGCGGTGGCCCAACTGGCAACGGCGGGCGAGCGATTCAACCTCATCCTGGCGGACCCGCCTTACGGCGAGAAGAACGTCGGCCGTCGTTCGACTTCCCTGGCTCAGCAAGTGTTGGACGACGTGAGGCTGCCGGCGCTGCTGGCCGCGGAGGGCTTGCTAGTGCTGGGCCACACGAAGCGCGACACGTTGAGCCTGCCCGACTGTTGGCAGGAGCGGAAGCTGCTCAAGCACGGCGACAGCATTATGCGGTTCCTGGGCGCGGCGCCTAACGGGCCGGAGGTGCGACCGAAGGAATCAGAGGTTTGATCCTGGGCCGATGAACCTAGAATCAGCAGTTGGAACCACGGATTTCGCGGATGACACGGATAAAGAAGGGATTGCGGGGGAAGGGGTGGGAGTAAACCCGAAATCCGAAGCCCGAAATCCGAAGGAAATCCGAAGCCCGAAATCCGAAATGGTCCAGCCGCC